>NZ_CP150231.1:2293214-2610000 GCF_037974225.1 Solibacillus sp. FSL R5-0691
AAAGAGAAACCAATCAATGCCACTAGAAAAATCACGCTTACTAATAGGACAATTAACTTTTTATTAGAAAAATGTGGCACTGCCAGTCCTCCTTACTTCAATTGTTGCGCGCGAATTAAAGCGATGTTGTCTAATGCTTTACCCGTACCGATTGCAACACAATCCAACGGATCTTCAGCAATAAATACAGGCATTTTTGTTTCATCGCTGATTACTTTATCTAAGTTGCGTAATAATGCACCACCGCCTGTTAAAACAATGCCGCGCTCCATTACGTCTGCAGATAATTCAGGTGGTGTTTGTTCCAATGTTTTCTTAACGCCATCTAAAATTACTACGATTGCTTCATGTAATGATTTTGAAATTTCATCTGATGTAATTTCAATTGTTTTTGGTAAACCTGTTAACAGGTCACGTCCGCGAATTTCCATCGTTTCAGCAGGTCCTTCAGCACGTGCCGTACCGATTTCAACCTTGATGCTTTCCGCCGTACGTTCACCAATAGTTAAGTTATATGTTTTACGGATGTAGGCAATGATTGACTGATCCATTGCATCACCACCAACACGTACTGATTCACTTGTTACAATACCGCCAAGAGAAATAACAGCAACTTCAGTTGTACCGCCACCGATATCAACTACCATCGAACCTGTTGGCTCCCATACAGGTAAGTTTGCACCGATTGCCGCAGCAAATGGTTCTTCAATTGTAAATGCTTCTTTTGCGCCCGCTTGACGGCTTGCATCAATAACAGCACGTTGCTCAACTGAAGTAATACCATATGGCACACAAATCATGACATTCGGTTTCTTCCAGTTAGACCCTGATGCTTTCATTGCTTCTTTTAAATAATATTGGATCATTGCTGTTGTAATTTCAAAATCAGCAATAACGCCATCTTTCATCGGGCGGATAGCCACGATAGAACCCGGTGTACGACCGATCATATTTTTTGCGTCATTTCCGACTGCTACAATATCGCCTGTTTTTGTATTTTTCGCGACTACTGAAGGTTCACGTAATACAATTCCTTTACCTTTTACAAATACTAATGTATTAGCTGTGCCAAGATCGATCCCGACATCTTTATTCCCTAATCCAAACAAATTAAGTACTCCCTTTCTTATTAAAACGATTTCTAATTTATGATGCTAGCAAAATCATACGCTCTATTATAACGAATTCCATCAAAAAATTATAGTGTTACTAGCACCGAATCGCGACTTTTGTCGAATGTTTTTTTCTGCAACACTACTTTACTATTGTATTTCTATTTGCGTTACGAGACAAATAAAATTAATATGTAAGATTTAACAAAATCGCCACATACTTATGACGAATATAACAGATAAAAGTTGCGATTGCGAAAATTGTCGACGAATTTTTAAATCCGTAATAATTGTTATCGCAATGTAATAATTCCTAATTATAAAATAACTACAATCATGAGACATAATTCAAAACACCATTTTTTCTTTTTAAGAAAAAATGGTGTTTTTTCACTGTCCGTATTAATGATTTCCATTCCGGGACGCTTTCCGCGGGCACGGCCTGAGCCTGTAGTCTCAGGCGTCGTGCTTTTCCCGCTGGAGTCGCCCTCCATTCCAATCAATTTTATAAAGTATTCGTTTCTTTTATAAGAGTTATTGAACTTTCTCTATAAAATTTCTACGTTTGTCCAGTTACCTAGAAATATCCTTTTTCCTTCATGCTTATAAACTGATGATCGCCAATGATGACGTGGTCGAGCAAATCGACTCCGACTATTTTACCGGCTTCATAAAGTCTTGTCGTGACATCGATATCTTCCGGGCTTGGGGTCGGGATGCCGCTTGGATGGTTGTGGGAACAAATGATAGAAGCAGCGGAACGTTTTACAGCTTCGCGAAAAATTTCCCGTGGATGGACGATGCTTGCATTTAAACTCCCAACAAAAATGGTTTGCTTATGGAGCACCTGATTTTTTACGTTAAGAAAAAGACAGACAAAATGTTCCTGCTGTAATGACGTCATATCCTGCATTAAGAAGGTAGCTGCATCTTCCGGCGAGCGAATTGTAAACCGCTCTTCCAAATCTTTGGATGCGAGTCTTCTTCCCAGTTCGATCGCAGCAAGCAGCAAAACTGCCTTCGCTTCCCCAATCCCTTTAATCTCGGTCATTTCTTCAAGTGTTGCATGCTTTAAATTATGCAATTTCTCGAAGTTGATCAATACCCGATTGGCTACTGTCAATACAGACTCTCTTTTTGTTCCGGTACCGAGCAATATAGCAATAAGCTCCTGGTTCGACAGACTTTTTGCGCCTTGGCGGATGAGGCGTTCTCGCGGGCGGTCCGCTTCATGCACGTCATGGATTTTCATATTTAATAACGGTTGTTGGACCGTCATTTACATCACTCCTAAAATGGTAGTTTTAGTAGTTGTAATGTAAGCATTTTTTGCACTAATGTAGCAATCGGTAAACCGACGACATTATTGTAGTCGCCTTCAATACGGTCAACGAGCATGGCGCCACTCGTCTGAATTCCGTATCCGCCTGCTTTATCAAAAGGATCTCCCGTCTGAACATAGGCCTTGATCATCTGCGGGGAAATAGCTTTAAACAGCACCGATGTGACTTCAACAAATGTATGCTCAGTTCCATCCGGTAAAATCAGAGCTACAGCAGTCATCACTTCATGCCGTTTTCCTGCAAGTTTCGTTAAATGCTCTATAGCTTCTTCTTCCGAAACTGGCTTGTGCAGTATTTGGTCATTAAATACAACAATTGTATCCGCTCCGATAATACAATGGCCAGGACATTTTTTAGCCACATCACGCGCTTTCAATAATGCCACTTCTGTCACATATTCATGAACCGTATCGCCAGTGACACTTGTTTCGACAACATCACTTGTCACAATTTCAAACGGGACGTTCAGCATTTGGAGCAATTCCTTTCTCCGTGGTGATGCAGAAGCTAATATAAGTTGTTCATTAGTAGTAAAATTCATTTCCAATCCTCCTACACTCTATAGTAACTGAGAAAAGGAAATTTGAACAACAGCCAACTCCACTTCTATATATGAGAAAACACGATTTCTTGAAGTTTCCACCGATTAAAATGACACTTTCAAGCAATCAAGACTCTCAAAATAATTTATAAACATATGGAGACGAACAACATTCGGATTCGTGGAAAGCTTTGAAACTTCGGTCATTACTCCTGGCCAGTCTTCCGGCACCTGTTGTTTGTCAACTGATTCTGTCTCTTCTGTCGAGAACAGTTTTGAATCTTTCAATGTAACCGGCAGCTGCAGTTCTGCAGGATTCGGACAGCTGCTCGCAATCGTAATTTTTTTATAAAAACCTGTCGGCACTATCGTTAATGCCGTTTCCACTTTTTCAGTATCCAGTCGTGACCAGACAAAATATTGTTCGCCCACCTTAACGACGGCGGCTTTATTCAATGTAGGATAAGTCCCCAAAAATTGTGCTGCACTATCAAAATTTGAAAAAACACCATGCTGCAATGCAAAATACTCTTGCTGTACTTGCTGCTCCTCAGGTGTTTGAACAGTTGTCGGGATTGTTTCTGCAGCTTCTTCGGTTGTTGAAGGTAGTTGCAGTATAAAAACAAATAGTATGACGCCAGCAAGCCCTGTAATACTTCCAATGAACATTGCTTGAAAAATGGCATTATTCCTTAAAGCTTTCATCGTTGCCACAGCTCCATCTCTTTTTCATACAACCATAGCAAAATAACGATAAAAAAAGAGGAGACTGCTGTCGCCTCCTTCTAAAAAGTTTTCGCTATTATTCTTCTTTATTTGCAGCCCGCTTATGTTCTTTCAAATAGCCCTATATCGCAATATACAAGCTTTTACCAAGTTTGGTCATTAAGTATTCATTGCATATTTCGTCGAATTTCACTCAGTAAATAAAGCGAACCGGTAACAATCCGTACGGTTTCACCTAGTACTGGGCCCTGTAAAAATTCATTTACGTCATCAACGATATGTTTTTCCATCGCCTGACTATGATCGTAAAGAGTCATTGCCTGCATTGCCCGTTCATTATGAATATTGGCGAAATAAAAAGCATCCCCGACTTCTTCCAATAACTGCAATATTGTTTTAACATCCTTGTCCGCAAGTAAACCGATGACAAACTCGATTCGCTTCCCGGGAAAATGTTCTTTTACCGTATCGATCAATGACTGGATACTAGCAGGATTATGTGCTCCGTCAAAATATAGGTTCGGTCGGATTTGTTCAAAACGCCCGGCAAGTTTTGCATTATTCACACCCGTGCGGATCTTTTGATCATCTATCGGCAATTCAAACTTCTTTAACACTTCCAAAAATGCTGTAATGGCCAATGCCATATTAAGTCCTTGGTGTTGCCCTAATAACTGACGGTGCAAGTCCGTAATGTTTAGTTGCAGTAGCGGATATATGTATGCCTCTTCTTCATTTTTTGAAATGAAAAAGTCGGTACCGAACTTGAATAACGGCACATTTTTCTGAGCGGCTTCCTTTTCGAAAACTTCGGTAACCTCGTCTGTCATCTGTCCTATGACCGCTGGACGGTTCTCTTTCAATATTCCGGCTTTGTGATACGCGATACTCGTTAATGTATTGCCTAAAAAATTCGTATGTTCCAAAGCGATGCTCGGGACAACCGAGACAATCGGTGTCACCACATTTGTGCTGTCTTCCCTGCCGCCCATACCTGCTTCGATTAACACTAAGTCCGGCTTTTGCTCGGCAAAGTATAAAAGCGCAACAGCCGTTAATAGCTCAAAGTCCGTCAGTCTTCCGCTAAGTCCGGCTTTTGCCAACTGCTGAAACATCCTGTCCATCTGCTCATTTGTGATGGAACGGCCATTAATCTGGATTTGATCATGAACATCTACAATACAAGGCGACATAAACTTCCCGACTGATAACCCGTACTCTCGTGCCATCCCTTCAATAAAAGCGAGTGTTGAACCTTTACCGTTCGTTCCTGCTAAATGAACTACATTCAGCTGTTTTTCAGGTTGTCCAAGCAGACGAAGCGCGGATTCAATAGCATCCAAACCCGGCTTGATCGCTCGTTCACTTTCCACTTGCCAACGCTCTTTGTATACATCCAGTAACGGAATCATGAAATCCAACCTCTCTCTGCAAAATAACTGCGCACTTCAGCGATAAAATATAAAGACCCGGTAATAACGAGCAGCTCATCTTCAGCCAAATGATTCATCTCTTTTTCAATTAGCTCCTGCCAGTCCGAATGCATAAACTTATTTGGATGTGCGCTTTGCTCATATAGCTGCTTTGCTGTCGCCGCACGCGGCAAGCTAATTTGTGTGAAGTGCATTTCCGATGCGACATCATCCATTAAATTTATACTGACACCATGGTCCTTATCCTGTAATGCCGCGTACACAAACTTCACTTTATGCTGTGGTGCCGTTTCCTTTAATGTATTTATGAGCGCTGTCGTCCCTTCCGAATTATGAGCTCCATCCAAAATTATATTGGGGCGCACTCTTTCAAAACGGCCTTCCCACTTCGCATGCTGCAAGGCCAACCTTACTTTTTGCGCATTAAATGACGCGAGGTATAATTTTGCTGCCGTAATGGCAAGCGCGGCATTCGCCATTTGATGTTCCCCTGCCATCGCAAGCTCAATTTCCTCGATCATGACATTTCCACGGTAATCAAAATAGGTACCTTTTTGATTTTCCACATGAAAGTGTTCTCCCAATGTATAGATTGGAGCATGAAGCTGTGCTGCCGTTTGCCGAATGACCGCGAGCGCTTCGGCATTTTTCACTCCGACAACGACCGGCTTACCTAGCTTAATAATCCCGGCTTTTTCTGCGGCGATTTCGGCATATGTCTCCCCGAGCATATCCGTATGCTCAAGCGATATTGTTGTAATGACACTTACTTCAGGCGTCACAACATTTGTCGAGTCCAAACGCCCGCCAATACCGGTTTCCAGCAATGCGATATCCAACTGCTGCTCTGAAAAGTATTTTAGGGCAAGCAATGTCACGAACTCAAAAAAGCTCGGGAATTTCCCGTCCAATTTATTTTCAATAACTTCCGCAAGCTCATTTGCAATTCGTAAAAAGTCTTCATCTGAAATTTGCTGTTTATTGATTGTCACCCGTTCATTTGCACGCTCAAGATGCGGAGAGATAAAGGCACCCACCGTTAAGCCATGCTCCATAAAAATCTCCCTTGTTGCATTTAATGTTGAACCTTTGCCATTGGAGCCGGCAAAATGGATAAATTTAGTTTTTTGTTCCGGATTGCCAAGCGCATCGAGGATGATCTTCGCTGACTGTAATGGCTCACCTTTAGATTGGCTTGCTTTTAATTTAAATATAAAATCTGTGCATTGCTCCATCGTTTGAAACATTATGTTCTCTCCCTAATACGGCTAAATGTATATGTAATAAGTATTATTATAGCTGAATTAAAAGAAAGAGGCACCGTTATACGGTACCTCTCTTTGGCATTACATATTTTTCAGTTCTGCAATGCGTTTTTCAACTGTTGCGTATTTAGCTTTATAGTCCGCAAGTTTTTCGCGTTCTGTCGCTACTAATGCTTCCGGCGCTTTTGAAACGAATCGTTCATTCGATAGTTTTCCGGAAACTAATTTTACTTCCTTCGCCCATTTGTCGAGCTCTTTTTCAAGACGTGCGATTTCTTCTTCGATATTGATTAAGCCTGCAAGTGGCATGAAGATTTCTGCGCCTGAAACAACTGCAGACATCGCCTGTGCTGGTGCTTCAAGATTTGCCCCGATTGTTAAGCCATCCGGGTTACAGAATTTTTCAATATAGCCTTTGTTTGCTTCAAGTACTGCCGATGTTTGTTCATCTTTCGCTGAAATTGTCATCGGTACTTTTTTGCTCATTGGTGTATTCACTTCTGCACGAATATTACGTACTGCACGGATAATATCCATTAACAGCTGCATATCTCCTGCTTCTGCAGTGAAGTTGAACGCCGGATTTACAGTCGGCCATGCAGCAACTGTAATTGACTCTCCTTCATGCGGTAAGTGCTGCCAAATTTCTTCTGTTACGAAAGGCATGAATGGGTGCAGTAAACGCATCGTGTTATCTAAAACGTGAGCAAGTACTGAGCGAGTCGTTAATTTAGCTGCTTCGTCTTCACCGTATAATGGCAATTTCGCCATTTCGATATACCATGAACAGAAGTCATCCCAAATGAAGTTATAAAGTTCACGGCCTACTTCACCGAACTCGTATTTATCAGATAATGTAGTCACTCGGTCAATTGTTTCGTTCAAGCGTGACAGAATCCATTTATCGGCTGTTGAAAGATTACCTGTTAAGTCGATTTGCTCATATGTCAGGCCTTCCATGTTCATCAATGCAAAACGAGATGCATTCCAGATTTTGTTTACGAAATTCCAAGTCGATTCTACTTTTTCTGTAGAGTAACGTAAATCCTGACCTGGTGATGAACCTGTTGCAAGGAAGTAACGCAGTGAATCCGCACCGTATTGGTCGATTACATCCATCGGGTCAACCCCGTTACCAAGTGATTTGGACATTTTGCGTCCTTCAGCATCACGAACTAAACCATGGATTAAAACGTCTTTAAATGGACGCTCGCCTGTAAATTCTTTCCCTTGGAAGATCATACGGCTTACCCAGAAGAAGATGATGTCATAGCCTGTTACTAATGTATTTGTCGGGTAATAGCGCTTGAACATTTCAGATTCTTCATTTGGCCAATCCATTGTAGAAAACGGCCATAAAGCAGATGAGAACCATGTATCAAGAACATCTTCATCCTGTGTCCAATTCTCAGCATCTTCAGGGGCTTCTTTACCTACATAAAGCTCGCCTGTTTCTTTGTTGTACCAAGCCGGAATTTGATGTCCCCACCATAATTGACGGGAAATACACCAGTCATGGATATTTTCCATCCAGCGGTTATATGTGTTTTCAAAACGGTTTGGTACGAAGTTAACTTTTTCGTTTTCATCCGCCTGCATTTTTAGTGCTTCTTCCGCAAGTGGGCCCATTTTTACGAACCATTGTTTAGAAAGGTACGGTTCTACAACAGCATTCGTACGCTCAGAGTGGCCTACTTGGTGTACATGTGGCTCAATCTCGATTAATACGCCTGCTTCTTGTAGATCAGCAACGATTTGCTTACGGCATTCGAAACGGTCCATACCAGCATATTTACCGGCTAGGTCATTCATTGTACCATCTTCGTTCATAACTAAAATACGTTCCAGGTCATGACGGTTCCCAACTTCAAAGTCGTTCGGGTCATGTGCCGGTGTCATTTTTACAACACCTGTACCGAATTCCATATCTACGTAGTCATCTGCAACGATAGGAATTTCACGGCCTACGATAGGTAAAATAACTGTTTTTCCTACTAAGTGTGCATAGCGCTCATCTTCAGGGTGTACAGCTACACCAGAGTCACCAAGCATTGTCTCCGGACGAGTTGTGGCAACGCGTAATTTACCTGAACCATCAGCAAGCGGGTATTCCATATGGTAGAATGCACCTTCTACTTCTTTATGGATTACTTCGATGTCTGAAAGGGCTGTTTTGGCAGCCGGATCCCAGTTAATAATACGCTCACCGCGGTAAATATAGCCTTTTTCGTATAATTTAACAAATACTTCTTTTACCGCATCCGATAAACCTTCATCAAGTGTGAAACGCTCTTTAGAATAGTCTAAACCTAAACCTAACTTCGACCATTGTGCACGGATGTGTGAAGCATATTCTTCTTTCCATTCCCATGTTTTTTCAAGGAACTTTTCACGGCCAAGATCATAGCGGGAAATCCCTTCACCGCGTAATTTCTCTTCAACTTTCGCCTGTGTCGCAATACCCGCATGGTCCATACCTGGTAACCATAGCGCATCATACCCTTGCATGCGTTTCATACGAATTAAAATATCTTGCAATGTTGTATCCCAAGCGTGGCCAAGGTGCAGCTTACCTGTTACGTTTGGCGGTGGGATAACGATAGAATATGGTTCCTTTTCGCTTGTTGGATCCGCTTCGAAAAACTTGCCTTTTAACCACCACTCATAGCGGCCGGCTTCAGTTTGTTGCGGATCATATTTTGTTGGCATTGTAATTTCCGACATGATGAATCTCTCCTTTGTCAACTTATTATTGGACATCAAAAAACTCCCTTCGTCTTAAAAAAGGACGAGGGAGTTAATTCGCGGTACCACCTTTATTTCCGGTCGGGTTTAGTCAAGCGCACGCATTATTCTACCTGACAACACTTCCTTTAGATTTTTGTTTTAAATGAAACGTGCATGCAGTACTCTGCGGCGTTGCAATGCCCAATCGGCACTTCATTCGATAACGGTGTTCAACCGGATCCTAGCTACTATTAGTTCACTAAGTCAGCTCCTAGGCTACCTTCTGCATGGTTGATGGAGAAACTTTTCAGCTGCCGTTTCCTCTCTTGCCATCAAACTCATACGTACTCTTCCTAATCTTCGCTTCAATTATATAGTTGCACTTTATTTTAAGCTGTTTTTTATGAAATATCAAGCACGAATGGAGAATATACTTTAACACGTTATTTGCGCTCTTCACATATACTATGCAAAAGGAGTCTGGACATTGCGAAAAAACTACAATCCATATTTATTGCCTCCATGGCTGCGGAAATTCCGTTTCTTTATGCGCCATTGTATTTTGCCGATTACGATCTTTCAGGCGATCCGAACGGTCTTCCTTCCGACAACGGGTGATATATTATTGCTGGCCATTCTAATTTTATTCACTTACTTATTGCTCACAGATTTTATTTAAAATTTTAAATCAAAAAAATGTTCCGTAAGGGTCAATCTTACGGAACATTTATTTATTTTTTCAATTGTATTTGCACACGGCTATATGCATCGGCCAACTGTTCCAGGAAATCAAGCTCATGCGGGACGGTTTGGGCCATCTGCGTAGACTCTACTTCTTTTTCCGCTTGAAGTCGGGGTTGTACTTCTTCTGCAGGCTGTTCGGCAACGATTGGCTGTTCCACAACGGTTTCTTTTACTGGTGCCGGTTCTTTCACTGGTGCCGGTTCTTTTACTTCAGGAATTGCTTGTACTTTCTTTTCCACATCACAATGGACAGCCCAGCTACATGAGCAGTAGCCATTATTCGGTTCCACTTTGATATCATTTATGCGAAGTGAAACAGCTTCAATATCCTCATTCGGAAAATCTACTGAAAAAGGCAGGGCGTATTCGAAATAACCTTGGTCTTTTTCAATATCCATATGTTCGATATAGATGCCTTCCTCAACATCTTCCTCGCGTGCTACGTGATCAAATTGAATATTTCCTTTTACAACATAAATGCCTCTTACTACAACGGAATCTTCGCTAATCTCTTCATGCCATTTTGGTTCTACTACTATTTTAGAATTCTCTTGAACATTTCCTAATTGCTTTGGAAATGTAAATGTTTCTTTCATTTCCCACTGTTGCATAAAAAATCCCCTCCCTACGCTTACATTATGCATAGAAAGGGAATTTATGATTTATTTATGAGATTATCTCGCTAATTTTTCAAAGACAATATGGAATGCCTGAACTGTTTTTGCGATATGTTCTTCCGTATGCGCCGTCGAAATAAACAGTCCTTCAAATTGTGATGGCGGCAGGAAAATGCCTTCTTCGGCCATTAGTTTGAAGTACTCTGCAAACAGCTCTAAATCCGAACTTTTCGCAGAATCAAAATCGATAACATCTTCATTTGTGAAGAAGAAACCGATCATTGAGCCAGCACGGTTCACTGTATGCGGTATATTGTATTTTGTCGCTGCCGCGCGGAAACCTTCTTCCAACTGGTCTCCCAGTTTGCGGAAGTATTCATATGATTCTTTGTTCAGGCGGCTTAATGTTTCATAGCCGGCTGTCATGGCAAGCGGATTACCTGATAATGTACCTGCTTGATAAATCGGACCTGCA
This sequence comes from Solibacillus sp. FSL R5-0691, assembly GCF_037974225.1. GTDB lineage: Bacteria > Bacillota > Bacilli > Bacillales_A > Planococcaceae > Solibacillus. The sequence continues at coordinate 2,304,198 of NZ_CP150231.1, forward strand.
GGCGCGATTTTCTCCATAATTTCACGCTTACCGCCGAATGCACCAACCGGTAAACCTCCGCCGATTACTTTACCTAAACAAGTAAGGTCAGGTTTAATTCCGTAATATTCCTGGGCACAGCCATAGTCTACACGGAAGCCTGTCATAACTTCATCGAAAATTAAAACCGTTCCATTTTCTTCAGTCAGTTTACGCAGACCTTCAAGGAAACCTGGCTGTGGCGGAACAACACCCATATTCCCAGCAACCGGTTCTAAAATAACTGCGGCTAAATCGGCACCGAATTTTTCGAATACTAATTTTGCAGATTCCAGATCATTGTAGGCAACTGTTAAAGTATTTTTCGCAATATCAGCCGGAACACCCGGTGAGTCAGGTAAACCAAGTGTCGCTACACCTGAACCTGCTTTAATAAGCAGTGAATCCCCATGACCGTGATATGAACCTTCAAATTTCAAAATTTTATCGCGTCCTGTAAACCCGCGCGCTAAACGAAGTGCAGACATTGTTGCTTCTGTGCCTGATGATACAAAACGAATCATCTCCACTGAAGGCAAACGATCCATGACAAGCTTCGCCAATTTGTTTTCCGAAACAGTAGGTGCACCAAATGATGCGCCTTTAGCTGCCTGTTCCTGAATAGCCGAAACAACTTCCGGGTGTGCATGTCCTAAAATTAAAGGACCCCATGACAGTACATAGTCAATATATTCATTGCCATCGATATCTTTAATGACTGCACCTTTGCCCGAATCCATAAAAATCGGATCAAGGTTTACTGATTTGAATGCACGTACAGGAGAGTTTACTCCGCCCGGCATTAAATCAACCGCTTCTGTAAATGCTGCTTTTGATTTTTCATAACTACGCATATTATTTTTCCTCCAACCAACGACAGACGTCTTTTGCATGATAAGTAATGATTAAATCGGAACCTGCACGCTTCATACCTAGTAATGTTTCCATTACTACCGCTTTTTCATCGATCCAGCCATTTTGTGCAGCTGCTTTTACCATTGAATATTCGCCTGATACATTGTACGCCACAACAGGTAATGGGAAGCTGTTCTTTACATCACGGATAATATCCATATATGCCAATGCAGGTTTCACGATTAGGAAATCTGCACCTTCTTCAACATCCGAAGTTGCTTCACGAATCGCTTCCATTCGATTGGAAGGATCCATTTGGTACGTTTTACGGTCACCGAACTGTGGTGCTCCTTCTGCCGCTTCACGGAATGGACCGTAATAGCTAGAAGCGTATTTCACCGCATAGGACATAATCGGAATATGCTGGAACCCTGCTGAATCCAATCCTGCACGGATCGCTGTTACAAACCCGTCCATCATGTTCGATGGTGCAATGATATCAGCACCGGCTTTCGCTTGGGAAATGGCTGTACGTGCCAACACATCAAGTGAAGGATCGTTTAATACTTGATCTCCTTCAATGACACCACAATGACCGTGGTCCGTAAATTCACATAAGCACGTATCTGCTACGACAAGAAGCTCTGGATGACGTTCTTTAATTAAACGTGTCGCTTCCTGTACGATGCCGTGATCATGGAAAGCACCAGTACCGACTGCATCCTTTTCTTTAGGAATACCGAAAAGCAATACCGCACGAATGCCTAATTCTACAATTTCATCCACTTCCGCAGCCAAGTTATCCAAAGATAATTGGAACACGCCAGGCATTGAACTTACCGGGTTTTTTACATTTTTCCCTTCAATAATAAACAACGGATAAATAAGATCTTCTTTTTGTAGGTACGTTTCTTTTACGAGTGCACGCATCGCTGCATTTTGACGTAAGCGACGGTGACGTTGGAAATAAAGTTCTGTCATTTTGTCTGTTCCTCCAGGATGAGCTGTTCAATTACAGCTTGCATCGTATAGATTTTCGGTTGCACTATTGGCTCAACCCCGTATTTCTCAAGGGCTGCTGTTGTTACATGACCAATCGATGCAAATTTCACACTTTGCCAATCTACATGCGGCACAATATGCTCAGCATAAATATCTACCGCAGAAGGACTGGCGAATATTACAATCGGATGTTTTTCTGTCAGCAGGCACTGTGTTAACTGCGAAAAATATTTTCTGCAAGGACGTGTTTCATAAACGGTCCATTCATCTGCACCGGTACCTTCATGAATCGTCTTTTTTGCCAACGACCCACGGACAAACAATGCCCGTTCCCCTGGCTTCATCGAAAATTCCTTCACAAATACATCCGCGCTGTAAACAGTCGGCATAAAATGAATTTCATAGCCGTGCTCCTGTAATAAAGCAGCAGTCTTTTCACCGACAGCCGCAATTTTCATTGTTACAGGAATCGACTGTTCATGCCGGATACATTTATCGATAAAGTTTTTCACCGCATTTTGGCTTGTAAAAATGAGCCACTGGTATGCAGGTAATTGACGAAAATAGAATTCATCTTCCTTCGAAACCTTTTCTACTGTCTCGATTAATGGATAATTATAAACTTTCCCGTCATGTTGCTCAATCAATTGCTCTACTGACCTTACAACCTTCGATCCTGTAATAATCAATGTTTTTCCTAAGAGCGCATTACTCGGCATCTAACTCAGCCTTTACTTTTTGAATTAAGTCAAAGGCACCTTGCTCAGTTAATTTTGCGGCAACTGCTTTACCCACTGCATCCGCATCAGTCCCTGTTAATGTTTCCTTATAAAATACAGAAGCATCCGGTGCTGCCACTAAACCTGTTAAAGTTATCGTTCCGCCATCAACTGTAGCATAGCCGGCAATCGGCACTTGGCAGCCGCCATCCATTGCAGCTAAAAATGAACGCTCTGCATGTGCAGTAGTCCATGTTGTTTCATCCGTTAATTTTGCCAGTTGTTCAAGCAGCTCCGCATCATCCGCACGGCATTCAATTCCTAAGGAACCTTGCGCAACAGCTGGAAGGCAAATATCTGCATCTAAATATTCCGTTACGACATCATCGCTCCAGCCAAGTCGTTTTAGCCCCGCTGCAGCTAGAATAATGGCATCGAAATCTTCTGTTTCCAGTTTCTTCAGGCGAGTATCGACATTTCCGCGAATCCACTTAATTTCAAGATCTGGACGTGCCTGTAATAATTGTGCACTGCGGCGTAATGAACTCGTTCCGACGATTGCACCTTTTGGCAGATCGGCAAATTTCACATGACCATTTGAAATGAAGGCATCTCGTGCATCTTCGCGAGGTGGAATACAGCCGATGATCAGTCCTTCAGGCAATACAGCAGGCATATCTTTCATCGAATGCACCGCAAAATCGATTTCTTTATCATAAAGAGCTTGTTCGATTTCTTTAACGAATAGACCTTTACCGCCAACTTTAGAAAGCTGTACATCTAAAATACGGTCGCCTTTTGTTACAATTTCCTTAATTTCAAAATCAAATGGTACGCCAGCTTCTTTCAATTCATTAATAAACCAGTTTGTTTGTGTTAATGCTAATTTACTTTTTCGAGATCCTACAATAATTTTTCTCACGTTACTCCGACCTTTCTATTCTGCTAAACCCACAGATGGAAATTTGATAATTTGCTGCCGAGGAAGAAATTAATGACAACGAGTAAAAATAAGTAGATATGCACCTGTGCATATACCATGCCGATTAACTTTCCTTTCCGATGCAGCAAAAAGATAATTAAGTAAACAATCGATACGATAAACGAGCCTAAAATTTTCACATCGAAAACGGAAACATCCTCTAATGTTAAAAATGCCCATTCTAACCCTAAAATTAAACTTATTAACAGCAATGGAATACCAATAATGGTCGATAAATTAATCCACTTAACCATTTGCTGCAGGCTTGGCAATCGTGACCATAAATTCGTTAATTTTTTCTGCTTTAATATGCGATATAAAATTAAATACAGCAGCGAGAAGACAAACGCAACTGAAAAAGCGGCGTATGACACAATCGCAAAACTGATATGGATTAACAGCATTTCTGAAACTAATGAATCACTGACAATCTGATCATTAGTTTGCGGTGCAAATAAATGAATTGTCATAAAGACAAAGCTCAATACATTAATAAAAAACACCGGTAAATCAACTCGTACTATACAATGGAGGATAATCGAAAGCGTCGTTAAGAGCCATGCATAAAAGAAGACCCCTTCATACAACGACAAAATCGGAAATCGCTTCGTTTCAATGATAAATAAGACGATAAATAATGTTTGCAATACCCAGACGATGGAAACAAACCAGAAGGCTACACGTCTGAATTTCATATTTTTATAAAGGTAGTCTGTAAAATAGAGTACGATACAGAGCCCATAGAGAATGATCATGAGCTCATATAATCTTGTCATTACCATTTCTGTCATATGCACCTTCTCCTGATGGAAACTTACTAAAAAAGCGCTTTCGCTATCTATAATTTTACCATATAGATACGAAAACGCTTATGATTTATTTGAATAAAGTGCTTCAATAAGGCTCAATGTCTATTGGCTATTGTTCAATTAATAAGAGAAACCTGGTTTTAATGTTGCCTCTTTTGCTGTTTCACTGTTTTTTACTTCCGGGCGTAATTGCTGTACTTCTTGCTGCACTTCGTCTTCAATCCCGAAGATTTGCTGGAATAAAGCAAGCTGTGCTTCCGCATTTTTCTCGTTTGCAAGTTCTTTTGCTTGTAGAATCGGCGTTTTCAAGAGCTGATTAATAATCGATTTTGTATGCTTGTTTAAAATTTTGCGTTCGCGCTCCGTTAAATTCGGCATTTTGTTTTCGATACTCATCATTGTTTCTTCTTGAATAGATGCCGCTTTTTTGCGTAAAGCAGAAATGACAGGCACGACACCAAGTGTATTAAACCAATCTTTAAATTGAATGATTTCCTCTTGAATCATCGTGTTAATTTCATTTGCCGCACGTTCCCGTTCTGCCAAGTTGGCTTGTACAATTCCTTGAAGGTCATCAATGTCGTACAGGAATACATTCGGTACATCGCCAATACGCGGATCTAAATCTCGCGGTACTGCAATATCGACCATAAATAACGGATCGCCTTTACGGAATTTCGCTACATCTTTCATCAAGTCATAATCGATGACATAGTCAGTAGCCCCAGTTGAACTGATTAAAATATCCGCTTCCAGCAGCGTACATTGCAGCTCATTCATCGCTTTCGCATCACCGTCAAACTTCGACGCCAAATTTTGAGCTTTTTCAAATGTACGGTTAATCACTGTTACTTTTCCTACACCATTTCCGTACAGGTTTTGAATCGCAAGCTCCCCCATTTTCCCTGCGCCTAAAATGGCTACATGCTTATCTTTTAAAGAACCGAAGATTTTTTTGGCAAGCTCCACGGCAGCATAAGAAACCGAAACAGCATTTTCCCCGATCGCTGTTTCACTATGCGCGCGTTTTGCGAATGTTACGGCCTGTTTAAATAATTGGTTATAAACTGTACCCGTTGTCCCAATTTCCTGACCTTGTAAAAAACTTTTCTTTACTTGTCCTAAAATTTGCGTTTCCCCAAGCACCATGGAATCAATACCAGCCGTTACACGGAATAAATGGTTTAATGACTCATCTTCTTCACGGATGAATAAGTGATCTTCAAATTGTTCCATCGGTATGTTAAACCAGTTCGCCAAAAATTGCTTAACATAATAGCGACCAGTGTGTAATTGATCGACAACCGCATAAATTTCAGTACGGTTACAAGTAGAGATTATTACATTTTCCAATATGCTTTTTTGTTTTTGCAGCGCTTCCATAGCATTCGGAAGATCCGATTCGATAAATGAGAGCTTTTCACGAATTTCTACTGGCGCTGTTTTATAATTCAGGCCTACTACTAATGTATGCATGAACCTCCACACCTCACACGTTCTAATTCATAGTTTTTATTGTAACATAATGACAGCATGATTCTAGCTTAGTTTGTGAACATGCTTTGAAAGTATTTACTAAACGTATTTAATTAAATCCAAAACGACTTTAAAATTGTCAGTAAATGTTTAAATCTTTGTATCTATACCCTAACTTCAGAAAAATACATCTTGTCACAGAGTGTGCAAGATGAAATCTTTTCGGAAAAGAAATTTATATTGTTAAATTAGAATTATTCTAATGTAAGTCTAACAAAGTTCGACACAGATTTCAATCATTCGAACCAAAAAAGAAGGGGGTGGGACAAAACCCGCCTCAAAATCAAAAGCCGTTCAAATTTTACGATGAGTAAAGTTTGAACGGCTTTATTATTATGTGTCTACTATGTAGTCGTTGTTCTCCGTTACGGCGGACGCTTTCCTGGGGGCACGGCTCGAGCCTGTAGTCTCTCCCACGTGCTTGTCCCCTGGGAGTCGCCGCCTTCACTCCGAACAACTAATTTTTCTTCTATATCAAGTAAATCTCTGCATAATTTCAGGCATGAAAAAAGGACATTCTCTGTTAAAATTTAAGTATCCTACAACCAAATTTCAAACGAAAGAAGTGTCCCTATGTTTAAAGATTATAACATGAATCAAATTATATTACCGCTAGATTTAGAAGTAAAGTTACATAAAAATGATATTGCCTTTTCTATCCATCATTTGGTCGAAAGCATTCCGAACGAAGCTTTCGCTCCTTTTATTCACCATACTGGTTGTCCATCATATCATCCACGTATGATGCTAAAGCTGATTTTATGCGGTTACACACAATCCACTTTTTCAGGAAGAAAAATAGAGGATCTGACAAGAGACAGTATCCGTATGATGTGGCTTGCCCAAGGATATGAACCAAGTTATCGCACTATTAACCGTTTTCGTGTACATCCCAATATGAAGGAACTCATTCGCCAATGTTTTGTACAATTTCGTTGTCAGCTAGTTGAAGAAAAACTCATCGATCAAGAAGCGATTTTTATCGATGGCACAAAGATTGAGGCAAATGCCAATAAGTTCACATTTGTTTGGAAAAAATCAGTGGAAAAACATCATACCAACCTCGTAGAAAAATCAAATAAACTTTACGATGAGTTATTGGAACATCAAATTATTCCTGAAATCAAACGTGAAAGTGATGAGCAGTTATCAATAGAAGAGTTAACTCAAGTAGCACATCACCTAGAAGAAGTAGTCGACGACTATACAAGCAAAATAGAACATTCTGAAGATGTCATTGAGCGAAAAAGATTACGTAGCGAACGAAAAACACCAAAGCAAATCCTCAAACAAGTATATGATTGGATTATAAGAAAACAGAAATATGAAAAGGATTTTGAAGTGTTTGGTACACGCAATAGTTATTCAAAGACAGATCACGAAGCAACATTCATGCGGATGAAAGATGACTATATGCAAAACGGTCAATTGAAGCCAGGTTATAATGTACAAATCGCTACTGAAGGTCAATACACACTCGCTTATGATGTATTTCCAAATCCAACAGACACGAAAACACTTATTCCATTTCTTAATCAAATTGAAGAAAATTATTTTGAGTTACCAAAACATATTGTAGCGGATGCCGGATACGGCAGTGAACAGAATTACCATGATATTCTTAACAAACGCAAACGAACTCCACTCATTACATTTAATCAATACTTGAACGAACAGAAGCGAAAATATAAAAATGACCCTTTTAAGACAAGTAATTGGGTGTATGAGAAAGAAAACGATGTCTACATTTGTCCAAATGAAAAGAGATTAAGATTCCAAAACAATTCTGTTCGTACGGATAAAGCAGGTTTCCAACGAGAATTTAAAATCTATGAGTGTGAGGAATGTACAGGATGTCCTTTCCGTACAAAATGTACGAAAGCTGCGGAAGGGAAAAACCGTAGACTCATGATTAACGAGAATTGGGAACAACAAAAAGAAGAAGTAAGAGCGAAGCTTTCAGAAGAAAAAACGGCTGCCATTTATCGTCGACGTAAAATTGACGTGGAACCAGTTTTTGGATTCTTGAAGGCTAATTTGTGTTTCCGCCGATTTTCAGTTCGTGGAAAATCGAAGGTTACTAACGAAATAGGCTTGGCATTAATGGCCACAAATTTAAGGAAATATGCGGTAAGAGGATAACACCTCTTCCAATATTTTCTTTATAAAACGCAAAAAGAGAAATTGCATTGTGCAATTTCTCTTTTTGCGTGAACTGGAACTAATTCTGTCCCAGCCCCCTCTATTTTGTCACATATTATGAATTTTAGTCCCTATTACCTTTCCTGTTGCATCAAGTGCCTGAAATTCCACTTCAACATATAAATCAAATTCCGGGAACTCATACAGGTTCGGTCGATGCATATAGCGAGAAGAACCTCGTGCCGGCAAGTCATATTTAACATCGCCATTCGGTGAAATGAATACAACGCGGACACCTTTTACATTGTCGCATCCAGTATTCACATCCGCTAATATTGTTACTTTTGATGTTTCGATACGTACATCCGTATTATTAAAGATTGTATCTCCGACTAGACAACTATTGTTCATCACAGGTGTTTTACATAAAATCGTTGTAATGATCGCCTGTAATGAGCTGTGCAGGTTTTCAATCGATGTAATATTTTGATACGTACCCTTTGTTTCGGAAGAAATATCTTTCAACAGTTTTTCATTTACCGTTGTATATGAACCAACCGATACAGTATGGATGGCAATTCCTTTATTTTTGGCATCATTCAGCACTTTTTCAAGCCCGTTACTGTTTGAGTTACCGTCTGTCACAAGTACAATCGCTTTACTTGTATATTGGTTTGTCGTGAAGTTGGCGATTGCCGTTTCAAGAGCTTTCACAATATTTGTCGACCGGTTTTCATTTTTGTACGTCAATAAGCTGTCAATACTTGAAACGACATCCGCTTTATCTGTCGCTTCGTGATTTGGTCGATTATTGAAACGATACACATGACTTGGGTTTGCACCGATTTGTTTAATCGTTTGCTTCACTTTATTTGCTGTATAATTTTTTGCATCCCGCGCTTTCATCGAACCAGAGTGGTCTACGACAAACATCACTTCCGATTCAACGGCACATAAATTGGTTTCATAGCGCGGATTGGCAAAGATTTGTTCAGAGACCGTTGTATTTTTCAGGCTCTGGATGACTTTATCATAACGTGGATCCAAATCGATCAAGCGTGCCTTAACTTGTGATTTACCGTATAAAATATCGTCAAAGTATACGACAGCAGAGCCGCGGCTGCCTGTGCCGTTATTATAGTCTTTCGTATTTGTATCAAATGATACTACGCGTGTTTTGCCGTTAAATGTAACTTCTACCGTACCTTTATAGTCGGTAATAATTACTCCGCCTGGTGCGACAAGATTAACGATCACTTTTGTGTATCGATCCATACCATCCGGACGTTGCTGCAGTTCTTTTCCTGCAAGCAATACTTTAACTTTTGCAACGGCACCTTCCAGCTTCCCGATTACGTCCGCATAATCTTTACGCAATAAATTCTTGTCGATTTGACCTAAACGATCATACATCGCTTTAATGACCTCTACCGATTCTTCATGTGCTAATGTTACCTGATCAGCAATCGGTAAAAACTTGTCCGTTAAATAAATAATGACCGCATGGAGCATCGAATCGAATGCTTTAGTGTCTTCTTCACTCATAACACCTTGCAAATCGTATGTTGCTCGTCCCTCATTGTTGACCGTGTACATCACTTTAGCACTGCCAAGACCGCCCCAGGAAGACTCCTCTTTTGGCCCTTCAATCATATAGTCGAGAATTTGTTCGAACAGCCAAACCGAAATAATTTGACCTTCCAGCTTTAGATCCGCATTTCCGTACTGAATTTCCTTGGAAGTAACTTCACCTTGAGTCAGTTTCCCGTCAGCTGTTGTATAGTTTTCCCATTTAGATCCTGTCATCAGTTTTAAATCGGGATCGTAATCTGAAATGGTAATAACCCCATTTTGTGTAAATGGTACTGTCGTTGTCCCTATAACACCTTGTGGTAATGCCGGTAATGGGCGTACGCCAGGATCAACCGTTCCGCCGTTCCATTCTGTCTGTTCCGGATCAAACACTTCATAAGTAATTCGAAGTTCCGCTTTCGGTACATAGCGGACAGATGCTTCAATGACCTGATTTTTGTATGTGTAATACTTTTCTGATGGATTAATCATCTCAAAGCGGATTGTATCGACTACCGACTTTGTCAAAGCAGGTGCCGTTACATAGACGCTAAGCTGTGGTCCATCAGTATAAACTGTTGTTGATTGACCGCTTGTACTTGTATTCGTTTCCGATACTTTTGCCCCGGCTTTTGAAGTCACCTTAAATGCCAATGATTCATCATATGAAATGTCATTACCGTAACTATCACGCAAATCAATCGTAATTAAAGTTGAATCGACGCCGTTTGCTGTAAGTTCTTCGTTTTCTACATTTATCTTTTTAACCGCTTTATAAACATCAGGACGTGTCGCTTTATCATCCGTGTTTTTACCCGGAGTTGTCGGAATCGTCACAGTACCGTTCTTACTCTCAACAAAGTTCACAGGTAATGTAATTTTATTGTTGTCTTTGCCTGATGGAGCACTTGCCAGACCTTCAATCGCCAATTTTCCTTGTTGATTGATACGGTACATGAAGACCGCCATATCACCGCGATTAATATTGCGTGTCGGCTTATAGTCTTCATAAGTTCGTTTTCCTGTTGTACCCGTTGTAATTTCGTTCATATATAAATATCTGACCGCCTGGATTTCGGATAAATCAAGACCGTTTACCGCCGCAAAGAGCCTTGCAAAGTGGCCACGTGAAATATTGGCATTGCGCTTTGATTTATTATCCACGCCATATAACGGGATATTCAAATCTCCATAATATTCATACAGCATATCTTTATCATTTGTATTGAAATGATAGTTTTTGTCCATCTTCGCTAAAAACTGCAGCATCTGCCATTCCATTACGAGAGTGCCGGATTGGAACTTATTTCCTTTATACAACTGCAAATAATCATTATCAATTGTCCACTTGGCTGCTTTATACTTCGAATTTTTTTGCGATATATCCGAAATTTGCTTGCTTGCGGCTTCCGTTTCCGTAGCACCAAACGGAAAAACTACGGAAAATACAAGAAGACAACTGAGCAGCATGGCCATTAGTTTTTTCATCTTACTCATGTTTGCAACCCCTTAGTTAAAGAACAGAATATTGTCACGGTAATTCTCTTTTAAATCAGATTCTAAATAACGTAAAAATCGTTCAATAATCGCAGAAGACTGTGCACGTGTCAATGTAGCTTTCGGATTGAAATAACCGTCACTTCCTGACATTAATCCTAACTCTGTCGCGACATAGATTGCATCGCGTGCATAATCCGTAATTTTATAGTCGTCTTTATAGTCTGTTGTATAGCCCGGTTCAGGTGCTTTTCCTTCCAGTCCAAGTGCCCGCACTAAAATTGTTGCTGCCTGCTGGCGTGTTAAAAAACCGTCGGGATCAAATGTCGTTGGGTTTTTCCCTTTAATAACACCTTTATCAACAGTCGCTACTAAATAATTGTAATCTTTTTCTGTACGTTTCACGTCTTTAAAAATAGATGGTTGTGTCTTTTTGCGGTTCGTTTCCTCCAATACACGAAGGTCGATTGCTTTACCAATAGCAACTGCAAAATCGTAGCGCTGTACAGGTGTATTTGGTGAATAGAAGTTCGATTGATCATCCAATATGCCAAGTGAATACAGTTTTTCAATCTGCTCACGTGCCCAGTTGGAAGATAAATCACGGAATTTAGGGATTTTCAGCATTTCCAGCTTCGGCATATAATCGATATTGCTTGCGACCGTTCCCTCGCTATCAGGCAAATCATATTCATATTCCGATAGCGAATCGGCTGAGCTAATCGTTTTATAGTTGCCGTAAAAACTGGATAAAGATGCATCGCTTTCGTTATATTCCAATGTACGTGACTTGGATGTCGATACTTTGTTGTTCACTGTCCCGATCGTCCCGTCATCAAATTCAATCTCAAAATCTGTAATTTGTGTTTCTGTAGCTCCCCAGAAGTTTTCATATCCTTCGTTTCGGCTATCTGCATGTACCGTTATCGTTTTTGTCACAGCATTTTTGCCACGGCCTGTTGTTTCGGTATATGTTTTGCGGGCAATCGCATTGCCTGAATAATAGTCGGATGCCGGCCGTTTGTCTGTAATCGTACTTTTAGACAGCTGATAATCCGCCAGTGTAAATGTTCTTTCGCCAACTGTAATTTTCTCAGTAAATTTAGTAACCTCACCCGTTGCCGAACTTTGCCCTACTTGGTCATAGTTCGTCACATCGTATGTATACGTAAAATTTCGTGTCAGCTTCTCTCCATTAGGTCCAGCCAATGTAAACTTGTATGTTTCAGTTAACTTGCCTTTTGACTCTTTCGTAGAAATCGTTGCATTTTTATTTGTACCTGTAAATTTAATCGGCTTTCCTGTTAAGAAAAAGTATTCTTCATATTCATATTCATTTTTAATACCGCCTGTTAAATCAATAGATTGTGCGGAACTCAGTGAAGGGAGCAGCATCAGAAAAAATGAGCATGCCAGTAGGAAGGTGAAGCAAAGTTTCTTTCTCACAAATTCGTCCCCCATTTCTTTAAAATCATTTTAGTTTAAATGGGGTGCGGGAAAATGCTCCCGCACACCTTTTTAAATTAGTTCACTAATAGTACATAGACTTCCGATGTAGAGCGTGCAATCGCTGTTACATGATCTGCCTTATGAATATCAGTAATGTCGATAACTTCCCCATCTTTAATAATCATCGCTTTAGACAGGTCGAGTGAAAGTGAACCGGAACGGTAGCTCCAATGACCATCCTTGCTCCACTGGCTACTGTTAACAACAGATACCTTTTTCGTATTGAAATTAATCGAACTTGCACGGCCAGTTAATGTTAACGTAGCCAGTTTTTCATTTGGCACAAAATGAATGCCTTCAATATGACCATCATTTACAAAGAAATATCCGTAGTATGGATTTGGTGAATTTGTGTAATTATCATATAAATCGAGATCCAGTTCCGGAATGACTTTAAATTGCTTCGTTCCATCCAGTTCTGATGCGATTGTTGAATTACTGAAAGCAAATGATGTAATGGATTTATCCGTATTCCAGAAATGATTATCGAAGCGTTGTAAATCTGATAATTCCACTTCATAAGCATCTAAATCCGCCACATCAATTCGTCCAAAGTAAAGTTTGTATTTCGATAGATTTGGTGCTAAATAAGCATCATTTGTAATATTGACGATATGGGCATAATCACTCTTAGTCGCCCCATCCGTTAATACAAACGCCGTTGTCGAGATTGGTTTTTGTGCTAAATCAAGCGCAATAAGGCCTTCTGGTTCTACTAAACGGCCATTGCGGATTAAAATCGAACCATTATGGTAATTTAATTTTAAAGAGTTTTTAAGTTGCAGCGTGTTTACACCAAGATTGACACTTGTAATAGGTTGATAGAATGTACGCTCATTTTTAGCTAATACAATAATCTTATCGATTACTTCTTTGCTGAACTGAGTTTTAGTTACAAAATATAGTTCACTATTTTTATAGTTTTTCAGTTGGCTTTTTGAAATTTTCTTATTCCCTACATAAATGCTTGTATTATTTGTAAAATTGAATGTTGCCTGTGTTTTTGTTCTTACTGTTCCAAAACGCCAGTTTAGTAAAGGATGGGCATTTTTAACATTTAGTGAATTTTTGTTAGTATTAACTGTATTTAAATCTGCTTTATATAACTCCGTTACCATATTGGCTGTGCTCATAATCGTAATTTCAGCGATGCGGGAAGTATTGGCTGTTGCGAATTTTAAGCGGACACGGTCTCCTACATAAAGTGTGCTCAAATCTACAGATGAATTTCCTTTGAACACTTCCGTATTGTTTGTCACTGTATAGTTTTTCGTTGAAGAACCATCGATTTTCACACGGATTTGCAAACCGTTCGGATCAATCTGTGTGACAGCACCGGTTACTTGTTTGCTGTTTTCGACGATTGAACCGCCTTCAACGTTTGTAGAACCACGCATTTCAGTAATTTTGCCTAAGTTTAATTTAATCGTGACACTCATGCCTGCTTTAAACCCTGCAATAGTTGTCGCCGTATTATTAATATAGTATTTCTGCGTATTGGCAAGATTAAATGTAGCGGTTTTCCCGGCACTGTTTTTTAATGTGACACTTTTTAATGTTCGTGTGACATTCCCTTTTTTATCTTCGGTTTCATTATAATTTGCTTTCATAAATGTATATGTATTCGATGCTTCAGCTTTCTGCCCTGTCGGTAAGATTGCCAAAGCAAAAGTAATTGCCATCAATACGGTAATGATTTTTTTAAGCAATTTTTCCGCCTCCTTCTTTCAGTAACTTTTCTTTTTAATCAAAGTAAACGCCTGAAAATATTTGTATTTGAACCCAAATATTGTTGCAGGACCTATTTTAGTGTAACAAATTTGCCGACTAATGGCATTGGTTGTCGAAATTATTTATACGGAAATATCGATTGTTTGACCTAAAAAGGGGTGTGACGCCTCAATCACTTCGACTATTTGTTCCGCATTTTCTTGCTGAAATTCCATCATTTTTTTCGTCATGGCCAATGAAACATCTTGGATCAATTCAGTTTGTTTCATCGACATCGCTAATGCAGCAATATCCAAAGTACACCTCCTATTTACCTTTATCGGCAAAATACTATGAATATCAAGTAATTATTATTATTTCTAACAGGAAAATTGCCCAAATAAAAACAACCCCGAAAGTTAATTCGGGGTTGCATTGTTTACATGCGTGATTCAATTTCGGCCCAGGCTTCTTCAAAACCAAGACCTTTTTCAGAAGAAAACACAATTAATGGATCTTGCTTTTCCATTTGTAATGTTTCGCGAACAATCTTTTTATGCTTATCCCATTTTCCTTTCGGAATTTTATCGGCCTTCGTTGCGACAACGATTACCGGGATATTGTAATGCTTTAAAAAATCATACATCATGCAGTCATCTGAAGTAGGGTTATGACGGATATCAACAATTAAGACAACCGCTCTTAACTGTTCACGACTCATAAAGTACTGCTCGATCATTCTTCCCCATGCTGCACGTTCTGATTTTGAAACTTTTGCATAGCCGTAGCCGGGTACGTCAACATAATAGAGCTGTTCTTCAATTTTATAGAAGTTCAGCTGTTGTGTTTTACCAGGCTTTGACGAAATACGCGCCATTGCTTTACGGCCAATCATACGATTGATAAACGAAGATTTGCCGACATTTGAACGACCCGCTAAAGCGAATTCAGGTAGCCCGTCTTCCGGGAACTGTTCTGGTCGGACAAAGCTGCCGATCATTTCTACGTTATGGACTTTCATTACTTATTAAAACCTCCATCTAGTGCGAGCGCAAGAACTTCTTCCGCTTGTGAAACTAGTTTAAATGTGAGTTGCTCACGAATTGTTTCAGGAATATCATCAATATCACGTTCATTGTCTTGCGGAATGATAATCGTCGTCAGTCCCGCACGGTGAGCACTTAATGATTTCTCTTTTAAGCCACCGATCGGCAGTACACGACCGCGTAATGTTACTTCTCCCGTCATTCCAATTTCGCGTTTAATTGCTTTTCCAGTTATTGCAGAAACTATTGCAGTCGTCATCGTAATACCTGCTGACGGGCCATCTTTAGGTACTGCACCTTCCGGAACGTGGACATGAATATCGTGCTGATCGAAATAATCCGCATCGACACCTAAATCATTAGTTAATGTGCGGACAAATGAAAGCGCTATTTGAGCGGATTCCTTCATTACATCGCCAAGCTTCCCTGTTAAAATTAATTTACCTTTACCAGGTGTTAATGAAACCTCAATCTGCAATGTATCTCCACCGACTGTCGTATAGGCAAGACCTGTCGCAACACCTACTTGGTTTTCCATTTCCGCCTGTCCATAGCGGAAGCGGTGTTTTCCAAGCATATCTACTAATACTTTTGAGTTGACCGTTACTTTTTTCTTTTCGCCGGATACGATTTTTTTCGCAGCTTTACGGCAAACCGTTGCAACTTGACGTTCTAACCCACGAACACCAGCCTCACGTGTATAGTAACGAATTAAATCCGTAATGGCTTCATCTTTCATTGCCATTTGCGTTTTCTTTAAACCATGTTCCTTCATCTGCTTCGGAATCAAGTGGTTCTTCGTAATTTCTACTTTTTCGAACTCTGTATAACCCGCAATATTAATGACCTCCATACGGTCCAGTAATGGTGCAGGAATCGTACTTAAATCATTTGCAGTTGCGATAAATAATACATCCTGCAAATTGTATGGCTCTTCAATGAAGTGATCACTGAATGTATTGTTTTGCTCCGGATCCAGTACTTCCAGCATTGCAGCAGATGGGTCTCCACGGAAGTCATTTGACATTTTATCAATTTCATCAAGTAAAAATACAGGATTTGTCGTACCTGCTTTTTTCATTCCTTGAATGATACGTCCGGGCATTGCGCCGACATACGTACGACGGTGACCACGAATTTCAGACTCATCGCGCACACCGCCAAGTGAAACACGGACAAACTTACGGTCAAGGCTTTCTGCAATAGAACGCGCTAAACTCGTTTTACCTACGCCCGGAGGTCCTGCTAAACATAAAATCGGACCGCGCAATGAATTCATTAATTGACGTACTGATAAATATTCTAAAACACGCTCTTTTACCTTTTCCAAGCCATCATGATCGCGATTTAAAATTTCTTCTGCATACGCAATATCAATACGGTCTTCCGTTTTTTCTGTCCAAGGAATCGAAACAAGCCATTCCAAATAGTTGCGGATGACACCACTCTCTGCACTTGCAGCAGGCAGCTTTTCGTAGCGATCCAGTTCTTTTAATGCAACTTTTTGTGTAGACTCAGGCATTCCGGCACTATCGATTTTTTTACGAAGTTCGGCAATTTCTCCCGTTTTTCCTTCGCGATCACCAAGCTCTGTTTGAATTGCTTTCATTTGCTCACGCAGATAATACTCTTTCTGTGTGCGCTCCATCGCCTGCTTCACTTTTGTACTGATTTTTTTCTCGAGATTTAATATCTCCTGCTCGTCATGCAAACGAATCATTAAGTGATCTAAACGCTTTTTAATGTTCGTAATATCGAGCACTTCCTGCTTTTCATTAATCTTGAAAGGTAAATGAGAAGCAATGACATCCGCTAAACGGCCCGGTTCTTCAATATCAAGCACCGATTCGATTGTTTCTGTCGTAATTTTATTTGAAGATTTTGCGTATTTTTCAAAATACGACAATACCGTACGCATTAAAGCTTCGGTTTCCGCATCTTTGTGCAGCTCATCTTCAAACAATTCTAAATCTGCCGTTGTAAATTTACCGGAATCTTCATAACGAACCATTTCCGCACGGTTTAAACCTTCAACCAGAATACGTAATGTTCCATTCGGAAGTTTTAGCATTTGTTTCACTTTCGCTAATGTTCCCATTTTATAAAGATCTGCTTTTCCCGGTGAATCAACACGTAGATCCTTTTGAGTTACTAAAAAGATTGTGCTATCTTCAAGCATCGCATGTTCTAGTGCAGCAATAGAACGTTCCCGACCCACATCAATATGTAAAACCATCGTTGGGTATACAAGAAGTCCTCTTAACGGTAAAACTGGCATATTAGTTAATTTTTTTGTCACGCGGGTATTCACCTCCATCCAAATCTTAAAAACAACCCGCAATATAAGTATGTGTTAGTTCCTTGTCAATTACGCCTTAGCGTAACTGTGTCCAGATTTTTCCGAGTTTATGTGCTCTAAATACTGGAATAACCGTAAATAACGCTTCAAAATCTGGAACATTCGGCGAAAATACCCGAAACTTTATGTATATACGTTTTGTAAGAAAAAGCTGACTTTGGACTTGCTTGTGAAGTCTAAGTCAGCTACATTGTTGGAATCCATTCAGCTATAAATTAAGCTGAAGTTTTTTTGTTGTCATCTTTTTTCAATTCAGAACCATCATCCAAAATTAATTTTGGCTCTGCTTTATCACGAATTGTTTCAGCTGTGATGATACATTTTTTAATATCTTCACGTGAAGGCAATTCGAACATTACATCAAGCATTGTCGCTTCGATGATTGAACGAAGACCACGGGCACCTGTTTTGCGTTCGATTGCCAATTTGGCAATTTCGACAAGGGCTTCATCTTCAAATTCTAGTGCAACATCATCCAGCTCCAACATTTTTTGGTATTGTTTTGCTAAAGCATTTTTAGGCTCAGTTAAAATTTGTACTAATGCATCAACATTTAACTGCTCTAAAGTAGCCAATACAGGTAAACGTCCGATGAATTCCGGAATTAAACCGAATTTCAATAAGTCTTCAGGAATTAGCTGAGACATAATTGAAGCATCTTCATCGATCCCTTTGTTCTGTGTTGAAGCAAATCCAATTACTTTTTCACCTTGACGACGTTTAATAATTGTTTCAATACCATCAAATGCGCCACCTACGATAAATAGGATGTTCGAAGTATCGATTTGAAGGAACTCCTGATGTGGATGCTTACGTCCGCCTTGTGGTGGAACACTTGCAACTGTACCTTCTAAAATTTTCAGTAATGCCTGTTGTACACCTTCGCCTGATACGTCACGTGTAATAGATGGATTTTCAGATTTACGAGCAACCTTATCAATCTCATCAATATAAATGATACCCTTTTCTGCACGTTCTATATCATAATCTGCAGCCTGGATTAGTTTTAAAAGAATATTTTCAACATCCTCACCAACATAACCTGCTTCAGTTAAGCTTGTCGCGTCAGCAATTGCGAATGGTACATTTAAAATACGCGCCAACGTTTGAGCAAGTAAAGTTTTACCGCTACCAGTTGGTCCGATTAATACGATATTCGATTTTGATAATTCAACCTCGTCAATTTTTGAATTCGAATTAATACGTTTATAGTGATTATATACAGCAACTGCCAATGCTTTTTTTGCACGTTCTTGTCCGATTACATATTCACCTAAAATATTTAAAATCTCTTTAGGTTTTGGAATTTCATTGAACTCGATTTCCTCTTCGATCCCTAACTCTTCCACTACGATCTCCGAGCATAGTTCGATACATTCGTCACAAATATATACGCCTGGTCCTGCAACCAGTTTACGAACTTGTTCTTGTGGCTTACCACAAAAAGAGCATTTTAAATTGCCTTTTTCATCATTAAATTTAAACAATTTGGTTCACCCCTATTCAAGCAACAATCTTACAAGATTCTAGTTGTTTTATCAAATAAATTGATTGCGCGTTGTTACTAGCTTATTTTATGTCCTATTAAACTTTGTTGGCTGTTCAATAGTTAATGAAGTTATCCCGCATTAACGGGTAGTATGATTCCCGCCTTTCGACTAAAGTACAGCGATAGGAAAGACGGGAAATCAACTACCCGTAAAAGCCCGATTAATTCAACTAACAATCAGTGGGAGATAAAGAACCTCACTGATTTAAGTTTCACTTTATATTGTAACTTTTTATCATTAAATATTCAAATGAACCAACTATTATATGTATGTATTCAAAGGTAGAAAACAAGGCACGGGAATACCGTACCTTGTCAAAATCTCATTTTATTCAATCCGTACTAGTTTTACCTTTATGTTAGACGGTAGCCCAGTAATAAAACCGATACTTGTCGGTACTGATTCTTGATTCACCATGGTCATGAATCAGTACAGGATCAAATTTAAATTCGATAACTCAAAACAAATAATTAGTTTGAAATTTTAGCGTTTTCAACTAGGAATTCAACTGTTTTTTGAGTGCGGATATCGTTCTCAAGAACTTGAGTTCCACCTAAAGCAGTTAAAATTTGGTCGTTAGACATACCGAATTGAGCAGCCATTTTTTCAACTTCTGTATTGATATCTTCTTCAGATACTTCAATATTTTCAGCTTGACCAATTGCTTCTAAAACTAAAGATACACGTACACGGTTTACAGCTTCTTCAGCCATTTGAGTGCGTAATGCTTCTTCGTTTTGACCTGAGAATTGGTAGTATAAGTCTAAGTTCATGCCTTGCATTTGTAAGCGTTGGCCGAATTCTTGAATCATACGGTCAACTTCAGTGTTGATCATACCTTGTGGAATTTCAACTTCTGCATTAGCAGCAGCTTTTTCAACTAACTCGTCGCGTAAAGACGCTTCAACGTCTGCTTCTTTGTTAGCTAAAGTTGTTTCTTTTAATTTAGTACGTAATGCTTCTACAGTTTCAACTTCTGGATCGATTTCTTTAGCGAACTCATCAGTTAATTCTGGTAATACTTTTGTTTTAACTTCTTTAACTGTTACTACGAATTTCGCTTCTTTACCAGCTAATTCAGCAGCATGGTACTCTTCTGGGAAAGTAACTACTACATCTTTCGTTTCACCAGTTTTAGCGCCTACTAATTGCTCTTCGAAACCTGGAATGAATGAACCAGAACCGATTTCTAATGCGTAGTCTTCACCTTTACCGCCTTCGAATGCTTCTTCACCAACAAAACCTTCGAAATCGATTACAGCTGTATCGCCTTCAACGATTGCTTCATCTTCTTTAATTTCTAATTCAGCTTTTTTAGCTAATTGAGCGTCGATTAAAGATTGAACTTCTTCGTCTGTTACTTCAGCTGATCCTTTTGTTACTTCTAAACCTTTATATTCACCTAATTTAGGTTCTGGTTTCACAGTTACTGTTGCAGTGTATGTGAAGTCAGTGCCTTTAGCGAAATTCTCAGTACCCGCGATTTCTGGGTAATCAACTGGCTCAATACCAGCTTCGTCTAAAGCAACTGGGTATGAAGAATTGATAACGATTTCTAAAGCATCTTGGTAAAGAGCTTCTACACCGTACATTTTTTCAAATACGTTACGAGGCATTTTTCCTTTGCGGAAACCTGGTACGTTAATTTGTTTTACTACTTTTTTGAAAGCTTGGTCTAAAGCTTTATCAACTTCTGCAGCTTCTACAGTAACTGTTAATAAACCTTCGTTACCTTCTTGTTTTTCCCATTTTACTGACATATATATTACCTCCAAAGTTAACATTCGTTTGATTAAACAAACTGTCATATATATTGTTTGACAACCATTTTAGTATAACATAGATGCTCAATGTTTCAACTTTTTTCACTACTCTTGCAAATCCGACATTTTTTCTATGTTTTGTAAAAAAGTTACTATTTCATCATTCATTTCTCTCTCTTCACCAAACATTGTTTTCACATAATCAATATAGCCTGATGCGACTTCTTCAGTGGCGTATCCTGACCATTCATACGGGTAAAGGACAATTGCATGCTTGTCGATCAAGTGCATCGCAAACTCCAATGTCGAGGGCTCCTGCGCTAACTGTTCCGCTATTTCCCCCGAGATTTCCTTATATTGAGGCAGCTCTGTCGGCAACGGAAAATCCACTGGGTTCAATGCTTTGGACTGACCAAATTTTGATATAGTTACATCCAAATTAACTTCCTGTTCAACAAGAAGGATAAGCAATAAACTTTTTATAAACGGTTGAATTGACTCATTTTCAATGACCGCTTTCAATTCCTCTGAATACGGACGGATATTTTTTTCCGTAAGCTCATGGATACGCATCATTTGCTGTTGTGCGGACATTTCTAAAAATTCAGCTGCCGTAAATTCCTCAAGTTCGTCACCTTCTATAATTGGTGCTTGAAAATGAGATTCCTGATTTTCGGCGATATGCGCATTCAGGTTCTTAAGCCTTTCAAACTTTTCCGCTTCATGTTCAGGAATTAATTGTTCATCAAACAATGATTCGATAATTTTTTCAACTTGTTTAAATTGGCGTAACTGCATGCAGATAGTTAAATACAGTTCCATCACTTCAAAGTACATGTTAGGACCTATCGCAAGCAGTTCCTCACATACTTGTTTGGCACGTTCGAAATTTTTTTCTTCATATAAAGAGTATGCAAATATACTAAGTGATACTTCATCCCCTTCACCTAGCAAGAAAGCTTGCTCAAATAACTCATTTGCTTCTTTGTATTGGTTATTTTCGGCCAAATATTTTGCTTCATTAAGTAACCGGTCCATCATCCCTGGAAAAATAATTACTTTTCCCTGACCCTTATTTTTTTTGTTTTCCTTCATCTAATCACTCCATCGGCGACAAAGTAATGCATCTGCACTCTTCGTCCATTGCATTTATTTTAACGTTGTTTATACATTCCAACAATAAGTACTCAAAAATTATCGTTATATACAATTTATTACTCGAATGCGTGACTTAATCCGAAACCGTTCCCCTTTTCACTCAATGTTCCCGTTCTCACGTGGAAATAACCCGTTTTATTGAGGATTGCAACTGAATTAACATCATTATAAGCTTGGAAAAAGTCGTTCCGGTTGCATTGACCGACCAGTGCGGTATACTAAGCGCTATGATATTTTACGTATTAAATATAATTATTAATTGAAAGAAGGATTTAAAAATGAAATTTGGATTTATCGGTCTTGGAAACATGGCTGGCGCAATTATACACGGCATGATTACAAGCGAGCAGTTTAATGCTGCCGATATCTACGGGATGAATCGGAGCCGCGAAAAAACGGATGACCTTGTAGATAAATACAGCATTCAGGCAACTGATTCGATTGAACAATTAATGAAACAAGTCGATGTTATTGTCATCGCTGTTAAACCTCAAATGTTTGAAGAGGTTTTACCTGCAATTAAACAACATCTGACAAATAACCATATCGTCATTTCAATCGCTGCCGGAAAATCGCTCGATTATTTACACGAAGAACTAGGAAGCGAAACATCTATTTTCCGCGTTATGCCGAATATCAACGCTACAATCGGGGCATCGACAAGCTGTTACTCAACTCAGAAAGCTAGTACCGACCAAAAAGCAATCGTTGAGAAGCTATTTGCTACAGTCGGAACAATTGTTGAGCTACCTGAAAACCTGTTCTCAATCTTTACAACAATCGGTTGTGCTTCCCCTGCCTTCACTTACCTTTATATCGACTCTTTGGCACGTGCGGCAGTTCGTGAAGGGATGCCGAAAGAGATGGCACTTCAAATTGCGGCAAGCTCTGTATTAGGCAGTGCACAAATGGTTTTACAGTCCGATTCCCACCCATGGGCATTAATTGATCAAGTCTGTTCACCCGGTGGAACGACAATTCAAGGTGTCACTTCACTTCAAGTCAATCATTTTGAAAGTACAATTTATGAAGCTGTTGAGGCCGTTACAAATCGTGATAGCTTTTTGCAAAAACAGACAGTTAAATAGAAATACCTGCCCAGTGGAATTGACTTCTCACTGGGCTTTTTCTTCTTTAGACAAAAATGATATTAATTTATGATTTAAATTTCTCTATATTCTCCAAAAAAAAATTCGAGAACATAATTGCTAACTACCGTACTATTCTATATAATCAATCTTGTTTCAAAAATGAAACCAAAAAATTATAGATTTGGAGCGTGACAAGAAATTGGGTAAAGCATTGATTATTGGAGCTGGCGGAGTAGCTAGCGTTGTCGTACATAAGTGTGTACAAAACTCAGAAGTATTCGAAGAGATTATGATCGCAAGTCGAACTAAATCAAAATGTGATGCTTTAAAAGAAAAATTAGATGGTGGTAAAACGATTATTCACACAGCACAAGTGGATGCGGATAACACCGAGGAACTAATTGACCTAATCAATGGATTTAATCCAGATGTGGTGATCAATGTAGCTTTACCATATCAAGACTTAACTATTATGGATGCATGTTTAGCAACGAAGACTCACTATGTAGATACAGCAAACTACGAGCCTTTAGATACTGCTAAATTCGAATATAAATGGCAATGGGCGTATAAAGAGCGTTTTGAAGAAGCAGGGATTACTGCGCTTCTAGGTTCAGGTTTTGACCCAGGTGTAACAGGCGTATTCACAGCGCATGCACAAAAGCATCATTTCGATGAAATTCATTACATCGATATCGTTGATGCAAACGGTGGAGACCACGGACTTCCATTCGCAACAAACTTCAACCCTGAAATCAACATTCGCGAAATCACTGCGAACGGTCGTTTCTGGAAAGATGGCGAATGGGTTGAAACGGAGCCTTTAGAATATAAAACAGTTTACAACTTACCGGAAATCGGTGAAAAAGATTGCTACCTTCTATACCATGAAGAATTGGAATCTTTAGCGAAAAATATTAAAGGTTTAAAACAAATTCGCTTCTGGATGACATTTGGCGAAAAATACTTAACACATTTAAACGTTCTTGAAAATATAGGTATGACTTCAATCGAACCAATCGAATTCCAAGGTCAAATGATTCAGCCAATCCAGTTTTTAAAAGCTGTTTTACCAGACCCAGCTACATTAGGTCCACTTACAAAAGGTAAAACTAACATCGGCTGTATCGTTCGCGGTATTAAAGACGGTAAAGAAAAAACTTACTATGTATACAATGTATGTGATCACCAAGAATGCTACAGAGAAGTTGGCTCACAGGCGATTTCCTACACAACTGGTGTACCGGCAATGATCGGCGCTATGCTTGTAATGAACGGTGAATGGCAAAAACCAGGTGTATGGAATGTGGAAGACTTCAATCCGGACCCATTCATGGATGCATTAAATAAATGGGGATTACCATGGCACGAAACAGAAAACCCTGAATTAATCGACTTGGAATTCACTTCTGCTGGAGAAAAAGCGTAATGACAGACATCAAAAATGTGAAAAAACCTGTGATGGCGGCTGCACTTGCTGAAGAAACAGGGATCGACTGGTCACAGGCACCATCTCCTGCCTTCGTAGTGGACGAGCGATTACTTGAGCGCAATTTAAAACTATTAAAATCTGTACAAGATCGTACGAATTGTGATATTTTACTTGCACTTAAAGGCTTTTCTATGTGGTCAACATTTCCGATGGCGCGCAATTATTTAGCGGGGATCACATCTTCTTCACTATTTGAAGCACGTCTTGGTTTCGAAGAATTCGGCAAGGAAGTGCACGCATATGCCCCTGCCTATGCAGAGCATGAAATCGATGAATATTTAACGTATGTCGACCATATTGTATTTAACTCATTTGATCAGTTAAATAAATACAAAGACAAAGTGTTAAATCACGAGAAAAATATTTCAATTGGTTTACGTGTAAATCCTGGTTATTCAGAAGTGGAAACACCTCTGTACGACCCTTGCTATATTAACTCGCGTTTAGGTATTCCGGTGGAGTCATTCCGTCCGGATGAACTTGACGGTGTTGAAGGCATTCACTTCCACGCAATGTGTGAGCAAGGCGCTGAAGTACTGGAGCGTATTTTAGTACACTTCGAAGAGAAATATGGTGAATACTTGCATCAAATGAAGTGGATCAACTTCGGCGGAGGTCACCATATTACGAAACCAGGTTATAATGTTGAGCTATTAATCAGCTTAATCAACCGTATCCAAGAGACATATGGTGTAAAAGTAATTTTAGAGCCAGGTGAAGCAATTGCACTGAATACAGGGTATTTAGTGGCAACAGTGCTTGATATCGTGCATAACGGTATGGAGCTTGCAATTGTCGACTCTTCAGCTACTTGCCATATGCCGGATACACTTGAAATGCCTTATCGCGCGCATATTATCGGTTCAGGTCAGCCAAACGAAAAAGCTTACACTTATCGATTAGGCGGCATGACTTGCTTAGCAGGTGACATTATCGGAGACTATTCTTTTGATGAACCGCTTCAAGCAGGCGATAAACTTGTCTTTACGGACATGGCCCATTATACAATGGTAAAAACGCATATGTTCAACGGTGTAAATTTACCAAGTATTTGCACATACAATGAACAAGATGGTGTAAAAGTAGTTCGTACATTCCAATATGAAGACTACCGTAACCGTCTATCTTAATTAACAATACAGGGTAACAAAAACATCCATTCTCTCTTTGAGGAAATGGATGTTTTTTTATTCCCCAATAAAAAATGAGCACGGCAACAACTTATACGTTGTACCGTGCTCCTTTTTATGTCCCGCAATAGCTTACAAACGGTGGTTCTTCGTCTGTCGGCGGCTCTGTATATTTTTTGTACTGCTCTGTCATGCTAAACGGACTTGTCAGCACTTGCAGCATCTCCGCAAACATTGATGGGTCACCTTCAGCAAATTGATCAATTGCCTGTTCCACAAAATGATTTCTAGGAATAACGACTGGATTAACAGACTGCATTACTTGCATCGTTTCTTCAATCGTCGTGTCCTGCTGTCCGATCCGTTCAAACCATGTTTCTTCCCATTTTTTAAAGGCGTCTGACTGGAACAAGTCATTGTTCGGTCGCTTACCTTCCGACAATGCACGGAATGTATTTGTATAATCCGCCTCGTGTTCTTCCATTAAATCCAGCAGATTATCAATCAGCTTTTCATCCTGTTCATCAATCGAAAGCAGACCTAATTTTTCCCGCATTTCACTGTAATAATAAGCTTCATACATAGATGGGAATTTTCCAAGAGTATTTTGAGCCAGTTGGACTGCTTCTTCTTCCTTTTCATGAAGGAGCGGCAGCAAACTCTCTGCAAAACGTGTTAAGTTCCATGATGCGATCGGTGGCTGATTGCGGTAGGCATAACGCCCTTGACGGTCAATCGAACTGAATACCGTTGCCACATCATATGTATCCATAAACGCACATGGACCATAATCGATTGTTTCACCGCTGATCGTTATATTATCCGTATTCATTACACCATGAATAAAGCCGACACTTTGCCATTTCGCTATAAGGGCCGCTTGTCTGTCAAGCACTGATTCAAGAAATGCAAGATAGCGGTTTTCTTGCTGCAATAGCTCAGGATAATGGCGCTCTATTGCATAATCCGCCAAAGCTTTTAAATCTTCCGGTTCACCAAATGCAGCCGCATATTGAAACGTACCGACCCGCAAGTGACTTGAAGCGACACGAGTTAAAACAGCGCCTTCCAAAGCTGTCTCCCGATAGATAACATCCCCTGTTGCCGTAACAGCTAAGCTGCGTGTTGTCGGAATCGAAAGTGCATGCATTGCCTCACTGATGATAAATTCCCGCAACATCGGGCCGAGTGCAGCTCGTCCATCACCGCCACGAGAATACGGTGTACGACCGGATCCTTTCAATTGAAGATCAAATCGTTCTCCATTCGGTGTAAGATGCTCTCCCAGTAATAACGCTCTTCCGTCGCCCAACATATTAAAATGACCAAATTGATGACCCGCGTAGGCTTGTGCAATTTGCGCAGCACCATCCGGCATTTCATGTCCTGCCAAAATAGCGGCACCATGTTCTTTTAGTTCCTGAGCCTCTAAACCAAGCTGTTCTGCTAATGTCCGGTTAAAGATAACGATGGAAGGTGATGTCACTTCATTAGCCGTTACATGGGAATAAAAAGTTTGCGGCAACTCCATGTAACTGTTATTAAAACGAAAACCGAAATTCTGCTTTTTATCTGTCATTGTTTTCGCCTCATTTCTTTCAAAGATGCACTTATTATAAACTTTTTTATGCAAGTTAACCAAAATTACGTCCGACCTGTCTATAAAAAAGCTCATTTAATATGTTAACCTACCAAAAATAAAAGTTGACACAAAACAATCCTCATTTTATATTTATGTTAACTAAAATAATATAGAAGTTAACAATAAGGGGAGTAATTTATGGAGACTGTTCACAAAACACAAAGTTTTAAAACGATTGATTTAATTTATAGTGCACTTTTTGCGACACTTATTATGGTAGGAGCAAATATTACTTCATTCGTACCGTTTCTAACGGTCGGTGGTGTGCCGATAACATTACAAGCATTTTTTGCAATATTAGCAGGTTTAGTGCTTGGATCAAAAAAAGGTGCCATTGCATGTGCCGTATACATGTTTATTGGATTAGCAGGAGCACCGGTATTTTCTAAATTCACAGGCGGATTTTCGGCGATTCTGCTTCCGACTTTTGGCTTTATCGTAACATTTATTATAAGTGCATATATTGCCGGTAAAATTGCCGAAAAGTTTCAAACGCGACTGGCCTATATTATTGGTGCGTTAGTTGCGATGGCAGTTAACTATATTATAGGAACAACGTGGATGTATTTTGCCTATACATTATGGGCATCCGCACCTGAAGGGTTTACTTTCAAAATGGCATGGCTTTGGATGATTCCTCCAATGCCTAAAGATATTATTCTTTCAATTTTTGCCGGATTCTTTGCATATCGTATTCAAAAGATCCTGAAAATCCTGCCTACAAAATAATATAGTAGATTGATGGCGACTCCTCATCTCATATTCTCGGCGTCATCGTTATACCGAGATTCATATATTTGATATACTTTATTCAATAGATGAAGGAGGAATTTGTTATGGCAAATCATTATGAAAATATCGTTGTTGCAGTAGATGGTTCAGAAATAAGCGAACTTGCTTTTCAAAAATCAATTGATATAGCAAAACGAAATATCGGTTCAACTCTTCACATTATCCATGTAATCGATACGAGCTTCTCCGCATCTTTTGATATGCTTTACGATAATATGGTTGAATTGGTTCGAAAACATGGTGAAGTTTTATTGGACCGTTATGAAATGGAAGCAAAAGAAGCCGGCATTCCTGCGGTCAATAAAATTTTAATAAAAGGAACGCCTAAAACAATTTTAGCAAGAAAGCTTTCAGAACATGCGCCGGCAGATATTATCATTTGCGGTGCCACAGGATCGAATGCAGCCGAGCAGATATTCATGGGCTCCACTACAGAAGCAATCGTTCGACATGCAACTTGCGATGTTTTGATTGTACGTACACCAGAAAAATAAAAATAGGTTATGAGGTGCATAAAAATGTCCTCATAACCTTTTTATATCATCAAAATTTCACGGATATCCTGCTCTGTTAAAGTTCCCTTCGACGATTCATCACCGTCCAATATATCCGAAATAAGCATTTTTTTCTTCTGTTGAAGCTCGCTCATTTTTTCCTCAATCGTTCCGTTTGCGATAAGCTTTATAACTTGTACAACTTCCTTTTGTCCCATACGATGGGCACGGTCAGCTGCTTGCTCCTCGACTGCCGGATTCCACCATAAATCATATAAAATGACAGTATCTGCCCCGGTTAAATTCAATCCGGTACCACCTGCTTTTAATGAAATCAAAAACAGATCCCGCTCTCCATCATTAAAAGAGTTACAAAGTGTAATCCGCTCTTCCGATGGCGTTTGTCCATCAAGGTAAAAATATTGTTCTCCGCGTTTGGAAAGCTCTGTCGCAATCATTTTGAGCATTTGCGTAAACTGTGAAAAAATTAATACGCGTCGTCCGGATGCTTTAGATTGTTCTAATAACCGGAACAGCTGTTCAAACTTCGCGGATCTACCTTTGTACCCTTCTACAAACAGTGCCGGGTGACAGCAGATTTGACGCAGTCTCGTAATTCCCGCCAAAATACGGATACGATTTTTATGAAACGTTTCTTTGTCTAGATGTTTCATTGTATCGACACGCAACTTAGCCAAATAGGCCGCATACAACGCCTTTTGCTCCGGCAATAATTCCGCTTTTTCTATCATTTCCTCTTTTTGAGGCAACTCTCCTAATACCTGTTCTTTCATTCGGCGAAGAAGAAACGGCCGTACTCTTCGTGCAATATCTTTTCGCTGCATATGGCGGAACTCCTCCAGCTCGCGAAACAGCTGCGGAAAGATGACGCGGTAAATCGACCATAATTCCGATAATGAATTTTCAATCGGTGTTCCTGTTAAACCAAAGCGATTTGTCGCCTGAATTCTCTTCACTGTTCTTGCTGTTTGTGTTACCGGATTCTTAAATGCCTGCGCTTCGTCAAAAAATACGGTATGGAAATGCTGACGTTCATAAAATGCGCTATCTTTACGTAATAATGGATAAGTTGTAATAATGACATCATGATCTTCCATTGTACGCAGTAAATGACGCCGCTCCGCTACTTCCCCATCAATGACAATCGCTTCGACTTCCGGTGCAAATTGCATAAACTCATACAGCCAATTGTACGAAAGCGATGATGGACAAACAATCAGAACCGGCTGTTTGTTCGCACGGATTATCGGCAATTCAGATACGATAAATGCAATACTCTGTACCGTTTTCCCAAGACCCATATCATCGGCAAGCACGCCCCCGAATCCATAATTCGAGAGCAATTTCAACCAGTTAAAACCATGTTTCTGGTAATCGCGAAGAATCGGTTCCAAACTTTCCGGAACTTCAAATGTCAAAGATTCAGGATGTAGTAACTGTCCTGTAAACTGTTTAAACGATTCTTCCGCTTTGAAAACGTCACTTTGTTCAAATTGTTCCAAAAACGGCAGACTATCCAATATCGGCATATTAAATGTTAATTCATACTCATCATCCTGAGCTGGAATTGCGCGAAGGAAGCGCTGAATTTCTTCGATTTCCCTCGTCTCCAGAGACAGCAAGGCCCCATCTTGTAAACGGTAATATTTTTGCTTTACTTTGATGGCCGCTAAAATTTCTTTAATTTGCTTATTTGTAACCCCGTCCATTTCGAATTTAAATTCCAGCCAGTTTGTCCGTTCCTTTTGGACATTCACCCGGATTTTCGGAAAGTTGTTTTCTTTCGCAATCCGCAGTTTAACAGAATTGGTTGCATAGATTTTCGCGAGCTTTGTGAGCTTTGGAAGTTGGTGATATAAAAACTCATATTCAAGTTCCTCATTCTGCATATAGTAGCCGCCATCCGTTTTTGTAAAGCCGCTTTCATCCATCAACGCCAATACCGCCGCTTCCTTTTCAATATCCCGTATGATGAACACGTCATCCGAAAGCTGATCATCCAATGGTTGAATGACAAATTGTCCGTACTGAAATTCCACACCTGCAAGGAAACGGTTTTTCAGACGGTCTAAATAAACGTTTACGACTAACGGATTTTCCATCTGTTTTACCGAAAGTTCCCGTGCCATTTCGACATTACCTATTTTTTTCAGTTTAGGTATGACCTGTTCCCTAAAGTAATCCCAGTGTGAATGCTCAATTGTTAAGAAAGGTTTTTGCAGCAGCATTTGCTTTAATTCGAAAAGCTGCATTAAGCTGTCTTCACTCAAATGTGTCAGTTCGCCTTCAAATAGCACTAACCGGTAACTAGGAAGTAAGACAGCACGTTCAATTCCTTCTATATAAAGCCGATACTCTTTCCCTTTTACTTCAATGTAAAAGCGAAGTGCTGTAGGCTTTGTTTGTATATTAACTTCGCTATAGCGTTCATTTTGATAAATTAATGAAATATTTTTCGTATTTGAAATCAATGAAGCAAGTACATTCCACGATGAAGGCGGAATGATCAGCAATTGCTGCTCCTGATTTTGTACAGGCATATCATTATAAAGTGCATCATCTTCCACAATTTTAATCAGGAGCTGTAAGATGGCGTCATGCTGTTCGTCAAAACAAAACTGTTCAAAATTATAGGTTGTATTACGGGAAATCCGGTATGGTTTTTTATTTTTTATATGTGTTAAAAATTCACGAATTGATAAAACTTGGTCTCCATTAACTTGGAGTTGAATTCCGATAAGGGGGTCTTGTTCTGTATATTGAACAGTTATCGAGAATTGTACATCCAATACTTCCCGGTTTTCGAAGTGTCGCTGCCGACTTGTTGTTTGTACCGACTGTTGTTTAAAAATAGAAAGAAAACTGTTTTCAGAAATATTACTTTCATCGTATTCATCATTTGGCAGAGATTGTGTCTTGTTTTTGTTGAGATTATAAATAGCGATCAGAACTGCCGCTACATGTTGACAGCTTTTGCTGAAATCACCCAATGTTGGGCAACTGCACGATGACTTAAATTGACCTGTGCTCTCTTTTTCTATGCGGACAACGAATTGTTCTGTGCTTTTTACAACCGCTTCTCCATACATATCCGTATATTGCAGGAAATTCACTTTTCCTGTTTGATAAAAAGTTTGCCCTTTTTTAAAAGAAACGGTTCCGCATAGATTTTTTATTTGTTTTTCAGTTAATTTTAGATCCATGCCGATCCCCCTTTTTCTACTCATCCATTTTCTCATGTCACTCATTGAATTACTAGTTCGAAGCGAAGATGAAAAAAACTTTAAAAACTCTTTCGTCAATATGGATTAAGATAACAAATGGAAAAATAAAAAATATCATTTCCCCCGTTGAGAAAAATGATATTTTCGTATAGTCCTTGCCTGTACAAACTCAAGCAAAAGATGATTTAATTTTTTCAAGATGTCGCACGGTTGGCGTCAAGTTGGCAAAAAAGTATGCTTCACGCAACTTGCGGGATGGTACACTTCCTGCAACATAACCGGCAGCTCCATTGTGAATCATGTTCGCCTGTACGGCAGCTAAAGTATCGTGCACTGCTTGCAGTCGTGTGTTGACAATTTCCTTCAAAGTCAAATTACTTGCCAAGTTGTTCAACTCCGCATTAATTCTTTCATAATGATCGCGCAGTTCGGTTGCCTGTACTTTTAAGTATTCGTTACAGCCGTTTTGCTTCGCCTTAACTTTTTCAATGCCTTCAACTGCTGCGGCAATCACACCTGCTCCAAGCGGAACTTGATAATAAATAAACGTAGGGCGAATAATATCGCAAAATTCTTTCGCATCCTCGGAAATAACAAAGTCATTCGAAATTAAGACTTGATCGAATTTGCATGAATAGGTTGCGCTGCCATTCACGCCAAGGAAACCAAGTCGTTCATTCATGTCAAGCCCTTTACTATCAGTTGGGACAAGCACCAAAATTTCATGATCATCGACTGTCGCAACTGCACCAAAGTAATGACGATTCCCCAAGTTTGATACAGCCGGCAATGTTCCATTAATGACATAGCCTTCATCTGTCTTTTCTGCCTTCAAATGAAGTTTTTCCAATCCTGAATAGTACTTCATCGCATTTGATAAACCTGTTGCACCAAGTTTCACGCCGGTTTCCAGCTCATGTAGTATTGTCTGCTTTAAATATGCGTTATGACTATTACGTATATAAGTTAATGCGGCTAAATGGCACCAAACGCAAAATGCTGTTGTCATACAAACCTTTGCCGTTTCACGAACAACCGCTGCCTCATCCTGTAATAGCGTCGATTGGTCCTTATTTGCCGATTGGAAGAAACCAGCCTCACTTAGCGCTAAAATATAATCTTCTGCATAATGTGCCTGCTCATCGACCTTCTTCACTACGGGCTTCAGTTTTTCATCGATGATTTGATCTAACAATTCTTTGTTCAATGCCATTGTCCCCGCATCCTTTCCTTTTAGTCTGCCAATTCCGTTAATGATGTGATCGGTGTTTGTACGGCTTCACGTGCACGTTTAACAGCTGCTTCGTCTGGTGCATCATAGAAACATAAACATTTCGTCATATCTTCACATACATAAGTACGAGAGAATTTTACATCTGGAACTTCTTCGTATTTTACGGAATTTTTCTTTTTACGCTCTAAATATTTTTCCATCGTGATTTCTGCAGGAATTTCCCATTCTACTAGGTAGTTTACTTGCTCGCCGCCTGCTTTCACTTCATCAAGTTCTTTCCCGATTAAACGTACTTCCTTTACTAAATCAATTGCAACACCTTGTGTTTGTAATGCTGTTTTTGCAGCTTCCTCATTAGATGCTTCAATAATGAAATAACCACGTGAAAAATCTTTTGCCACTTGAACTTCGATAACTCCAACACCTTCTGTAGCATGCACCTTTTCGACTAATGCCGAAAATGCTTCTTTCGAAGAAACCTCGTTAATTGTTGATTCTACTAAATATAAACTCATTGTATTTTCCTCCTAATAGTAAATGTTAGATAGTTATATATTCAAATAGGCGTTCGGATTGAGCGCACTATGAATACCCGTTTTAAATGTCTTATACAGGTTAAAAAAATTAACTCGCATTGCATAAAATTAATGTTTATACTTGTATCAAGGAGGCGAAAACATGAAAACACGTTATGACTTACCTTGTAACATTGCACAAACATTAAATATTCTTGGTGATCGCTGGACGCTTCTCATCATTCATGAACTGCTGATCGGTGAAACGAACTTCAATGATATTAAGCTGAAGCTTCCTGGTTTGTCAGCAAATATTCTGTCAAACCGGTTAAAAGAATTGGAAGAAGCGCAGATTGTTCAAAGTGAGCTATATTCCGTCCATCCCCCGCGCTACCGTTATACATTAACGGAAAAAGGTACCGCGCTTGAGCATGTATTCAATGCGATGATTATATGGGGTGCTGACCATCTGGAAACCTGCTATAAAGAAATCGTCGGTTCTGATGAACAGCGTGTAGAAATCGGATATTATTCTACTGAATCAGGCGAACGCGTCGACACGATACATATACGACCGCTAAAAACTGTCTAAAACTTTTAGGCAGTTTTATTTGCGCCTCCCCAAATGCGGTTTACCCAGCTTTCAAAATAATGGATTCCCTTATCCAGTAATAGGCCAAGTACCCCGATTACAACAATGCTCGCCATAACTAAATCCAGGCTCAAAGAATTTCGCGCATCGACAATTAAAAATCCTAATCCCGATTGCGCACCTACCATTTCCCCGGCTACGAGGAAAATCCATGCAGAACCTAGCGCCATATGGAGTCCATTGGCAATCATCGGAAATGAAGCCGGCAATATTATTTTTCTCATTGTCTCAAAAGGACTCATCTCAAAATTCGCTGCAATACGTAAATACGTTTTATCGACCTTTTTTACCGCTGATACCGTTGACAACAAGACCGGGAAAAAAGCAGCGATAAAAATAATAACGATCGCCGGCATATTCCCGATGCCGAACCATAAAACGATAAATGGTGACCACGCTATCGGCGAAACCGGTCGCAATACTTGCACAACTGGATCAAGCACTTTCCAGACTGCCGGCAGCCTTCCTAAAATCAGCCCTAATGAAATGGCTGCAACGACAGCAATCAGATAACCTGAGAAAAATCGAAATAAACTAATTTGTATATGTCCAAACAGCGTACCATCGGAAATGATCGCCAGTAACGCTTCCCCCACTTTTAAAGGCGGAGGGAAAAGTGCCGACTGATGCCCGCCGATCATAATTGCAGCTTGCCAAACGACTATTAATAATAGAAAGCCAAGTGCAATCGGGGACAATTTCTTCACTATCGCCATAATATCCCTCCGTCCTCTACTAATTTACAAAGCTGGCATCAACAAAATCTTCATAGGAAGGCGGGTTTTCAGATAATCCCATTTCCAGTAATGCATCACGCAAAATCGCATAACTGTCCTGTTCAATGCTTAAGTTGTCATAGGATATCCAATCCAATGAAATATCCAGCACATTTTGTTCAACTGTTAAATACTGACCAACAACTTCATGCATATGGTCATCTTTACCTTGCGCAAGCTCTCCGCCCGCTACATAGTCATCGACAAACTTTCCAGCCAATTCTTTATTTTCCTTAATAAACTGACCGCGCAATACTAAACCGCAATCAATTGAATCTTTCCAAATTTCTTCTGACTGATAAAGCACTTTCCCGTTTTCCAAAGCAACGGAAATCGCACCAAACGGCTCAGCAACTACATAACCAGCAATACGCCCTTCCGCTAAAGCTGCAGGCATTTCCGCTGGCGGCAATTCAATAACATCTACTTCATCGTAAGCAATACCATGTTTTTTCAGCATTTCATACAGCAAAATATTATGTGTTGAAAATCTGCTTGGAATCGCAAAAGATTTCCCTTTCAGTTCTTCCACTGAATTAATATCTTTACCACCGATCAATACATTGCCGTCTCGGTGACCAAGTGCTACTGCTTTTAGATCAATGCCTTTTTCCTTCGCATTCATCGCTAGCTGAATCAATACAGATGCTCCATCAATAGCACCAGTATTCAGTGCATCCATCAGCTCTGGCCAAGATCCGAATTTCACAAGCTCTAAATTATAATCTTCATACTTTTCGTCATTCTGCATATACAACGGAACTGCATGCGTAATCGGTAAATATCCGATTTTAATCGTTGGTTTTTCCCCGTTACCTGCAGAACTGCCTGTTTCGCTCGACCCACATGCTGCCAACAATGCCACGAACAGCATCGTCATCATTAACACTACTTTTTTCATCTACTATCCTCCTAAATATTAAATTCGATTGCTGCTTTATGCGTAAATTGGAATTCATTAAATATGATTTCACGGTAATGCTGAAAATCTGCATCTGCACGATCACGTTCCTTTGGCAGCTTGAGTACAACTTCTTTATGAATCTCGCCTGGATTTGGCTTCATGATGAGAATGCGATCGGCCAAATAAATCGCTTCATCGATATCATGGGTAACTAATACAATCGTCATTTTTTCGCGTTGCTGGATCTGCTTCAATTCATCCTGTAAGTAATAGCGTGTAAATGTATCAAGCGCTCCAAACGGCTCATCCATTAAAATAACTTCCGGTTGTATGGCCAGTGCACGTGCTATTGCTACCCTTTGCTGCATACCGCCTGAAAGCTCACCCGGTAATGAATCGGCACGATCTTGCAATCCAACCATCTGCAAATAATAGGACGCTTTCTCCGTAATCTCAGCAGTACTTAAATTCGAATTTTCAATTCCAAGTTCCACATTTTTTCGAACAGAGCGCCATGGCAGCAGTCCGTAATTTTGCATAAGCATGATACAACGCTTGCTAGGTTTCGTCACGGCCGTTCCATCGAGCAGGATTTGCCCCTTCTTAATTGTTTCAAAGCCGCCGATGCAATTTAGCAATGTGCTTTTACCGCAACCGCTTTTTCCTAAAATGGCAATGACTTCACCATGATTTATAGTAAATGAGACATCCTTTAAAACTGTGGGACCATTTTCTCCATACGACTTTGAAACTTCATTAATTTCAATCTTAGCTGTCGACAACTACATTTCACCCCAATACCGATTATTCAACTTGGTTTTATATTATATGAGTTATATTATTATACTTACTTAAATAAAACAACCTTATTTTTTAATTAATTTTTATATTCTAAAAAATAATCGGATTTTTTTAGAATATAATGTAAAATGGAGCAATCTACTCTACGTAGATTGGTATGTTTTACTGGAAAGTGAGGTCACCTGAATGAAAAAAGTAACATTAATTCCGCAAGCACTTAGCTATGCTAAAGAAATCCATCGTTTATCCCAGGCACCCGAGGTGAAGAATGCACTCGGACTTCCAACTCAATCTGTGGAAGATACGGAAAACTTTATTATTAATACATTAATGGAGGAATCTGAAGGAAGAACGATTTCCCGTTTAATTTTGAATGAAGAGGACAAATTGATCGGAATCACTACATTGATGTTTATCGATCAATCCAATAAGCAATGCCATATCGGAAGCTGGATTGGCGTGGATTATTGGGGACAAGGCTATAATCTGGCTTCTAAAATCGAACTTTTAAAAATCGCATTCGAATACTTACACCTAGAAGTAGTATTCGCCGGTGCGCGCACAGTCAATTTACGTTCTCAAAAGGCACAGGAAAAGCTTCCTTTCATCTCTTTAAATATTGAAAAACAATTTCCGGAAGAACATTTACTGCTGGAAAAAAGACAAAAGCAACCGTGTATTTTAAATGCTGTTTTCAGGGATGAGTTTCTTAATTACTTATACCTAACACAAAAAGAGCGGAAAATTTAGAGATTACTCTAATTTTTCCGCTCTTTATTAATAATTAGTTAGCAGTTGCCTGTTTTGTGAAACGAGGATGTGCCCAAAGTTCACGCCATTTGATGAATGATGTAATGACAATAATCAAACCTAATGTCAGCATAATAATCGATAAAATACCGTTTAAAATATTGTAGCCGCCAGCCATCTCATTCCAGTAAACATTTTTCACCATCCAGAATCCTGCTACATTTACCGTAATATATAAATACACTAACGGAATAAAGCAAGTTAAGGCATAAATCCGTTTATCTGCTACTTTCAAGACGAATGTGACACCACACACTAAACCAATCGAGGCCATCAGCTGGTTCGACACTCCGAATAATGCCCAGACAGAAGCAATGTCACCTGAATTCAATAAGTACCCCCACATGATACAGGCCAATGCACTGGCCCCAATCGCACCTGGAAGCCAATCCGTCTTTTTCAGCGGCTTGTACACATTCCCTAGGAAATCTTGAATTAAATAACGTGCTGTACGTGTACCTGCATCAATTGCAGTTAAAATAAATACAGCTTCAAACATAATAACAAATTGATAGAAGTAAGCCGTTAGATGGCTAAACCATTCTACTCCTGAAAATATGGATGCCATACCGACTGCCAGTGTTACGGCACCACCAGTACGTCCCTCTAAATCCATCCCAATCGCTTCTGAAAGCACCGGTAAATCAACTACCGTCATGCCTAATTTTGCAAATGCTTCTGGTGAAGAGTTAATCGCAAAGTAATCTGCCGGATGCAATACAGTTGCAGCAATCAGTGCCATTACCCCAACGACACATTCTACGAGCATTGCCCCAAAACCAACAACGCGAATATCATCCCAACGATTTAACATTTTCGGTGTTGTACCAGATCCAACAAATGCGTGGAAACCGGAAATGGCTCCACAGGCAATTGTAATCGATACGAATGGCCATACCGGACCTGCAACGATCGGACCGCCTCCAAGGAACTCTGGAATAAATGCCGGGAACTGAATTGTCGGATTAATAATGAACACACCTATGATTAAAGCAACAAATACCCCTATTTTCATGAAGCTGCTTAAGTAATCACGAGGTGCCAGTAAGAACCATACAGGTAAAGCGGCTGCAAAGAATGCGTAAATCGGCAATAGAATCGATAATGTTTCACGATCCAATGTTAATACATCGCCCAACCAAGTACCTTGAATAGACGGTCCATAGAACACCGCGCCAACAAGAAGGATGACCCCAAGTATTGTTGAAATTTTTAAGTTTCCTGTAAATTTATTGATCAGACCCATGAGCATTGCAATCGGTATCGTAGCGGCAACAGCAAATGTTCCCCAAGGATTTTCTGCTAAAGCTCCTAAAATAACCATCGATAAACCGGCCATTGTTATTGTGATTATGAACAGCATTGCTAAACCTGTACAAAAACCAGCGACAGGCCCAAGTTCTTCACGCATAACTTCCGATAATGACTTTCCGCCTTTTGTCATCGAAGCAAATAATACAACGGCATCATGTACAGCTCCCCCAATAACAGCACCAATTAGTAGCCATAAATAGCCCGGTAAATAACCGAATTGTGCGGCTAATATCGGACCGACTAATGGCCCCGCTGCTGCAATTGCTGCAAAATGATGTCCGAAAGCTACCCAACGATTTGTCGGCACATAATCTTGTCCATCATTTTTTTCATTTGCAGGTGTAGGTGTATCTTCGTTAATCTTCAATACTTTTTTCGTAAAGAAAATCCCGTAGAAACGATAGGCAATTACTAAAACACATATTGCACCAATTACTAAAGTTATCGCATTCATTTCCTTCTCCCCCTAAGTTTCTCTCTGTAGTTGTGATATAACAATAACAAAATTCAAAACTGTTGTATCACAATGTTTAGAATTAACTGAAAATTATGCATAATAGCTATTTTATCATATTAATCTAGCGATATTAGATAAATTATCTAAATAGTATAAATAATTCCCCTTTACATACCTATGTGATATGAAGGCTCTCTAATATAGAAAGAACACACCAATTTTTCCTTAATAATTTTATATCATTTTTTTGTAATATAAATGAAATATAATTAATGTTTAATATAAAGTGAGATGGGAATTTAACTAGTAAGCTTAACAATAAGCTAATAAATTTTCACTAGGAGGATGTAAGAAATGGCTAATAACAACAAACGTAATCAGAATCAGAATGACGGATCAATGACGGTTCAAGAAGCGGGTCGTAAAGGCGGAGAAGCTACATCTAATAACCATGGTAGAGAATTTTATGAAGAAATCGGCCGTAAAGGTGGAGAAGCGAGCAGCGGAAACAACCAAAACGGTAACAACAACAATAATAATGGCGGCAAAATGAGCCGTGAAGAGGCTGGCCGCAAAGGCGGAGAAGCAAGCCGCAGAAATAATAACAGCAACAACTCTAACAACAAAAATAACAAAAACAACTAGTAATTAATTGATGAACCTTGAAGACAGGTTAATTTGAACATTAAAGTTAATAAAGGATGTTGGTCGTTTAGAAGAACGGCCAGCATCCTTTTTTGTATGTATTTAATCGTTTATCCATAATTTTTCTCCAACAGCATACATACCCAAACAAATTACTTGAAAATATTATATAAGAATTATATATTGTTTTATGCTTGCTGTATTTTCAGTGAGCGTTTTATTGTGTTTTCTTATTATTTTATATAGAGAAAAGGAAATGAGCGCATACATGCAACAATATACAAACGAATTTTTATATGAATTAATCCATTCCACTATAAAAGCTACCGGCCTCACTATCATGTTGAAAGAGGACCATTCCGGAGTAAATATGAGCTATAATTTTATAACAAATGTTGTTAGTTTCGATGCTAAACGGTTAGTGGAAGCTGCTGGAGAACTCTCAAGCATTCCATTTGATCAATATGTAAAAACGATAACACTTCATGAACTTGGTCATGCTCTTGACCGCCCTGCACTCGATGCTTCTTTAGATAGAACCCTCGATTATTTTGATATGCGAGATCAATATTCTACAAAGGAAATTTTTAAAAATCCCGATTTACTAGGTATGATTATTGAAGAACATCAAATGAACATTGTTTTTGAAGAAACAGCATGGGCTAATGCAGAAAACCTGAATCAAAAATTACAAATAATCGATCAAAAATCATTTGAATTAATAAAAAAACAGAGTCTTTCCACATATATTAGAAATTATGAAGAAGATTTGTCAGCATACAAACAGCTACTGGAACAAACAGAGCTTTTGCCTGCTTAATTTTGGTGAGCCCAAACAAAAATGTGAACAAATGCATGTAATAAAATAACGATCTTGAAAGCGAAAATGTCCTTTCAAGATCGTTTTTCTGTAATGATTGAGTTTTATATTTCAATAATAATCGGTAAGATCATCGGCTTTTTCATTTTTAAAGTAAAGATATATTGGTCCACCGCGTGCTTAATCGCTTTTTTCATGGCAAAGGGATTGGATTCATTAAAGTTTTCGACGGCTGCTTGAGCAATTTCATTAATATCATTTATTAATCCTTCTGATTCTCTTGCATAGACAAATCCGCGTGAAATACTGTCCGGTCCTGAAATAATGGACCCATCGAATTTACTGATCGTAACGACAATAACGAGCATCCCATCTTCGGATAGCTGTTTTCTGTCCCGCAGTACGATTTCACCGACCTCATCACTTCCCGTACCATCCACATACGTATCTCCGGCTGGAATAGCCCGTGTTTGCCGTGCTTCCCCACCTTTAATATCGACAATCTCACCATTTTTAAGGA
Source organism: Solibacillus sp. FSL R5-0691 (assembly GCF_037974225.1). GTDB lineage: Bacteria > Bacillota > Bacilli > Bacillales_A > Planococcaceae > Solibacillus. Next base: position 2,345,759 of record NZ_CP150231.1, read on the forward strand.
TAAATGTATGGCCTTTTTCAACGCCAACCGCTTCCGCCAATTCACGATGAATGTGAAGCATACGGTATTCACCGTGAATTGGAATGAAATATTTAGGCTTCATAAGTGTCAGCATCATCTTTAAATCTTCTTGATAGCCATGTCCAGAAACGTGCATGCCGGTAATGCTTGAATTTCCGTAAATTACTTTTGCGCCAAGCTGAAACAGATTATCAACGATTTTTGAAACATCTTTTTCATTTCCCGGTATCGGAGAAGCTGCAAAAATAACTGTATCGCCTTGGACGACTTTAACATCTCTATTACGCCCCGTTGAGAGTCTGGAAAGCGCAGCTAATGGCTCCCCTTGGCTTCCCGTACATAATATTACTGCACGTTCCGGCGGTAATTCTTTCAGCTCTCTTGGTTCGATAAGCATCCAATCCGGAATATCCAAGTTGCCAAGTCGCATCGCTACCGAGGTAACATTGACCATACTGCGACCTAAAAGAACAATTTTTCGATTTGTCTTTTTTGCTGCGTCAACGATTTGCTGAATCCGGTTTACATTGGATGCAAATGTAGAAATAAAGATTTTTCCAGTAGCCTTTTGAAACGCCTCATCCAAATGACCTCCAATTACTTGCTCGGAAGGCGTAAAGCCCCGACGTTCAGCGTTTGTACTTTCGGAAATTAATGCAAGCACCCCTTCTGAACCGAGTGCTGCCATTTTGTGAATATCTGATGCTTGATCATTTACAGGCGTAAAATCAAATTTGAAGTCCCCTGTATGAATTACTTTCCCTTCAGGCGTATGAAAAACAATCCCTAAACAGTCAGGGATACTGTGACTTGTTTTAAAGAATGTGAGAAATAATTGGTCGAAACGAATTTGAGATTCTGCATTTATTTCATTTAACTCCGTATCCCGGAGCAGTTTATGCTCCTTTAATTTTAATTCGATTAACCCGAGTGTAAATCTGGATGCATAAATGGGAATATTAATTTTTCTCAGCAAATACGGGATGCCGCCAATATGATCCTCATGTCCATGCGTTACAACTAAAGCTTTGATTTTATGTTTATTTTCCTCCAAATAACTTAAATCCGGGATGATCAAATCGACACCTAATAAACTTTGATCCGCAAATTTCCCGCCACAGTCAACGATAACTAATTCTTGCCCATATTCAATGACATACATATTTTTTCCGATTTCATTAATGCCGCCGAGTGCGAAGATAGATAGTGTGTTTTCAGTATTTAGCAACTTTGAGTCCTCCTATAGGATGGATATTTTTATGTGCATAAAATTTCGCCTTATCCGCTAGTATTTCTATTTTAAAAAGAAACTATACGAAAGCAGTTCACGATGTTTTGAAATAATTCATCGTATTTCGCTCATACTACAATTGAAAGGAATTGATATTAATGCTAAATGAAAAACAGCTTACTAAACTAAAACGACTGCTTATCGAACAAAAAAGAGAATTAATCGGTGATGTCAATACAAATGAAAATGAAATACTTGCACATGCGAGTTTAAGGGATTCTACTGATGAGCTCTCTACTGTTGACAATCATCCCGCAGATTTGGCAACCGAATTATATGACCGTGAAAAAGATATGGCGTTAAAAGTGCATAGTGATGATTTATTGGGCAAAATTGAAGCAGCATTTGATCGGATGAATAATGGTACATATGGAGTTTGTGCAAAATGCCAAGCAGAAATCCCATATGATCGACTGCAAGCAATTCCATATACTTCTTTTTGTATTGAGCATAGTGATGCAAAAACCCCTGCAACAGATCGCCCTGTTGAAGAACAACTGCTCCACCCGGCAGTTGACAACTCCTTTTCAAATCGAGAAAAGGATGATGAGCTTCAAGATAACGAAGACTCCTTCCAAATCGTCGCACAATACGGAAATTCCGATACACCTGCAGATTTTGAAGGGGATTTCGATCACTACAATGATTTATATAAAGACAAAGATGACGAAGATACGTATTCCGCACTGGAAATATTGCATGTATCGAAAGAAGATTATCTCCAAGGGCAAATTTCCAAAGAGTATGCGGATGAAGCACGTAAATACGATTATTTAGAATGACCGTCATATATTCAAAAGAGACTGGGACATAACCAAAAAAAAGCTATTTTTCTCTGAGAAAAATAGCTTTTTTTGCTGAGCGTTAAAAATTGATTTCCATTCCGGGACGCTTTCCGCGGGCGTGGCCTGAGCCTGTAGTCTCAGGCGTCACGCTATTCCCGCAGGAAGCTTTGCTTGTAGCGAAAGGCGTAAGCCGTCAGCTACACTCGCCCTCCATTCCAATCAATTTTGCAATGTATCCGTTTCTTAATAAAGCCTTTCCTCTTATTTAACAATAATTCTACTTATGTCCCTGCCTCTTTCTCATTATTTCGCGATTTTTAATATCGGCTTAATCGTCGTCCCTTTTTTAGAGTCTTCGAAAGCTTCGTTAATTTGTTCGAACTCATAAAACTTTACGAGTCGATCAAACGGGAATTTACCATCTTTATAATAGTTGACTAATTCCGGAATAAATACGCGAGGAACCGAATCTCCTTCGATGACCCCCATCATTGTTTTCCCTTCCGCCATAATGTCGTTATGGACATCAATTGCCATCTCAGGTGTAACACCTACAATGGCACAAGTACCTAATGGGCGTAATGCATTTAAGGATTGTTTTACAACGGGCGGCACACCTGTCGTTTCCACAGCATAGTTGGAACCACCGTTTGTAATCTTTTTCACTTCAGCAACGACATCGACATTTTTTCCATTTAATACATGTGTTGCTCCGAGTTCCTTTGCAAACTCCAAACGAGAATCATGGACATCCACAGCAATAATTTGTTTACACCCTACAATTTTTGCTGCCATTAATGCTGATAGACCAACAGCACCGCAACCGTATATGACAATTGTGGAACCAAATTGTGGTTGAAGTCGATTCAATACTGTCCCGGCACCTGTCTGTATACCACAGCCAAGTGGACCAAGCAATGCTAAGTCGACATCTTTATCTACTTTTACAACATTTCGCTCATGTGCAATAGCATATGTTCCGAATGAGGACTGCCCGAAGAATGTTGCCAACTCGGTACCATCTTTTGAAAGACGTGTTGTATAGTCGTTTTGGACACCGCCAAAGTTGAGTGGATTAAACGTATCGCATACTGTCGGATGACCAGTCAAACAGTTTGGACATGAACCGCAATGTGCAAATGAAATAACAACATGGTCACCTTTTTCTAAGCTTGTTACGCCTTCACCTACTTCTTCCACAATTCCAGATCCTTCATGACCAAGAACAGCTGGCAGTGGCGCAATTGCTAAATCACGTGCTACCGCATCCGTATGACAAACACCGGTTGCTACTATTTTGATCAATACTTCATTTGCTTTTGGAGAGGCAAGTTCGACTTCCTGCAAGACGAAATCTTTTCCTTGTGCTTCAGTTACAGCTGCTGTAATTTTCATTTCTCCATGTCTCCTTATTTGTTAATTTATTCTCACCTACCTTACTATTCCCAATCATGTTGTAATTACACTTCATTATAAAAAGAGATACATAAATAAAAAACTGTGTAAAAGCAATTGCACTTTTACACAGCATTATTCTTTATTACAGGTGAGTAGTCATTTGATAAAGGTCATCAGCAGTACTTGCAACATCTCTCGTTTCTTGACCGATACTGCTAATGACACTTGTTAAGTTTGTGATATCCATTGCGACTTCTTTTATTTGTGCTTCATTCTGTTCGATAGCCTTTAAAATCTGCTGGAATTTCGTTTGAGTATTTACAGATACATCCAGACCTGAATCTACCCTTGACTGGACAGCATCAATCATTTGTACAGCAGTAGATGTTAGCAATGTAGATGTCTGGATAAGATTTGTGATATTTTCTACTGAACTTTTCGATTGCTCCGCCAGTTTACGTACTTCCTGTGCGACAACCGCAAAACCTTTACCATGCTCCCCTGCTCTTGCTGCTTCAATTGAGGCGTTTAATGCCAGTAAATTTGTTTGATCGGCAATATTTTTTACAAGGGCAACAATATGAATAATCTGTTCTGAAGAGACTTTTAAATTCCCAATTAGTTGGCCCATTTCAACTGTGCTGTCTTTAATTTCAATCATCTCTTGCTCCAGCTTTGTAACTTCATTTTTCCCTGTCAATGCATCTGTATGAATCTGTTGGACACTTGCGACATTGGATTTGATTGTATTGTTTATATGGGCTGTATGTCGGTTTACTTGTTCAATCGATTGGTTCGTTTCTTCTGTTAAATCAGCCAGATTTTGAATTATGGCCGATAATTTATTCTTTAATTCGAATTTGACGACATTATATTGCTCTCTTCGAAGATTTTGATTTTCCTTTTCGTATTCTTCCAATACAATCTGCATTTCAAGATTGATAAGTTTTGACACATTTAATGTAATTTGTTCCCTAAGCGCAAGATCCGTTATATCTTTACCTATAAGCACAATCATCGTTTCCTGCAATTTTTGAAATGTACCCATATACCATTTCGGGTCCAAACCAATTTTGAAGTGCATGCGGGCCAGTTTCCGTTTTGCTTCAATTGTTTCTTCATTAAAAACGCCATCAAACATAGAAATAATATACGAACTTAATGTTTTCTTTAAGCGATCTATTTGTGTGCGTTCTTCAATAATTTTTTTTAGTGATGGCACAGCTAATACATTTTCATAAAACACATCTGTAATCTCTGAGACACCAGCAATAATTGCAGGTTGATAGGATTTTATGTAACGTAAATTATTTTCTTCTATTCCGATCAATTTCATCTGTTGCTCTAATTCCAGCATGCTTGTAAATTGTATAATAGGCTTAAAGTAATCCATTTCTACCAATTTACTGTCTTCATTTACCGTTTTCCGCTTCCACCAAATCACCATTATTGTCACCCTTACATTCTGTATATTATTTGTATAACTTTATGCACTATTTTTTGGAAATATTACATTTATTCAATCTATTCTGTATACAAACATTGTACACTTTATATAAGCAAATGTATATATTATTAATTTTTTTATAGTATATTATACTTATTAGTGTACAAATAAAATTAAAACTTAAAAGTGAGGGGATACTCATGTCCTGTAAAAACTGTGTCGTATCTGAATTACAGTTTGATATTTTATTAGAAGGCGAAAACAATCTAGCTATGATGGATATGATTGTCGATCACTTTAACCGTCGTCATTTAACCATTACTAAAAATGAACAGTACGTTACAATACAAGAATCCGGTGTAAAGGAGTTTCTTGACTTTAGCAGGGATTATATGGAGCCCGAACAGATTTATTTTAGAATTGATAAGAGGGATTGGAAGACTATCGCTGAAATTGAATCCGTTTTGGACATGCAATGGATTGATGATGTCATACATAGAAATGCGATTGTCAGCTATTCACAGCCAATCGTAAATAATAAAAAAGAGATTTATGCTTATGAAGTGCTTTCACGCTTTACCTGTGAAGATGGAACGCTTATATTCCCTAACGAGATTTTTACAGCAGCAAAAACTCGGGGACGCTTATATGCATTAGACCGTTTATGTCGTATGGCTGCGGTAAAATATGCTGCCATACTTAAGAAAAAGACATTTATCAATTTCATCCCTACATCGATTTATTCTCCTGAACATTGTCTGCAGTCAACGGTGAAACTTGCGAAGCTTCTGCAAATTGACCCGAATCAATTTGTCTTTGAAGTTGTTGAATCGGAACAGGTCGATGATATTGAGCATTTAAAATCAATCTTGCATTACTATAATGAAAAGGGCTTTCAATATGCTTTGGATGATGTAGGGGAAGGGTATAACACACTGGAAATGCTCGCTGACATGAAACCACATTATATGAAGCTTGATATGAAGTATGTACAATGTGTAAAGGATGATCTTGAAAAACAACATACTGCTAAACAGTTTTTAAAGAAAGCACTTGAAATTGGTGCAACACCACTTGCTGAAGGAATTGAAACTGAGGAAGACTTTGAATGGCTAAAACAAATCGGCTATGAACTTTTCCAAGGCTATTTATTTGGAAAACCAAGCCCCGAACCACAGCGTTCCATAGCATAAGAAAAAGCTATGTGCAGTAGTTTTCCACTATTGCACATAGCTCTTTTCATAGTTAGACCTAATTTAAGGATTTGATTCATATTTTACTTCTTCGGTTCCAAATCCTCAATTGAATCAATATCCATATAAGCTGGAACGACAAAACCGTTTTGTGTTCCTTCCAGATTTTCACCTAAATCAACAATATCGTCTTTATGTTTGTCATAAAAGGCTTTGTGAGTTGTCGGTAACCATGGTGCGACTGTTACGTCACCTTCACCGGTTGCGATTGACTGGAACATGATAGCCGGATCGACCGGCGTCACTTCAGGTTCATATCCTAAGTCTTCCAAAGCGAGTTTTATTACACTGCTTGATGCAAATTCTGAATCCCATGGTGTAGAAATGATTTTTACCTGCTCGCCATTTCCTTGTCCTATATCTTTCGTCCATTCACTTACTTTGTCCTGATTATTTTCAATCCAATCAGCTGCTGCCACATCAAAATCGCCATGATCTTGAGCATCATACATTACTTTCTCCATATCTTCCGGTTCCCAATAGAAGCGGTCAAGCACTGTATATACATCCGGGAGGTCTTGTTCCAAGCCTTTTCTGGCAAGTGTTTGAATATTTTCAGCGCCACCTAGTATTCCTTTAGGATCTTCAAGTATTTTTAAATCGTAAGCCGAGAATTTCCAGTGTGGTGTCCACCCCGTCACAATAACCGGTTCTTCATTCCGGATTGCCTTATCCAATGTACTCAGCATTCCGGCAGTTGAACTTTCCTGTAATGTCCAGCCATCCAGATTTTCATACTGCTCCAATACATCATGTGAAAGGCCTGTCAGACCTGCTCCAGGTTCAGTAGCGACAACCGTATAATTTACTTGTTCCCCAATACTGGCAGCCGACGCGCCTGTTGAATTTTCCTTTGTTTCGGTATTATCTCCGCAAGCAGCGAGTAGAAGTGCTGAAGACACCCCTAAAGTTATACCTACTGTTTTCATTTTATTCATCTTCTCATCCCCTCAATTGAAATTTTTATCTAAAAAAGCAACAACCCCATACTAACAACAGGTTGTTACTATGTCAAATGGATGTATCTGAAAATATTTACTTAGGTTCTTATTGTCCTTACACGTGACTGAACTCCCAAAAATAAAAAACCTGTAGACAGAAGAAGTAAATTCTTCGCCTACAGGCATTTTCATTATTATTTTGTTTTTAAACCATACTTGCCAAAGCCATCTGTGCCTTCACCAATATACTTAATAGCGCTGTTTTCATCTAAAACATCCACTGCTTTTTTAGAAGATTCAAATACAACATTTACGCTATCCGGAATCGGAGCGAATTTCCAGTTACCATCTGCTGACGGATCAATTGTTTTTTCGGCTAAAATATAGTCGATAATTGCCTGACGGTTTTCATCAGGATAAATTTCAACCGCTGTTGCATTACGAACACCTGGGAATGTACCGTTTGCACGATAGTTATTCGTCGCTACGATAAATTCCTGTGCCTCATCAATCGGCTTACCGTTATATTGCAGATTGACAATACGTGATGCTTGTTCGTTTACTACATTTCCGTTCTCATCGTATTTTGCCGGTTGTGTTACATCAATTTCATACGTCACACCGTCAATCACATCATAGTTGTATGAACGGTACTCTTCATTGATTAATTGCTGTTCATCTGATTTTGCCACATCAATTTGATTGAACTGACCTGCAGACATTTCCAGCCATTCTTTCACATCTGCACCTGTTACTTTCAACATAGCAAGTGTATTATCGTATAAATATAAATCTGCTACATTTTTAATTGCAAGCTCACCTTTTGGTACAAATGTATAGTATTCCGGATCACTTCTTGTTCCTGCTTTGAATGGGGCACCCGCTGATAGGACAGGAAGGTTTTCATACGCTGTACCTTTCAGCTTTTCTTTCACATAGATTGATTGGGCATCCGTTACAATTTGAATAGAAGGATCATCCTGTACTTGCGAGAAGTAACTGTGAATGTTAGCTGTTGTTGTCCCTACTGCCTGACGCACATACTTGATTGTTCCTTCATGTGCTTCTTTCACACTTTCTACAACCTCAGTGCTTACTGCGTCATTATCTTTGGCGATTTCACGCACCGCGCCAGTACCTGTTGTCACATCCCAAGCATCGTCTTTCTTTTCTAGCTCTAGATCAATGACCCCTAAATGACTGCCGAACTTACCAGCCATAACCATCGGCTTGCCGTTCATTGTTCCTTTTTCAATATCAACATTTGTTATAGAGCTATCTACTTTACCAGGGAAGACACCATGGGCATGTCCTGTAATGATTGCATCCACATCTTCAATTGTAGATAGTAAATACGATACATCCTCTTCGCCTTTTTCGTGTGTAGCATCACCAATACCTGAGTGTGAAAGGACTACGACAACATCCGCTCCTGCTTCTTTCATTTGCGGAACAACTGCTTTAACAGCCTCTACCGAATCATCGACTGTTACTTTTCCTTCTAAATTTGCTTTATCCCATTTCAAAATTTGAGGTGGTACAATACCCGTTACCCCAATATTTATTGTTGTTTTTTCACCGTTTGAATCAACTACTTCTTTTTCAATCATAACGTAAGGTTTATACATTAATTCCTTTGTCGTTGCATTGCGTACATTGGCATTAACATATGGGAATGGCGCATCATCTGTTACTTCATCTAGAAATTCCAAACCGTAGTTAAACTCGTGGTTACCGAATGTTGCTACATCATAATCTAGTGCGATCATAGCAGCAATCGACGGGTGAACTTCGCCGTCTTTTAATTTCGCTACGGACTGAATATAAGAGCCAAGTGGCGTACCTTGTATTGCGTCTCCATTGTCAAACAGCACTGTATTTGGATTTTCTTCACGTGCTTTTTCGATTAGTAGCGCAGTTTTTGCCAAACCTAAACTGTTCGATGGCGTATCTTTGTAATAATCATAGTTCATAATATTTGTGTGAATATCTGTCGTACCTAAAATACGTAAAGAAACCGTTGTATTTGCTTTTACCGGGCTGTATTCTTCCAAAAAGCGCTGCAGAATTTTTTGCATCTGTGCTTTTGTTACAAAATCGTTCGGACGGATCGTGCCGTCATCAAAACCTGTCAGTAATCCTGTTCCTACTGCTTTGGCCATTTCCTGGCGATTGCCTTGTCCAATTTTGTTTGCATCTTTAAACTGATCCAATACCTTTTCAGAATATGTTTCCTCATCTTGTAATCCTCTTGCCGCAATAAGGAAAGCATGTGTGCGTGTCAGTTTTTCGTTCGGTGCAAATTTAGTTGGAGTTTTTCCTTTGATTAACTTTAATTCCACCGCTTTTTCAATATACGGTTTAAGAGAATCAGGTACATCCTGGAATTTTACAGTTTGTCCAGTACCGACCTCTACTCCCAATGCATCAATTACGGCCTTCACAAACTCTCCACGTGTCATATCTTCATTCGTAGTTGTTGGTGCCGCTGAAACTGCTGACATGCCGCTTGCTAAAAGTGTTAGCGTTAAGGCCGAAGCAGATAGTTTTTTCAACATTTCTTTCACTCCCATATTCTGTAGTGTATAACAGAACTATCATACTAAATTGACAGAATAGTGGAAAAGAGTATTTTGATATAGGCTGCCTCTATTTAAATAGTACTTTTATGACATATTTTAACTTACAGTATATTTACGGTTTCTTTTATATTATTACTTTGACTGATTGCTGAAATAACAGCCACGCCATTTGCTCCTGTTTGTCTTACACGGAAACTGTTTTCAGGGGAAATTCCGCCAATTGCTACAATCGGAAATTGAGGGTACCGAGACTTCACTTCTTCTAATAACATCAGCCCTACCGGTGCTCTCGCATCATCTTTTGAGGTAGTTTGATAAATTGGACCAATCCCCGCATAATCAGCGCCGTTTTCCATGGCCAATTCCAGTTGCTCCATTGTATGCACCGAAACTCCGACAATCTTATTTTTTGCAAGTGATCTAAACTTTTCGATTTTGATATCTTCCTGTCCTACATGAATTCCATCTGCATCTAAGTTTAATGCAAGTTCGACATCATCATTGATAATGAACGGTACTTTATATATTTGGCACAGCTTTTGGCATTGCCGGGCAAATTGAATGTACTCATCACCTTTTAAAGCATTTTCACCTTTTTCCCTCAGCTGGAACATCGTAACTCCTGCCTGTAGCGCCTCTTCTAAAACAAGGAGCGGGTCGCGTTTACAATTGATTGTTCCCATAACAAAATACTTATTTAAATCAAAAAACATGGACATTGCACAACCCCCGCTGTTCATGATAGGCAAAATGATTTGTCGGGCCAAAGCCGTGACCAATATTGAGCGGATGACGAATAGCCAGTTGCACATATTTTTTCGCTTCTATAATGGCTGCCTCTATCGATCTTCCTTTTGCCATCTCCGCCGTGATTGCTGCCGAAAATGTACAGCCTGTTCCATGCGTATGCTTCGTATCCACTCGCTCTGTTTTCATTTTAAATGGTTGTTCCCCGCGAATGAAAACCGTATCTGTCGCATGCTTACCGCTTAAGTGACCACCTTTAATGACTACACATTCCAGTCCTAGACTTAAGAGATGCTGTGCCGCTGAATTAATATCTTCTTCAGTTTGAATTGTATAGCCAGTCAGAATTTCTGCTTCCGGAATGTTTGGTGTACAAACAGTTGCAAGCGGCAATAACTTTTCTTTAAGGGCTGTTGTTGCCTGCTGCTCGAGTAAACTGGCGCCTCCCTTTGCAATCATGACTGGGTCAACGATTATCGGAATTGTTGTTTCTTTAAGCTGCGCGACTATCGCTCCGATAATTTCTGCACTAAACAGCATACCTGTTTTAATTGCTTTTATATCAAAATCTTGAAGTACCGCTTTTAACTGAGCTTGCACGAAATCAGGAGTTGTCGGAAAAATCCCGTGCACGCCTTCCGTGTTTTGTGCGGTTAGTGCGGTAATGACCGATGTACCAAATACACGTAATTCCTGAAACGTTTTCAAGTCTGCTTGAATGCCTGCACCGCCACCGCTATCTGAGCCTGCAATTGTACATGTAATCATCGTCGTCCCTCCGCTAAAAGTTCTAGTTCATTCAAGAAGTTAGTATGGAAAGTTCCTATAGCTGCAACAGAATTGGCACTCGCCTGTTTATATTCATTGAGCAGAGTTTGTAAGTCATTAAACGGTTCTTTACTGTTTGCAAGCACCGCAGCACAAAAGGCACTCAATAAGCAGCCGCTCCCAGTCATTTTTGTCACTTTTTCATGACCACCCGTTACAAATTCAACTCTTTCCCCATCCGTAATCACATCTTGTTCTCCTGTAACGATTACAATAGATTGATAGTGATTCGCCAGCTGTTTGGCCGTCGCTGCAACATCGATATGTCCATTACCGCTATCAACACCTTTGGAAGTCCAATCCGCTCCCGCAAGAGCCGCCAATTCTCCAATATTGCAGCGGATAACATCAATCTTTAGAAGATAGAGCAATTGTCGTGCTGTCTCAATTCGAAACTTTGTTGCCCCTACTCCTACTGGATCCAGAACAACCGGAGTATGATGCTTATTTGCGCTAAATCCTGCTTCCTTCATCGATGCTACTGTCCGTTCATTCAAAGTACCCAAATTTAAAAGTAATGCACTTGACTGAGCAGCCATTTCTCCCGCTTCTTCGATCGCATCCGCCATTACCGGTGAGGCACCTACCGCAAGCAAACCATTCGCTGTAAAATTTGCGACGACATAATTTGTAATGCAATGTACTAACGGCTGATTTTTATGAATTGCTTGCAGGCTCATTGACATACACCCCTTGTTCCCAGTTTTGCTTCGTCCAAGGCATCTCCCAAAACATCCATTCGTAATAACAGCTTTTCTTAAAATGTTCCTGCAAGACTTTTACCTTTGCTGGTTGTTCTTTCGCATATCGATCCAGCATTGACTTTTGTATTTCAATATTTTGTAGCATCTCCTCGGACGCATAGAGTGCAATCCATTGTTCATAAAGGGGGACATTCGGACGTGCATCTTTTAACCTTTGCCCAATTTCCTGATACAGCCACGGGCAAGGTAAAATTGCCGCAAATGCTTCAGCTACATCTCCGTTATGCACCGCATTATACATATGGCTTACATAGTTATAGGCTGCTGGAGCCGCTTCGAATTGCTCCAAATCATCCGCTGTCACGCCTAATTCTTTAAACGTTGTACGATGCAACTCCAACTCTGCGTCATGAATAAATTTTGCTGTTTGCAGAAAATATTGAACATCGTCATCCGTAGTCGCTTTTGCAGCTGCAAGAGCAAGAACTTTCGTATAATGTTTTAAATAATATGCATCCTGCAGCATATAAAACTTAAACTTCTCCAGCGGTAAACTTCCATCTGCAATCCCTTGTACAAATGGATGATAGAAGCTAGCCTCCCAATAAAAATCCGTTTCTTTCCTTACCTTTTCACAAAATCCCATTGTTACTCCTCCTTTTTGTTGGCGGAAGCACAAAAAAAGACGCCTCTATATAGAGAGACGTCCCCAAAAAGTGTAAGTACCACTTTTCATTGCTCCCTACGTCCGTATTAACGGCCAGGTTCCAAGGGTCAGGTTTTAACCTTCTCAACACTACTGTGTCCCCCCGCAAATCAAATGCGTGTATATTTGCAAAAGAAAGACTCCACGTAAAGGATACGCGGAGTCAAAGTAAGTACATATGTATAGCGTGTACTTTGCTCCCTACGTCCGTATTAACGGCCAGGTTCTAAGGGTCAGGTTTTAACCTTCTCAACACTGCTGTGTCCCCCCGCAAATGCATTTAATTACCCAGAGTGTAACAAATTAATTCAACCCGGGCAAGGGAATTCGAAAAATTATGAAATTACTACTATATTTAGGGAATCATTCCAGAAAGTAAAGCTATTTTTAGTGCTCAGAAAAAAACGCTATTTCCCCTTAGAGAAAATAGCATCTTTGTTTTACCGCAATCGACGTTGACTATTGTAAATGGGCTACTGTCGATCGTTTACCAGTCATTTCTTGATAAGCCTGCGCATATTCCTCAGCCAGTTTATCAACATATTGCTGGGTAGAGGTAATCTCTTTAATTGCACCAATTCCTTGCCCGCTTCCCCAAATATCTTTCCAGGCTTTTGCGTTATTATCGTTAAAGTTCATCGCAGAAGGATCACTTTCTTTGAGATTATTTGGATCCATCCCCGCATTCATAATAGAGCCTTTCAAATAATTTCCGTGGATTCCTGTAAATAAATTACTGTATATAATATCCTCTGCTGTACTATCCACAATCATCTGTTTATATTCTTGACGCGCAAAAGCTTCTTCAGTCGCGATAAATGGTGAGCCAATATAGCCGAAATCAGCACCCATCGCCTGTGCTGCCAATACGGAATGGCCTCGTGCGATGGATCCTGATAATGCTAACGGACCGTCAAACCATTCGCGGATTTCCTGTATAAGCGCAAATGGGCTCTGCTGACCGGCATGGCCTCCTGCACCTGCTGCTACTGCAATGATACCGTCCGCACCTTTTTGAATCGCTTTTTTTGCAAAATAATTGTTGATGACATCATGGAAAACAATGCCTCCATAACTATGTGCTGCCTCAAAAACTTCTTCGCGTGCCCCAAGTGAAGTAATAATAAGCGGAACTTTATATTTCACACAAAGCTCCATATCCTGTTCCAGGCGGTCATTTGTTTTATGAACAATCTGGTTAATGGCAAATGGCGCTGCCGGCCGATCCGGATTTTTGGCATTATAGCTTGCCAACTCCTCTGTAATTTCAGCTAACCATTCATCTAGCTGGCTTGCCGGCCTTGCGTTCAGCGCTGGCATCGACCCGACAATTCCTGCCTTGCATTGCGCAATGACCAATTTTGGATTGCTAATAATAAACAACGGTGCCCCAATTACTGGAATTCGTAAGTTTTGTAAGATTTCCGGAACATTCCCCATCAATAATCCCCCTTTTCTTCAACTACTACTAATACTTCATCAATATTGACCAAATCTCCTTCTTAAATAGATGACAATCAAAAAAGTCAGATGAATAGTTTTTGATTTCATCTGACCATCTATGCTGCTTTTTCTATTTCTTCACCACATTAAAATTAGCCCCGATAAGCTGCCAGTTTTGCGGGAATGGCAATCCTAACTTCCAATAGCCAACACCGCGCAAATTCAAGCGCTTTACTAAATCAAACTTCGCCTGAATGGAACGTGCATCCTCAAACCAGACAATATGTGAACGGCCTTGCTCATCATAGTAATTAAAGTATGGGGCCTGTGCAGTATTGTCAAATTGGATAGCCGCATTGTAACGTTTTGCTACTTCAATAGCTCGTTGAGGACTTATTGCTTCTGCGTAATCTCCTCCTTGGACAAAAGGTAATGTCCAATCGTAGCCATACAAATTTTGCCCCAATAAAATTTTACTCGCAGGAATTTCTGTTAAAGCGTATTGTACTACTTGTTCGACTTGTGGCAGTGGAGAAACGGCCATTGGAGGTCCTGCAGAATACCCCCATTCATATGTCATGAGCATAACAAAATCCACTATTTCGCCATGTGCCTTATAGTCATGCCCCATAAACCATTCCCCGGGCTGATCCGCTCTCGTTTTGGGAGCCAATGCGGTAGAAACCGTATATCCTTCCGCATGCAACCGCTCGACAGCTCTTCGAAGAAAGTTATTATAAGCTTCCCGCTGGTCACGTGATATACGTTCAAAATCAAAATGGATATCCGAAATATTCCCGATGCGTTTTGCTTCTGCTATGATATTGTCCAGCAATAAATTTTGGACCGCGACACTTTGAAAAATATCCCGGGCAAGCTCAGCGCTAAACTGATAATCTTCGAGATTGGTAATCGCCATTGCTATACTTGTTTTCTCTTGTTCAGCGATCTCGGGTAAAGGATTAATGGTCGGTGCTTTTATTGAACCATCCCGACTCACCTCATAACTGAATACAGCTAAGTACGTTAAGTAAGGGTTTGCCTCACGAACTTGATCCAGCAGCATTTCATTTATTTCATTGCCTCTTGGTTCTACATATGCCAAAATTTCTGCAGACCTTTTGGATGGTTCCGGTATATACAATGAGGTGCCAATCATTAGCAACGCATCCGGACTCAACCCATTTGCTTGCGCGAGCGTTGTATAATTCACTTGAAACCGTTGACCAATAGACCATAAACTATCCCCTGGCTGTACAATATAATATTGCCCTTTCAGCGGAACGACCAATGCTTGCCCGATCACTAACCGCGCGGGCTCCGCAATTTGGTTTGCTTCCACTATACTTTGTACTGTTGTTCCATAATACTGTGCGATTGCCCATAATGATTCTCCCGGTTGTACAACATGAATTTGAATTGTCCGTCCTCCTTTTTCTATGTACTAATTTATGAACTATATCCCGTGTTAATGCGGAAAGATAGGTTAGAAATACATAAGTTATCACAAGAAATAATTTTAAATGATTTCATTTATTCATATGAGCACCCGGGTTAACTGTTTCATACTATAGTTGTGAGGTGAAAAAATGCCAAGAGTTAAATACCGGGATGCAGATGTTGATTTAATCGCTCGAATGATGCGGGCCGAGGCAGAAGGCGAAGGAAAACAAGGGATGCTGTATGTGGGAAATGTAATTGTGAACCGCGCTATTGCCACATGCCTGGACTTTAATGATGTAAGAACGATTGAACAGGTTATTTTCCAAGTACAGGGCAATAACTATTCTTTTGAGGCGGTACAAAAAGGGAATATGTTTTATCAAAGGGCCAGAGAGACAGAACGGAAATTGGCAAAACAAGTGCTAGACTATTGGAGAGAACATCCAGCAAAATATGCACTTTGGTATTTCAACCCATATGGTCCTTGTCCGCCAACATGGTATGGTCAACCATTTACAGGGCAATTTAAACAGCATTGCTTCTATGAACCGATAGGTGGTACATGTGACAGTGTTTATCAGGGCTAATTGTCATCATTGCCCAAATATATAAGAAGAGCCTTGCACAAATTATGTGACAAGGCTTTTCTTGCTTTAACAACTATTTATTTTTATTTGATTGCTGGTTTTTATCATGGTTTGTTTTATTGTTTTTATTTTTTAATTTTGAATCGAATTCTTCCGAAAATTCCGCTGTATTATCTTCCGGATTCCGATTGTGACTTGTTGTATTTCGGTGTAATTCTTTATAAGTTGAAAAAGGATTATGTGTGCGTGTATTCATCGTCTCTTTGCTGTTTTTGCTCATATTTCATCACCTCCTACTGCCTTAATGTGCTCAGGTTAGGATGTTTTATGCTTTTTAAGGCTGGCACGATTTTTGTAATGAAAAATTGCTGGAAAGCCATATTAAGAAGGAATCAAAATTGAAAGGAGCATATTAATGGGCAGAGATGATAGTAAGAGTAAAGGAACGAATAAACAATCATTACCGCAAACACCGAAAAACATGAAAATTGCACCTAATAAAGTAAAGGAAGAAATTGCAAATGAGCTAACGGAGCTTCATCAGCAAGCTCAAAAAGGGAAACGAAAATCGTATTGAGATAAAAATGGCCTTCATCACAGTATGTACTGTAATGAAGGCCTGATTTACTTCAAGACAAAGGTTAGAACTGTCTCGCTTTCGCATTAATTCTCAAAATCTGGTTGTTCAAAGTTACCTCTGTTTCCCCTTTGATTTGAGATTTTTGATGCTTATCGCTCGTCCAGTTATGGTGGATCTTCTTAGATTTTGGATCTGTGAAACCCTTCTTATCCATTCGTTCCGCCTCCCTATGTTTAAAAGTGAATCAATATAAGTATGGCTTTTTTTGCTATCGTTATTCCCTACATAGATAAAAATTGATGGTGCCAGTCCTAACAATTTCGAATTTCTTCCGCGTATGGAATCATTGCATCCACCAATACTAAAAGTGTGAATCAGTCAATTCTCTTTGGAAAGGATGAGGAACAATGGCTAAGAAAAGTTCAGGTACACCTAGCTGGAAACAAAATCACCCGATTACTTTATTATCCAACTCCGTTGAACGAACAGAACGTGCAGTAAAGCAGGCAATGTCCCACCCGGAAGAGTTTGCCGTTGAACATGCATTCAATTCAATGGAGCGTACCGAAAATGCGCTTGCCAATGCATTGCAAAGACAGGAGCATTTGGATATTGTCGAGCAAAATATATCCAAACTAGACGAGCTAAAGCAAAGCATCCTGGAAATTGATGAAAGCTTGAAGGATTCATAAAAGTTCCCCCGTTACATCTATGGACGTAACGGGGGACTTTCTTTACATATAAAGTGCACTTAAAAAAATCCCTAAAGCTTCTTCATATATTTCACCAAATTGGCTAATTGGCAATGGGTTCGTTCCTAGTCCCAGTTCAACTGTAAAACCGGGACGGCGCCAATCTTGAATAAACCAGTCTTTATACCCCGCATAGCTTTCAATTGTCTGCACCGGCTCATATCCGCTTACCCGCGCAAATTCATTGACAAGCACTTCTGTTTCAGGCGGTTCCAATCCCATGAATCCCCAATAAATAACTTTCCCTTGTGTATGGAAGGCCAACACGCGCGAGAAATCCCGTTCAACAGTCAGTTCGGCCATTGCGATGGATTCCGGTTCGGATAGCGGACTTTCCCCACCATAGTCCCGGGGCCCTGGTGTTTTCGGGTTTCTCTCTCTTTCTCGCTCCCATTCGGCAGGGAACTGGTCGTTCAGATCAACCCCATTAATATTCGCTTTCCACCCAGAGAAATCTGTACTGCCGCCATTCCACTCGATAAGCTTATTGCGGATACTTTCATCCTCCGGAGGTCCGTTCAGCACTAAATCCACTCCGTCCGGATTTACCATAGGTACAATATTTAAATTCATCTGATTATACAATGGCAATGTATAAAGCCCTCGTATTGCACCATTATTCGTAAGCGACAGGAGATAGTCATTAAGAAATGTCATCACTACCGGTGTCGTAATCCACTCATTGGCATGAAAAGAAGCATTAAAATGCACACGTTTCTGCCCGTTCCCAATCGTGAGCCCCGGAATTTCTTTATTTAATACAGAATTGCCAATCGGGTCATGAAAGATAAACGGATAGATTGTCTGCAATGACCGAATATCCTGAACCATCGTCCTGTAATCGTAATCCTGTTCTCCGTTCACAACTCTCCATGTCACACGAACAGGCAACAGCAGCCTGAGACCGACTTGAAGTACATATGGACTGAGTACCGGATTTAGCAGAAAAAGCGCATCCATCGGCATATTGATTCTTTGTGCAATCGACCAAATCGTATCTCCACGTTGAACTGTATATGGATTTGTCACATAACCGGGAATCTGAACGGGTTGGTTTGGCATGAGTGCCTGTGCATTCAAATTCCGGTTTGAGTCAAGTATCAGCTGAAAAGGAACATTAAAAACCTGGCTGTAATACCAAAAGGAATCACCCGGTCTTACGAAAATTTCCACAAAGCTCCTCCCTCAATAAAATCTTCAATAGGAAAGTATATGAATACGACGGGTGATTATTAACCGGGTAGAAGATACTCACTGTTTGTTTCAAAATACGGTACTAGGTAACCCTCTACAAAAAGAAACCTTAAAAGGCATAAAGCCAGTCAAGGTATGATAAGCTATGAATTTCATAGAATCTTTTTAAATTGTTCAATACAAAAATTTCTCACAAAAAAATAAAAAGCACTTGTTGTCTATAGTAGACAATCAAGTGCTTGAGGTTAATTAAATAAGTGTGACTACTTACTGGCATTCTATCAAGAGTTAGAATCTACCAAAAAGTCTATTCTGTTAACATATTTAGAAATTCTTCAAAGCTATTACTTACAATATATGTTATAGGATTTAAATCTGAAGACTCTTCATGATTCCAAACGCATACAACAGGCTCTTCAACATTGTTACGATAGTCTAAACAAACAAAGTCACCTGCAAATAAAACAGCTATTGGTAGCAGTTCAGTACCTACTAAATTTTCATCAAAAACAATTCTTTCGTCTAGTTGAGTTCTAACTACTCCTATATCGTAATACTCATCATCTCTTTCCCCGGTTACTTTTAAAATACATAAAAACCTATCAATCGCATAAACATGGCTATTACACTTAAAACTATCCTTTATAGGAGTACCACCATTATATTTTTTTATAAATTCTTTATACGTTTCTGGTAAACTTATTCTCCACTTACCTTCCTTTTCAGAAAGTAAAGTATCGTCCGGCAAGGGATAAATTATTGATCCATCCTTAAATTCCATTTCTATACCTCCTCAATATTATTATCTTGGAGCGTCGGCCTTGTTTGGGACGTTTTGACTGCTCTTTCCGTGTTCAGATAACCGTTTATATCAAAATTGAAGTTTTTAAATCTTATTTTGCAATATAGTATGACAAGCTGCTCCGGTAATACGAAAATGAGTGTATAAAAAATACCGAATGGTAAAAAGACTAGCATGATTGTTTCAAATAAATCGGACGAACCTGTTTTCATGACAAATTGGATAAGAAAAACAAGCGCTGTACTGCCGATGACTGCAATTGGAATATACGATTTCGTTTCAAATTCCCCACGCATTTCCTCGTTTCTTGACCCTGCACGGTAATGACCTTTTTTTAGAAGTAAATAAAAGCGGATCCATGTAGCGATAAACAATACGCCTGCCATGGAAAGTGTAATCCACGTTAAGTTTAAAAGAGATGCAACTGTTGCACTGTCCTGTTCCCCTAAAAGAAATAACGGGGACAGGAAGAAAAATACGGAAAAATTTTGTGTCATGATAATCGACAGGAAGTACTGCAGCTTCTCCATCTTATTAAAAACGACAGGAATAGCGAATAGAAGAGACAATAAAATAATGATCCCTGTAAACCACATATGGATTGTTTTAATGCTTTCGAAATTTGGATAGACTGTGTATTTACCTGCAATATTATAAGTCAGATAGAAACACAGCGCTTGCAGGAAAATGCCTAAAACAAGCACAGATGCCAACGAATTCGGACTTTGTCTACCAGACTCCAGCGGTCCCCGTAATACTGAGAAATCTTGTTCGGATAGTTTTTTTAGCATGCGTGAAAACCTCCATTTCATCTCCATACTATATAACCTTAATTATTCAGGTCAATACGGATTCGACAAAAGAGGGAGTTTATACTAAGTATTAAATTTTAAATAAGTAAACAATCTCATTTATGTATCTTCATTTTTGAAAAAAATTAATAACCTATGTCCTTTCATTTTCCAAGGAAATCAAAGTAAGTTCTTACCCTTGAATTACTTAACGGCAAATTCAGAACTCACTTCGACATCTTGGTATTGTTAGCCCCTGAAATTAACTTAAGGTCTATCTGGCAATCTTGCAGCTCTTAAGGAAGTTTCAACTTACGTTCCGATTACTCGATTTAAATAATGCTGAAATTAAAATACATAGTATTAGCCCTATACCTAAATATCCCATTACGACATACAGCTTACTAATCAGCGTTGTAAAGCCGACTAAACTAATCGCAAAGCCAACGATGCATAGCAAATTGACCGTAACCTTAAATGCAAAACGGTCCGGTTTTACAATTCGTACAGCCAATATATACAGGGTTCCTACAGCAGTACTGTAAATCATCGCCAGCAGCACGAAGGACATGATGATTCCTACAGCAGGATGAATTTGTTTTGCAAGTTCCAGTGTCGGCATTTCCACACCTGCCACAATATCCATTTTGACAAATAAGGCAATATTGATGAGCAATATAAGCAAACCTAGAAAAATGCCCCCTAAAGCACCTCCTATTCTTGCAACCTTTCTATTTGGAGCCGTACCCCCCATCACAATAAGCATTGCCGCACCACCCGCAATATTGTACGAAACATATATGACAGCACCAGAAAACCAGTGCGGTGTTGCAGAATGCTGACTTTTTGCGATTGCATTAAGTTCACTTATTGGATAATTCATCGTAAACAATGAATAGATTAAAAGGATAAAAATGATACCAAGTAAATAAGGCATGAGCGCCGCCAGCATTTTAATGATACTTTCCGCATTAAGCATCAGTGTCACTACGACGAGCAGCGCCATTAATAAGCTGCCGACCGATGCATCCATACTGTACATCTGATTGAATGTAGAGCCTGCTCCAGCCAGCATAACAACCGCAATGCCGAACAGCACAAAGGAAATCATCTGATCCAGTACCGGACCAAAAAAGCGTCCACCAATAAAATGAATACCTTCCTTATGGGAAGTCGTCTGCAAATCCGAACCAATCTGTGCAAGCGTCATCCCCAACATCGTAAAAATAATCGTTGCTACAATACATCCAAACACACTCATTAACCCAAAGCTTGTAAAGTACTGCATAATCTCTTGTCCTGAAGCAAAACCTGCACCGACAACTAAACTGACAAACGCCCCTGCAATTTGAATACTCTTTTTCAATTCGCACCTTCTTTATATTTCTATTTATCATAGATACTTTATGTACAGGCAGGTAGAAAACATGCTTGAATATAAAAAGAAGAGATTCAAAGTGAAAATAAATGCAATAAAAAATACCTTAACCGCTATTTTCTAGACGGTTAAAGTATTATTGAATGGAATATAGTTTTCTAATAACTAAACTTTACACGAACTGATGCGCTTACTGTCATCGTTCCAGGTTCAATCGGTGTCACTACCCGTTGGCTGCTTAACTGCATCGCCTTGTACGGAACCGGAGCAATCGTTTGCTCTTCGACTATTTCCACCGGCACCATGTGTAATGTAACACCCATCGTTTTTGCCATGGCTGTTGCTTTCCCCACGGCATCGATCAGAGCGAACTGAAGTGCCTGCCGGTAATAAACATCTGTATCCGTAATTTTAAACTCGATAGCTGATACATTGTTTGCCCCATTTTGAATTGCCGTGTCAATTGCCGTACCTACTTGACCAATATCGTCTATTTTTACTGTTATGGCGTTTTGTACTTCGTAGCCCCTTAGCACCTGTCTCCCATCTATGAAATCATAGTTTGGAAAGATATTGTAAGCAGTCGTCTGAATCGATTCTTTTGGAATCTTTAAAGCCATTAGTGAGTCTATGACACGATTCATAATGACCGCATTTTCCCGCTGGATCGCGCTGACATCTTTCCCTTGCGTCCGAACTTCGATTTGTACTTGCGCATAATCAGGCTGAGCAACGATTTCACCAGTCCCTGTAACGGTCATTTCCCGGGTGTTAGTGACTGGTTGAAACATCATTTGTTGGTGATACAAGAGCTTCCACCTTTCCTTTAACTCATTTTCCTATCTTATGCGATATCTCGTTCAAATGCCGTTCTCTGCCGCAAGCAGATTTCTTAAAAACATTGTTCGCATATGTGAATCGGTCTGATAATAATCTTCCAAACACTCTGCAAGCAGAAATCGCTTCTGTTCCTTTGTAAATTGACCCGCTTTTACCAATTGCCGGACTTCCTTTAAAAATAATAAGTAATCCGGTTCAAGCCCATCCACAATTGCTGCGAAGTCATCCCGCAGATTTTTGGCAAGAATCGGGCTAATACCACTCGTCGTCACTGCGATCGTAATTTCATTTTTCTCATACATTGCCGGAAAATGAAACGAACTATTTGCAGAATCATCGACAATATTAATGAGCTGATTGGGGTGGCAGCTTTCTTTAACCAGTTGATTTACCGCTGTATCATTTGTAGCGGCAATGACGAGAAGTGCGTCTTGTACATCACAAGTTTGAAACGATTTTGCAATATGCTCGATTTCACCATTTTTAACAAAGGCATGCAAACGTTCCTCAAGCACTGGACTTACGACTGTAATATTCGGTTGGAAGCGTAATAACGACTCGATCCGCTTAGCAGCGATTTTTCCTCCTCCTATTACAATCACTTTTTTATCTCTTATGTTGACCATCATCGGAAACATCGTCAGCTTCGCACTTCGCTTAACTCATGGAATTGTCGGCCATCCGTTACTGCTTCTACATAACCTTTACGAATCGTGAAATCACCGAAATGTTCACCTTCGAAACGTTCTTTTGCATACTCAGAAAAAATCGGTGCAAGGATATTCAAAATTTCTTCTTCACCAATATTTTCTTTGTATATTTTGTTCAAGCGCTGTCCTTTAAAATCTCCGCCTAAGTATAAATTATATTTGCCAGGTCCTTTTCCGATAAAACCGATTTCACCCATTGCTGCACGTGAACAGCCGTTCGGGCATCCTGACATACGAATACCTATCTCGGTTTCACGTAACCCGTTATCCCCCAATATTTCATCAATTTTTGTAATTAACGTAGGCAAATAACGCTCCGCCTCTGCCATTGCTAAGCCGCATGTCGGTAATGAGACACAGGCAATTGAATTGCGGCGCAGTGCCGAGTAATGCGCACCGTCCGTAATGTTGTAGGCTTTTAACAGCTTATCAATAACCGTTTTTTTCTGTGGTGTTACATCCGCGATTAAAAGATTCTGGTTAGGTGTTAAACGGAAAACCCCTGTATGCACTTTCGCAATTTCACGCAAACCTGTTTTTAATTGATAATCATCAAAATCTTTAATTCGTCCGTTTTGAATGAATAATGTAAAATGCCATTTTCCATTTTCACCTTTTATCCAGCCGTACTCATCTCCTGTACGCTTGAATGTATACGGTCTTACTTCTTCGAGCTCCCATCCTAAGCGCTGATGCAGCTCTTCTTTAATAAAATCTAAACCTTTTGCATCTACCGTATATTTAAAGCGGGCTTTTTTACGTTCCGCACGATTTCCGTAGTCGCGTTGGATTGTTAAAATTTTTTCGGCTGTTTCAAGCAGTCGCTCTTTTGGAATATATCCGATTAAACGTCCTAATTGCGGGTATGTTTCTTTATCACCATGTGTCATACCCATCCCGCCGCCTACCGCGACATTAAAGCCTAGCAGCTCGTCATTTTGTACAATGGCAATAAAACCAATATCCTGTGAAAATACATCAATATCATTGCTCGGTGGAACGGCAATACCAATTTTAAATTTACGCGGTAAATACAGGGAACCGTATACAGGCTCTATTTCTGTGTCTTGTGTCCCATCGTAAACTTTTTCTCCATCGAGCCATAGTTCATGGTATGCACGAGTACGAGGCAGTAAATGTTCACTTAACCTCGCCGACCAATTATATACTTCTTCATGAAATGCCGATTGATTCGGGTTAACATTACACATCACATTCCGGTTTACGTCACCGCATGCAGCGATACAGTCAAGCAGTACTTCGTGAATTTCCTGCATATACTTTTTGACATTCCATTTTAAAATGCCATGCACCTGGAATGCCTGACGAGTCGTTAATTTTAGTGACCCATTCCCGTACTTTTCCGCCATCTCATCCATTACAAGCCACTGTTCCGGTGTTGCCGCACCTCCCGGAGTTCTGACACGGGCCATAAATTGGTAGGCTGGCTCCAGCTTTTGTCGTTCACGTTCTGTACGTAAATCCCGGTCATCCTGCAAATAGCTGCCATGAAATTTCATTAGACGATTATCATCATCCGGAATTCCTGAACTAATTGGATACTGCATTGTTTTTTCTAGCGTTCCCCGTAAATAATTACTTTCGTCTTTAATACGTTCGACATCATTTGGTTTACCCGGCTGTGGGGGAAGTACAATTTTCTGACTCATATGCCTATCTCCTATCTATGTTAAAATAATCTGATTTAATAAACGTCTCGCTGATAACGTTTTTGGCTTTTAAGCTCATTAAAATACAGGGAAACTTTTTCATCCGTTTTGCCGCCCTGTTCCGCAACAATTCGGCGCAATGTTTGATCCACATCATGTGCCATATACTTCTCATCACCACATACATAGATAACCGCACCATCGTTGATCCATCTATAGACTTCTGCAGCATTTTCGAGCAGACGATGCTGTACATATACTTTCTGTTCTGTATCGCGTGAAAAGGCTACAGATAAATTCGTTAATGTCCCATCTTTGAGCCAGCGCTGCAGTTCAGTCTGATACAGAAAATCTGTAACAAAATGCTGGTCACCGAAAAACAGCCATGCATTGCTTTCGATTCCTTCCTCAGCACGTTCTTCCAAAAATGAACGATAAGGCGCAATGCCTGTACCGGCACCAATCATAATAATTGGTGTTGTTGTATCTTCAGGCAGACGGAAGTTCGGGTTTTTATGAATATAAACCGGAACCTTATCTCCAATTTCAATTCGCTCCGCCACTTGCCCCGATACTACTCCTATACGCTCACGTTCATCTACTTCATAGAAAACTTTACCGATTGTTAAATGCACTTCTTCTTCATTAGCCTTTTGGCTGCTAGCAATCGAATAGAGTCGTACCGGATTTTTACGAAGTTGATCAACAAATTGCTGGGCAGTCCAGTTGAACGGGCCAAATGTTTGCACAACATCCAGCAAGTCTCGTCCATAAATATATTCTTTCAACTTCATATCATCTTCCAGCAACTTCTTAAGCACTTCATTGGTTGAAAAGGCAGCAAGCTTCTGTAGTAATGGTTTTGACAGTACGGTAATTTCAAAATGGGCAGTGAGCGCTTCACTTAATGTTTTAGACTGGTCTTTCACAGACACTATTTCCGATCCTTCAAAGCCAAGCGATAATAGTAATGCAGTTACTAAGTTTGCATCGTTTTCCGGAAGAATGCCGACACTGTCACCCGGTTCATAAGTTAAACCGGACCCTTCCAATGAAAGCTCCAAATGTTGTGTTTGCTTATTCGATCCGCGGCCATTTAAATTGATACTTTCCAGAACTTCCGCATAAAAGGGATTATTTTTGTTGTATACGGATTCTTCAGATACACTTACCGCAACCGGAGACTTTTGTAGTTCTGACAGTTTGTTCGGCATATTTTGTGCCAATGCTTCAACTACGCTCCCGATCCACTCTGATGCAAGATCGTCATAATCCAAATCACAATCAAAGCGGGGTACTAAACGCTTTCCGCCCAATTTTTCTAATTGCTCATCAAAATCAATTCCTGTCTTACAGAAAAATTCATACGAGCTATCGCCTAACGATAAAACAGAGAAAGATACATCCTCCAGTTTCGGCGCACGTTTACCATATAGGAAGCTATGGAAGGAGATGGCATTATCCGGTGGATCGCCTTCACCATGTGTACTTGTAATGATGAAAATATTTTTCTGTTTTTTCAGATTATTCGCCTTAAAATCGGACATTGCAAATAGAGCGACCTCAATCCCCTGTGACTCTAAAGCCGTTTTCAATTTACTTGCAACCTGTTGTGCATTGCCAGTTTGTGAACCGTATAAAATGGTTGCCTCCTGTTTGACTGCTTCCAGTACTGCAACGGTTTGCCCTTGTTCAGTTACCGTTACTTCAAGCGGCTGACTGGAATCTCCAATTGTCTGTATTGCGCTTAAATAACCGTTCAACCAAACTTTTTGATAGTCCGTTAATGTTGGATAAAGCTCATTGATTAATTTTGTCTGTGCCTCGGAAAATGGGCTATTATGCAGATTTAACGTCAAAACTTCCACCTCGCGAATCTTGTTTTATTTCAATCTTATTTTTTCATTTTTTTCAATTTGTACAACATGACCGTCCTGGATAACTAAAGTCACTGTTCCATATTTAACAGATGCAACTGTATCTTTAATTTTCTCAAGAGTTTGGCTAATATCATTGGATTTCGTCATAATAAATGCCTCCTAATTTTCAGATGACCTCTTGCACTCTTTCCAGCAAAACATTCCGTACTTTTTCGTTATAGCCTAAATGGTTACATAAAATTATGGAAGATGGATCAAGGTCAACCGCACGTATTTTCTTTTCGATTCCTACACTTAAAAGTCCGGAAAACAATAAATAAGGTACAATAAAAACTTGCTTCATCTGCTTGGATTTCAGCTCAACTAATGTCTGTTCAAAAGACGGACCTGCACCATATAAAAAACAAGATTTCACTTCCCGAAAACCGTAAGTTTCCTTTAGCTGTTCACTGATTATCGCCATATCTTTTACAACGGCATTGTCACTGCTTCCTCTGCCGATCAATATAACTTCTGCATCCGCATTAATCGGCACCTGTTGTTCTATAATTCTTTCATAAACTGTCTCAATTAAAAATGGATGAATTCCTAAAGGACGCCCGATTGTAAAATTCACATGCGGATAACGTTCTTTTGCGATCTTTATTTCGGCAGGTATATCTTCATTAGCATGCTGGGCCGTTAATAATAAAATCGGGACAACCGATATATGTGTTGCACCTTGATTGATACAATTTGCAATGCCTTCAACAATATTCGGCTCGACTAATTCCAAGAAGGCGGTTTCCTGAATTTCAACTTCTACAAAAGATTTCGTTTTATCAAGAAAACGTACCGCTTCTTCAACGCCTTTTTTCAAACGGGTGCCGTGCCCAACATACAAAATTGCTTTCATTACAGTCACCTGCTTTACACGATTTTTTCCTTCAATCTTTTATCCTGCCGTACTGTTTGCTCATACCATGCAATTTTTTCCCGTAATGCTACAACTTCACCCACGATAATGATGCTTGGATTTTTTACATCGTTTGCTCTAGCGATATCAACGATCGTACCAAGAGTGCCTGTAACCGTCTTCTGTTGCTCGAAAGTTCCCATATGTACTAATGCAACAGGTGTTGATGCGTTACGTCCATACGTTAAAAGTTGTCGGCAGATATACGGCAAATTGCCTACTCCCATATAGATGGCAAGTGTATCAATGCCCTTTGCAAGACTCTCCCATTGAATGGAATCGTCCTTTCCTTCACGCATATGTCCTGTGACAATCGCAAAACTGGAGCCTAATTCTCGATGTGTAACCGGTATTCCTGCATAAGCCGGTGCAGCAATGCCTGATGTAATTCCCGGCACGATTTCAAAAGGAATGCCATTTTCCGCTAACACTTCCGCTTCTTCAGCACCACGTCCAAAAACGAATGGATCGCCACCTTTTAATCGGGTCACCGTCTTACCTTGCAGAGCATGATGAACTAATGACAGGTTGATATTTTCCTGAATCATTGCATGACGGTTCGGCAATTTACCGCAAAATATTAACTGGGCCCCGCGCTTTGCATAAGAAAGCAACTCATTATTAATTAATCGATCATATAGAATTACGTCTGCTTCTTGTATACAACGCAAGCCTTTTACGGTGATTAAATCAACATCACCCGGTCCTGCCCCAACAATATATACTTTCCCCATTAATTTACTCTCCTTTATGAAAACAAAAGTCCGATATTTGTATAATAAACCATATGATACATGGAAATTTTCTACAAATCAATAAAACCAAGTAAAAAAATATGAATAATTAGATTAATAGTACAAACCGATTATTCTTAATTGCTTTTAAAGCCTTTCATAAAAATAAGCTAAACAAATTCGTTTAGCCCATTTTATGTTACACAACTTTATAGCGACCAAGCAGCTTACGTCCTGTATATGCGAAAATCCGGTCCATAATAAAGCCCATTAACCCAAGTACGACAAGCCCTACAAAAATCCAATCTGTTTTAAAATACAGTCGTGCATTCCAGATCATAAAACCGATTCCTTCATTTGCAGCGACCATTTCCGCACCGACTATCGCCATGAACGATGAACCCATTGCAAGCTTCGCACCTGTGAATATGTACGGGATTGTTGCAGGAATTACGACATAAATAAGCGTTTGGAATTTCGAAGCTCCCATACTTTTCGCAGATAATAATTTATCATTTGAAATGGATAGAACCCCTGTTAATGTATTAATCGTAATAACAAAAAATGTTGCATAAACAATTAAAAAAACTTTTGACTGTTCGCCAATCCCAAACCACAGCATAAATAGTGTAATGAATGCAAGCGGCGGGATGAAACGTACAAAGTTAATAACAGGTTCAAACAGTGCCCGCACAAACTTGTTCGTTCCTATAAGCAAGCCAAATGGTACAGCAACTAAGAGGCCGAGTGTCCATCCTGCCAGTACCCGTAAAAAACTGTAGCCCATATAGAGAAACAATGTCCCATCACTGGCAATTTCAATCGCCCCGATCAATGTTAAATATGGGCTTGGCAAAAACATCGGTTCGGAAAACATCGAGGCAATTTGCCATACAAGCAGTATAAATAACCAGCCGATAATACCGGACTGTAAAATCAATTTACCGGTGCGGCTTTTCTTTTTTACATTTGCGACAGGTGCCACTTGCTGTCCTTTTTTCAGTTCAATCGTCGTCATAAGCTGCCTCCTTTATATCTAATCAAAGCTTTTATTAAATGGTGAAGTCCTCAAAATGTGTCTGAACTTGCTTATAATGGTTGTTAAAATCAACACTTGTTATATCTCGAGGATAAGGCAGGTTTACGTCATAAGTCGTTTCGATTCGTGAATTCGGACCGACAGACATAATGCCAATCTTCTGACCTAAAAGAATCGCTTCCTGAATGTCATGTGTCACAAAGATAACGGTTTTATTTGTTTCCTCCCAAATTCGAATGAGCTCATTTTGCATCGTTCGTCGTGTCATCGCATCAAGTGCCCCAAAAGGCTCATCCATTAATAAGATTTCCGGCTCATTTGCCAATACTCGGGCAAGCTGTACACGCTGCTTCATCCCGCCCGACAAATTATCAGGAAACTTTTTCGCATGGCCAAGTAAACCCGTTAGCTTTATGAAAGTATTGGCTACCTTTTTTCGCTTTTCTGCAGGCACATTCTTCATTTTTAAGCCAAATGAAATATTCTCCTCAACAGTTAACCAAGGGAACAATGCTGAATCCGCTGATTGAAAAACGAAACCACGTCCATCTCGGTTTTCTTCACGAGAAGTCACAATTTGCAATTCGCCAACCGACAAATCCAAAAATCCCGCAATAATATTCAGCAATGTCGATTTACCGCAGCCACTTGGTCCGAGAAGTACATAAAACTCGCCCTTTTTAATCGATAAATCTACATTTTTTAATACATACGTCGGATTTTCAATATCTGTTTGAAACGTTTTGGCACCATTTTTAATTACAATTGCTTCTTCTGTTATCGTATTCAGCATTGCCTTTTCCCCCTTAGTTAGTAAGTTACCTTTTCTTTCAATACTTGCTTCGCCGGATCTAAATACAGCTTTTCATCCAAATCAAAATCTTCATCCAAAATACCGCGCTCCAGCAAATACTCTTTCATATTGGATAAATGTGTATAATCTTCTTTCGTAAAACCGAGCGTATAGTTTACTCGTTTTAAATCTAGCAGTATATCTTCTTTTGCGATTTTTAAATCTTTATAGCCGATGTCCGCAGTACCTTCCGGATTCCCCTTAACATATTCAACTCCTTGTTCAATACCTTCAAGAAACTTTCCGATTTCTTCTGCATTTGCTTCAGCAAATTTACGGTCTACAATTAAATAACTCGATACACCTAAATCAGGTACAGAACTCAATCGGTCGATTTCATGCACACCATCAATATTTTTAAATTTCTCTATCAAGGCACCAGATCCAATAACGACATCGATATCCCCTTTTTTCATTCCTACGATAGCTTCATCAGGTGTACTGTACGGTACATATTTAATGTCGTCTTCGCTAATACTGTAGTGCTCTAAGTATTTAGCCCATTGATATTCAAATACTGTTCCTTTTGCAACACCGATTTTTTTACCTTTAATATCCGCTGGTACTTCTATGCCCTTTACTGCCAAAATTTCCGACAGACTGACAGAGTTGAAATGCTCATCGCTCCCTGTCAGTGAAGATACGATTACAAAATCACCTTTCCCTAATGAGTTCAATAATGCATAATCTGCTGCCAACCCTGTATCGGCCTGCTTTGTCAAAACAGCGTTCACAGTATCGATTCCGTATGCAAAATTGGAAAGCTCTACATCCAATTCTCTATCCGCAAAGTAACTATTATTAGCAGCGGCCCGAATTTGGAATGAGCCCCCTGCTGCTGTATCAATCGCTGCCCGAATTTTTTTACCGCCAGCATTGGCAGAATTTGCATCATTACCGCAAGCCGCCAATAGAAGCGCTGTTACTAATAAGAGCAGTAAATGTATTGATCCTTTTAATTTCATATTTTCACTCTTTCCATTAGCTAACTATTTTTATTTTTGTACTAAGAATTATTTCAGATAATTTATGTTGTAATTTTCTTCGCCACTGTCTCATCATAACGTGCCACGCAAAGTGCTCCTTCTCCATAAGAGAAAGCTTCCTTAATCTCAGCAACTGAATGTGCACCGCCTTCTGCTGCATTTGGCACGCGGAAATCTTTCACATCAATCGGCTTAATCTCAACTTCAACTGGTGTTTCCAATTGAGGTACCCAGTTGTATGGAACACGGTATGCGCGGTAAACCATATTTGACCCTCGTTCATTTTTATAGGCAGAAATATATTCCCATACAATCTCATGGTCTGCCGTCACTTCAAAAATACGTCCATTCGAGCCTTCTGTAATAAGCGTATTGCCATTTTCCAAACGCTGCGCCGAACTAATATAAGGACTGTAAAATTTATAGGAATCCGTTGGTACCGAAAACTTCGCTTCAAGACCAGTATATTGCCATACAATTTCAAGTGTAATCGGGTCGATTTCCAAAATGCGGGAATGATCGCGGATTGCTACTTTATTACCGTCAACCGAATTTGGATTTGGTGCGCCGTATCCTCCCCAGCCTCCGTTGTCAAATACTAAAACATTGCCCTCGCCCGGCAAGCCTTTTGGGATGATATGTGCATGATGCTGTCCAATAATCCATCCTAAATGTTTCGTCTCCGGTGTGTCATAATCCGGACCAAGTTGCCATACGATTTTCCCTGTTTCTTTACTTGTAATCGCAATAATATTTGCCTCACGCGCATCCCAAATAATGTTGTCCGGATGGAAACGTTCATCACCATTATCATAATGGCGATTCGGACCAACTAATGAAATAGAATTAATGTGAAGCCAGTCGCCAGAATGATTACCAAAGAAACGTCGATTCGGCTCCTCATAAATTGCCTTTTTCGCTTCCTCACTAAAGTTAAGCTCATCGAAATGCTCATGTGCGTTCCATTCCCATACGATATTACCTTCCCAGTCGACCTCAATGAATGCGTCATCCAATAATGGGTGTTTAGAGATTTTCTCATTCACTACATCACGGTGAACCAAAATCAATGTATTTCCACCTGTTGTTTGTGGCTCCTGACCAGGTGCCGGATATCCTACAGGACTGCCAGTACGCTGATAGTCGTGGTGTGCACGTGCAACCCATCTTGCTTCGTGACCTGGATCTTCGATAAACTGATGCTTGTCAAATTTCCATACAACATTACCCTCAAAGTCAATTTGTACTAAATCGCCCTCATCTTGAAAACCGTACTTTGGATCACGGTTAAACGTGTGCCCAAGCACAAAACCACCTGGAAATACTTTGTTCGGGAAGCCGCGTAGCCCTTTCCATAAATGAACCTCTTTCCCGTTCATATCGACCAGTAATGCCCCTTCATTTGCTGCCTGGAAAATTGTAAAACCGCTTGCCGCCTTTTCTGGATTATAAACTGTTGCCCCTGTCGGATGAATTGTTGGATTTCCCATATATACCTCTCCCTTTTTATTATTTTTTCAAGTTAATCGTGTATTTTATGTTTTAATAAATGACCAATCAATAGTTATCAACTTCTTACGTTTTTTAAACTCCTCCTTCCAAGACAACCTTTCAACAATGGTTAAAAAGAAAAGGCACTAAAAATACAGCCTCCTCCAATGTGTTTGGTGAGAGAAACGTATTTTTAGCGCCTTTAGTTGTCTAATCAGCACTTTATTAAATTTTTTTAAAAGTAGTCGTTCACTTACTTAATCCCTAGTAAACTACTTAACTTTAAAAGTATTAACAGTATCGTACCGATTTAATTCTTATTCGTCAAGTAGGTTTTTAAAATAATTTTAAATTTTCGGAAAACAAACAAGAAATCGCTAAACTTGAATAATCTCAGTTTAGCGATTTCTCTCAGTTTTCATGTTTCTGTTTCCTGGCTACAAAAACAAGCAGGAAAAGCATGAACATGGTCATTACCGAAAATGCAATGGCATCCCAAAACGCGGCACGATCGCCTGCTCCGAGAAGATTCATATAAATCGTATTGTACGTATAATAAAGCTGCGGTACAATATACATCACTGCCAAAACTAACGTTAAAACAACTCCAACTATGTAAAATACACTATACAAGCGAATCAAATTCCATTCATTTTGGAATATCTCTTTATAATTCTTTTCATCTTTTCGATGCTTTTTAACTAATGAATTCAAATAGATTTTGCCGCTTTCCATTAAGTTATAACAGCCCGTTAAATTTTCCACAACATAATAAACATCTGTTTTCATATAAAAGCAGCATTGATAAATAAATTTAATGAAAATATCCAATACGATGATCCCAAGAATTCCTATAATGCTCGCATCCGGAAAAAGAAACATAATACCGAATGAAATGAAAAGAATTACCTGCTCGAAAGATATTCCGGCAAGGTACAGGGTATTTCTTTTCTTGGGATCGAGCTTCCAAGCTTGAGTGAGATCTGTTTCAAAAACGATAAATATGAGCCGATTTCCAATACTTAATTTAGCCGGTAAATTATGTGATCGAATGGCAAGAATATGTCCGAATTCATGAATTAAAATTAAAACTAAAGAAATTGATAAGTACACAAGAATATTCAATACCATAGAATCGAATAGGAATATATCTTTGTAATGCGGAAAAAGTTCAGGATTTAGTATGAGAATAATGATATTTGCAATGAGCAGGAGTAAATATACCTTGCTCATCATTTCATTAAAAAATAGACGCCCTACTGATTGGGGAATCCATAAGAAACCACCTGAACGTGATGAAGATTTAGACAGTTCTTTTTTAACGTGTACACCATCCACTTCTTGGACTAACCCCAAATCCAACAGCTGCTCCACAAAATCAACAATGTCCACTTCTTCATCTGGGTATGAATTTTTTAATGCCTGTTCAATGGTAGCAAGTTCTTCCCCTTGTTCCAATCGTTTGATGGCATCAACACCAATCTCAGGCAATTCAAAGAAATCCCCTGAAATCGGCTCTTCTACAATATAATGTTTTTTATCTTTTCGAATGGATAATGGATATAACGTTATTTCAGATTGTAAGGATACATTCAAAATATAGCCTCCTCTTTAAATTAAAATAGGATGCTATAGTTATAGCATCCTAAGTATGTACTTCTTTATCATTTTGGTACTAACCAGCACCACCAACAAGTTACTTTAATTTTATTCAATTTCCGAATTTTCATGCTTTTCCCCCCCTCTCATATCCATACCTTTAAGATATGTTTTTGAAATATTCACCCATTGAGGATAAATTTGCTTAAATAATTTTATCAGTTGAGGGTCAAATTGACTTCCTTGACCATCAAGAATTCGTTGATATGCCACTTCAAATTCAAGTGCAGGACGATAGGATCTGGATGAAGTCATTGCGTCAAATGCATCAGCTACAGCAGTTACCCTAGCCAAAAATGGAATATTCTCTCCAGCAAGTCCATCAGGATACCCTTTACCATCCCATCTTTCATGATGATGATAAATTACATCAATATTATCAGCAATGCCTTCAACATCCCGAATAGCTTCTGCTCCAACAACTGGGTGAGTCTTAATTATATCAAATTCCTCATTCGTTAACATACCAGGTTTTGTTAAAATTGAATCTGGTATATTAACTTTTCCAATATCATGTAATAGGCAAGCATAGTAAAAATTATTTAATTCAGCGGGTTTAAATCTCCCCGTAGCCTCAGCCATGTTCATTGCATAAGCAGCAACTCGTTCGCTATGGCCACGAGTATAGGGATCTTTCAGTTCCAACGTTGCAATTACTCCTTTTACAATGCCTTCCAACTGTTCATCATAGGAATACTTTAATGCTTTAATATAATTTAAAAAACGATGAAGTAGTATAAATGAAATAAATGATAATACAATTAGAATACTAATTGGGAATAATACCAATATATCCCTTATAAATACACCCACTAAAACATATTTCAATAGTAATCCCAATGTTATATAGTAAGTGAATTTCTTACTTACGAAAATTGGAGAAAAAAGTATAACTACAAGTTCTACCATGTTCCCACTAGTGTATGGAAGCGTACTATCTTTATAATAGAATATATCAGAAAATAAATTAGTTAAAAAATAACAGAAAAATAATATGTATTTTACTGACTCTGTTTTCTCTATTTTTATTAAATAAATTGATAAAGGCACTACTGCAATCATAACTCCAAATTTAACAAACAAAAAATCATACCAAACTGTACTCTTTGTGTTAACATCGCTCCACGGAAATGTGGGAAAAAGATTATTATAAAAGATTTCATAAACAAAAAACACAACATAAAATAACCATAAAAATAAAATTGTGGACCGCTTTTCTTCTAATAACAATGATGTTTTTTTCATTTTTTACCTCGCAATTTCATTACCAACCAATAGACCTTATGCTCATATATCATTATAACACGATAATGGAAATTAGTTCTATATGTCCATGATTTAATTTTCTCATTTTTTCGTTATTTAACTCTTTTAACCAAATTATATTTACTTTGTACCTATATGCTATACAAATAAAAGTTGATTTATTGTTATAACAATAAGCCTATCTTAACAATACCCTTTTATATAGCACAACTCAATTCCTATTTTTTCTCATTTCAAGTAATTTTGATTATATAAAAACCTAAATCATGTCTGTATCAAAAGTCTTATCTAAAGGAATGCTTTATATTTCTAAAAATAAAAAGACCTAATCAAAAATTCTGATTAGGTCTTACTTTAATGAATATTAAAACGGATATTCTCGTGGATCTGTCTGAACAGAAATCCATTTGGTTGTTGTGAATTCATGGATTGCCCATTCGCCGCCATATCGGCCTAAACCTGAAGCTTTTTCTCCACCAAAGGCAACGATCGGTTCATCATTGACTCCCTGATCATTCACGTGAATCATTCCTGTAATAATTTGTTTAGCCACTTCCACACCATGTTCTGTTGTACCAGCATGAACGGCACCGCTCAGGCCATAGTCGCTGTCATTGGCAACACGAATTGCTTCTTCCTCACTGTCTACAACAATTACCCCTACAGCAGGTCCGAAAATTTCTTCCTGTGCAATCGGCATATCGTTTGTAACATTCGTTAAAATAGTAGGAGCCAGTACATTTCCATCCACTTCACCTTGTAAAGCGTATTCTGCTCCTTTCTCGATACTTTGGTCGATTAATCGTTGAATTCGATTAATTTGTTTATTATTAATTAGTGGACCGACAACTACATCGTCATTTTTAGGATCACCGTATTTAATTTTGGATGCTCTATCCACAAATGCTTTTATAAACGACTCATACGCTGGACGTTCTACAACAATCCGGTTTAGCGACATACAAATCTGCCCGCTGTTTAAAAACTTTCCGAAGGCCGCTGAAGCTGCTGCTCTTTCTACATCCGCATCCTTCAAGACAAGCATGACATTGTTTCCGCCAAGTTCTAGCGCTACACGTTTTAAGTTTCTTCCGCACACCTCTCCAATATGGCGTCCTACTTCTGTAGAGCCGGTAAACGAAATAATTTGTGGAATAGGATGCTCAATAAATGCATCTTTAATTTCGGATGAGCTGCAAACAGTAATATTTAACAACCCTTTAGGGATGCCGGCCTCTTCAAAAATTTCACCTAAAATAAGTCCGCCTGAAATCATTGTCTGCAAATCCGGTTTAAGCACAACGCCATTACCTGTTGCCAAAGCCGGTGCCAGTGAACGCATCGTTAAATGGAACGGGAAGTTAAATGGACTAATAATCCCTACTACACCCGCAGGATTATGATATACGCGGTTCTCTTTTCCCGGAATGATGGATGGCATGATTTTCCCATGCATCCGGAGCGGGAATGTAGCCGCTTCTTTCATAATGCCAATTGCGCCACTAATTTCAATATTGGCTTTCGTATGGGAAGCCCCATTTTCTTCAACTAAAATCTGAACGATTTCTTCTCTTCTTTGCTCAACAATTTGGGCAGCTTTTTCTATAATTGCTTGTCTTTGATAAGCATTAACCTGTTCCCATTCTTTTTGCGCTTCTTTGGCTGCTTGATAGGCCTCATCTATATCCTTTACATTTGCCAACCGTATTTCCGCAATCGTTTCCTCGTTGTAAGGATTCTGGTCTACGTATACTTTTTCGCTGTTTCCTTCTCTCCATTCGCCACCAATAAACTGCTTATTCCATTTTTTATCCATAAGTATCATCCTTTCCAACGTTACATGCATTAAATTTCACTGAAAATGTCACGCGTCTTACTTTGTTGCATGTACATATAACACTTAGTACCCTTGATTCGTCATTTTATTACCATAAATATCATTTTTTTATTTTTCCTATAATGATTTTCTTCTATTTAAGGATTTTGCCACGTTAGTATAAGTGAAAATCTTCACAATATACATGAGTTACGGATGCATTTCCACATACGCATTGAAATAAACTGAAAAACATACTATTATCGCTAGTAATATATTGGTAATATTATGTAAAAATAGCAAGGAGGTCCATATGAAACTACGTGTATCAACGGTTCAATACCATCTTCATACGATTCGATCATTTGAGGATTTTGCTCAGCAAGTAGACCATTACGTGCGGGCTTCCCTAGAGTTTGAAACGGATTTTATTTTATTCCCTGAATTTTTTACTACGCAGCTGTTATCAATAGGCAACGATAAAGGAGAACCACTTTCCATCAATGAGCTTCCTGACTTTTACAGTGCAGTACCTTGATTTATTTACAAGTTTAGCTGTTAAAACAAAGACGCATATTATCGGCAGTACCCATGTCATACGGAACAATGACAAACTCTACAATGTCGCTCACTTATTTTATCCGGATGGCACGGTTGCCACACAGGCGAAACTTCATATTACCCCAACCGAGGTAAACGAGTGGAACATGGCGGCAGGTGATGAGTTACACCTTTTTGATACAGAAAAAGGTAGAATTGCAATTTTAACGTGTTACGATATCGAGTTCCCTGAAATCGTACGAATGGCAAAAGCTCGTGGCGCAGATGTTATCTTTTGCCCATCTTGTACCGATGATCGCCACGGCTTCCATCGTGTTCGATATACAAGTCATGCCCGCGCTATTGAAAACCAAGTATATGTCGTTACCGCTTCTACTGTCGGGTCGCTTCCTACCATTGATTTTATGCGCTTGAATTTTGGACAGTCCGCGATTATTGCACCAAATGATGTCCCGTTCCCACCGCGTGGCATCGTCGTTGAAGGAGAGCTCAATAACGATATGGTTGTTACGGGGGATTTAGATCTGGCACTGCTTTATCAAGTACGCGAAAAGGGCTCAGTAACAACGTGGCGTGACCGTCGTACCGATTTGTACAATGACTGGGAAAGCAGTTTTATCAATGTACCGTAAACAGTTTTATGTGTTTCAAGACAGCAAGCCAATCCTTGCGACAATCCGGAATTACACGCCTGCAGATTTTGATGCCCTTATCCGTATTCAACAGGATTGCTTTCCTCCCCCATTTCCTTCAGAACTATGGTGGAGTGAAGAACAGCTTATAAGTCATGTTACACATTTCCCGGAAGGTACACTTTGCATTGAAGTGGATGGCCAACTCGTCGGTTCCATGACGTCTTTGCTCGTTGATTTTGACCCAAACGATCCCATACATACGTGGGAGGACATAACCGATAACGGCTATATTCGAACTCATAATCCAAATGGCGATACGCTCTACATTGTTGATCTTTGTGTGCGCCCAGCTTATCGCAGTTTAGGGCTTGGTAAATGGCTCATGCTTTCGATGTACGAAATCGTCATTGAGAAAAAGCGCGTTCGTCTGCTTGGCGGCAGCCGCATGCCGAATTATCATCACCATGCCGACCAGCTTTCACCAGAAGCGTATATCGAAGCCGTTTTGCGTGGTGAAATACACGACCAGGTCATTTCGTTTCTACTACGCTGCGGTCGCATGCCGATACAAGTTGTACCCCAATATTTAGAGGATGAAGAGTCGCATCATTATGGTGTATTAATGGAATGGCGCAATCCTTTCGTCCAAATCAAGGAGGCTTATTAATGGATTATAATCGCATAACATCAATTACCGATCCACTGTTTGCAGATATGTATGAACTATTAAAAACGGTGTTTCCACCGGAGGAAGTATTAGCATTTGATTTATGGAAAGAACCGCTGGAAGATCCAAGCATTCGCGTATTTGTCGCTGTCCATGAAGGTGAAGTCGTTGGGACAACAGAGTACCGCTATTATAAAGATTTGAATGTTGGCATGACCGATTTTACAATTATCGGCCGAGAAGGGATTGGCGTCGGTCGTTTTTTAGCAACAAAACGTGCGGCAGATTTACAAGCATTGGCACAGGAAAACAACAAGCAAATGGCGGGCATGTTTGCAGAAATCTATGACCCGTATCGTGTAGACGATCACGGCTTTGGCGGAGTAAAACCAATGGACCCGTTCGTCCGCCGTGAAGTGTTATCACATTTAGGCTATAAACGGCTAAACTTCCCGTACGTCCATCCATCATGGCAGTTGGACGGGACAGCTGTAAGCGGACTTGATCTATGCTTTATGCCCGCTGACTACGAACAAACCGAGTTAAATGCATCACTGATTGCGACGTTTTTAAAGACGTACTATGCAGTATTGCCGGAAAAGCCAGATGCATGGGTAGAGATGATCGAGCAGCTTGATGCAAAGGAAAGTGTGGAGTTGTTGGCGATTTAATAGTATTTAATTATATTAATCGTAACTCAGTTATCTGTTTCTCACAAACAAAGCACTTCAGGTTCTAAGTACATTAGAAACTGAAGTGCTTTTAAATTATCAGAAACGCTAAATTACAGATTAAAGTGGAACTTTTTGCTGTATATATGGATTAACCGGACGTTTTAAGCCAAGGTTTTCACGTAATGTTGTACCTGCATACTCCGTTTTAAATATTCCTCGTCGCTGTAGTTCTGGAATTACTAGTTCTACAATGTCGTTGAAGCCTTGCGGGAAAGTTGGTGCCATTATATTAAAACCATCAGCCGCTTCATTTTCAAACCATTCCTGCAACTGATCGGCGACTTGAGTTGGCGTCCCAATAATTTCTCGATGCCCGCGAGCCCCTGCAATATTATTGTATAATTCCCTCAAAGTTGTTAACCTTTTTGCCTCTACAATACCTTTCACAATACTCGCTCGAATATTCGGGTTCGTGCCGTCAATTTGCTGACCATTAAAATCTGGAATTGGCCCTTCAAAGTCGTGCTCCGATAAATCTACCCCTGTAAAACCGGATAGATAAGCCAACCCTACTTCTGGCGTGATATAGTTATTTAATTGCTGGTGTTTCGCAATTGCTTCCTCTTCTGTTTCAGCTACAACAATGAAAGCCCCTGGCAATATTTTAAGGTCTTCAGGATTACGACCGTATTTTGCTAAACGGCCTTTAACATCTTTATAAAATGCTTGTGCATCCTCCAGTGTTTGCCATGCTGTAAAAATAACTTCAGCTGTTTTCGCAGCCAGCTCTTTTCCTGCCTCCGAAGAGCCTGCCTGTACGATTACCGGATGGCCTTGTGGTGTGGACGGCGCATCCAGTGTTCCTTTCAGTTTAAAGAATTTCCCCTCATGATTTATTTCAGTCACTTTATTTAAGTTGTAATAATGACTATTTTCCTTGTCAATTACCAATGCCTCTTCATCTATCGAATACCATAGCTTTTTCACAACATCTACAAATTCATCAGCACGCTCATAACGTTCTGCGTGTTGAAAGTGTGCATCACGGCCAAACAGCAATGCCTCTCGCTCATTGGCTGAAGTGACAACATTCCAGGCTGCACGGCCGTTTGATAAATGATCAATTGCTGCAAACTTACGTGCTACATGAAACGGTTCATTATATGATGTTGTTAATGTTGCTGTTAAACCGATATTTTTCGTAACAGCAACTAATGCAGAAATAATCACGACCGGATCCAGCTTCAATCCTGAGTGTGCATTTTCTAAAATCGGTTGACCAAATACATCTGCAAAAAATAAATTATCAAACTTACCGCGCTCCGCAACTTGTGCGATTTCTGTTAAATAGGCTAAATCTGTTACTTTACGAACTTCGGTTTCGGGATGTCTCCAGCTCGCAACATGGTGACCCGGCAGATTAATAAACGCACCTAAACTTAATTGTCTTTTTGTCATTTTAATATTCTCCTTTTTTCGTTAAATTTAGTTAAAAAATTTATTTGGCATATGGATTGTATTCATTTGTGAATAGATTCTCTAACTTCACTTGACCCTTTGGTAAATCACCATTCTCCACTAACCAATCGATCCAGATTTGGAATTCCTTTTCTGCAATTTTTCCACCTTCTTCAGCAATACCTGTACTCTTCCAGTATTTTAAATTTTCCGTTGTTTCACTACCTTCACGTGCAGAAACAATTTCCTCAAATTTTGCAATGACTTCTTCACGGGGTGTTGTTCTAGCCCATTCAATTGCTTTCGAAACTCCTTCTACAAATGTTTTAACTGTGTCAGGATTTTCTTCAATATACTTTTCAGTAAAAAAGAATTCGCCTGCTGTAAATTCACCAAATAAATCGGTATCTTTAAATACCGGATAAATGCCGCCAGTTTCTAAAGCGCGTTCTTTCCCGATACCGCTAAGTGCTATAACATCGATTTGACCAGCCCGTAAAATTTGCTCTGCACTTGCGCCTGGTACAACGACTAATTGAACCCCTTGAATTTCATCTTCTGTTAAACCGCCATCACGTAAAAATTGTTTTACTGCAAACTCAGAGTGCGCCCCTAAAGTGTTCATTCCGATTTTCTTGCCGATTAAATCTTTCGCTGTTTTAATGCCACTGTCGTCCAATGTGTAATAGCCGATAAATGTATTTTCATCACTTCCGTAAGAGCCTACAACAGATTTAATCTTTACACCTTGTGCATAGGATTTAATAATGGCACCGTTAAATGCTGAACCGAAATCGTTTTCGCCTGTTGCTGTTAGTTGAATACTTTCTGGACCGCCGACCATATCACTTACTTTTTCCAGCTCTAAATCCCCCAGATAACCAAGGGCCTCCGCTAATTCAGGGAATATTACATTTCCTGGTGTGCTTTGATATTGTATAACTCGATCTTGACCATTTGCGCTTGCTGTACTCCGTGAATCATTTTTTGAGCACGCTGCTAAAGCTCCCAGACTTACACTTAATACGACTATTAACAACCAAATTTTTTTCATGCTACGATTCCCCTTTTCCTGTTTAAATACAATATACATAACTAAACAAATAAAATTAGTAGGTTTTAGTTAAAAATAAAATATTTACTGCTTCCATCGCGAGAAGTAGCGCTCTGCACCTGAAAGGCCATAGTTAATCAATAAGCCTAATAATGCAATAGTAATAATGCCCGCATACATTTCAGCTATTAGGAAATTATATTGCGAATACGTAATAAAATAACCAAGTCCCGCTTTTGCACCAATCATCTCAGCAGCAATCAATACTAAAATCGCACCCGTCCCCGCCATACGAATACCAGTAAAAATCGTCGGGACCGACGCAGGTAAAATAACTTTGTAAAACAATTTAAAGGAAGAAATATTCATTGAGCGAGCTGATTTAATTAATAATGGATCCACATTTTTTACAGCAGAAATAGTATTTAATAAAACGGGCCAAGTACATGCATATAAGACAATTGATATTTTAGAAACTTCACCAATCCCTAACAGTAAAATAAATACTGGTAACAGCGCTAATGCTGCTGTGTTACGGAATAGCTCCAAGATTGGTGTTAGTAAC
This sequence comes from Solibacillus sp. FSL R5-0691, assembly GCF_037974225.1. Taxonomy (GTDB): domain Bacteria; phylum Bacillota; class Bacilli; order Bacillales_A; family Planococcaceae; genus Solibacillus. The sequence goes on from NZ_CP150231.1 coordinate 2,388,945, forward strand.
TCTCTTGCTAACGGATACCATCCAATTAGCAGACCTAATGGTATCGCTATGACTAATGCTAATGCAAAGCCAAAAAGTGAGCGTAAAATACTCGCCTCAAAATGTCTCCATATTTCTCCTGTTATAAATAGGTCCCACCAAGCAAGAATGACCTCGGAAAATGGCGGTAAAAATGTCTTGTCTACAAAATCTAGCTGTGGGGCCAGCTCCCATAATAATACAAACAAAATAAGTACGATTGATTTCTTAAAGGCTTTTATTATGATTGAAAGTGATTTTCCGGAAGCCCTATGTCGTTTATTCGGTTCTTCGATTTGCGTCGGTTTATTTAGTGTTACCATCTAAAAACCCCCTTCTTAAATGTGTGCGCCTTGATATTCCGGTTCATGCAATAAACTCCAAACCTCATGCCTCGCTTTTACGAATGCAGGGTTTGATTTAATATCTGCGTCTGCTAAACGATTGTTCAATGGAATATCTATAATCTTTTTGACAGTACCGGGATTGGCTGAAAGAACAACAACCCGTTCTCCTAAGTACACGGCCTCATCAATTCCATGGGTAATGAAAATAATTGTCTTACCTGTCTTCTTCCAAATGCGCAATAATTCCGTTTGTAAAGTTTCACGAGTTTGCGCATCTAATGCGGCAAATGGTTCGTCCATTAATAATACATCTGGATTGAATGCTAAACTCCGCGCAATTGCTACTCGCTGCTTCATCCCGCCTGATAATTCATGCGGATAGCGATCAGAATAGTTTTTCAAGCCTACTAGGTCCAAATAATAGTCGGTTCTTTCTTGCCACTCCTTTTTCGGAATACCTTTCGCTTCTAACCCAAATTCAATGTTGCCGCGTGCAGTTTTCCATGGAAATAATGCATATTGTTGAAAGACAATCCCACGGTCCAGTCCTGGTCCGTTAATTTCACGACCATCAATAAGAATCCTGCCTTTTGTCGGGCTCGTTAAACCTGTCAACAAATCGAGTAATGTAGATTTTCCACATCCACTCGGCCCTACTAAAGTAATGAATTCACCCTCCTTTACTGAGAAGTCAATGCCTTGAATAGCGGTAAATTCACGTTGTGCCCCTTTTTTGTTTTCATCTCGGACTAAGAAGTTTTTGGAGACTTTTTCAAACTTGATCTTTTCCATTGTTAACCCTCCAATTTCATACAATTCCAATTATAATAGTATGATTATTGCAAAAATTTTTTTATATGAATCGTCCACTCACAATTAGTTAATCCCCCTTTCAGTTAAAACAAAAGGCTCCCTTATCAATTAGATAAGGGAGCCTCTAGTATCTCTAGTGAGCTTGCTAAGCCATATATTGAAATTAATAATAAATAAAACGGATTTAAATGTCAACTAGTTTTATTGGAATTATCTGATTATATTTTTTTATTTTGCTAGAAGTCGTTAATTATAAGCCGGTCTTATTTTTTCTATCCATCAACTTAATGTATTCGTCTAAATAGACCTTTTCTGCATTTGAAGCTCTATCCAATGTATTCATAGCACGGTGCCATGATGGATAAATAGGTTCCAGTGCTGTTAAGTTATTAATTTGTGAAATATCCTCGTTTGTTAATTTTAAATTATAGGATGCTATATTCTCATGCAACTGTTCTTTTGTTCTTGCAGACAAGATAATTGAATCTACATTTGGTCGATCACGCAGCCATGCAAGAACAACTTGCGCTACTGTCGCTTTATGTTTAGACGCAACATCTTGCAATAAATCGATTAGATTATAAAACAAATCCGGATTTTTAATATATGTTTCCGGCCAGCCATTTTCTTGTCTTGTACCTGGTTCGAACATTTTGTTTCTTGTAAATTTACCAGTAAGCAGCCCCTCACCAAGTGGAGACCTAATACTATTAGCAATGCCCAATTCTTTACCGGCCGGCAAAATTTCGTACTCTGCTTCACGAGATTCCGGTGTGTAATAGATTTGCTGAGCAATTGGCGGTATCATATTATTTTCTACTGCCCACGTATGTGTCTTCGCAAGCGCCCAGCCGTTGTAATCGGCTACACCCCAATGACGAATTTTCCCTTTTTTAATTAAGTCATTCATCTCTTGGACCGTTTCACTAACGTCTACTTGACCATCCCAACAATGTACATAATATAGATCAATATAGTCCGTGCCAAGTCTTTTTAATAGCGCATCTATCGATGAATCAACATTGATTAAAGCTCCCGTATCGGTTGGTTTATCTATCAGCTGAAATCCTTTTTTACTGCTGATGATCATATCCTGGCGTTTATCACGTATCGCATTGCCAAAAATAACTTCCGCATCACCTTTCGCATACATATTGGCTGTATCAAAATGGTTGATGCCTTGATCCATTGCATAATCCACCATATAATTTGCGGTTGCCTGATCCATCGCCCCCGCGTCTTCAAGACCGTTTGTACTGAACATCACTGTACCTAATGCATATTTAGAAACATTCATACCTGAGTTGCCAAATAAATTATAATCCATCATTATCCCTCCTATGCCTTGTGTTTTCCCATGTTCCATATTAAATAAAACATTCTACGGCCATTACAGGATAAATTGCACAACTACTGAAATCCTTTACTTCTTTGAATGACTCAAAAAATAGTTGATTAATATAAAAATTCGGGTAAGAAAATAGATAACTTAGTGCTTAGGGGGTTTGTAAGTGAATGTGCCTCCCCCTTTACTGTTAAATTAAATCGTTGGAAGGAAGTGTTTGAGATGAGTAAGAAGAAAGAAATCAAAAAATTAAAAGACCATGCATTTGCGGATCTTTGCTTGATCGAAAAAGAATTTCAGCAAATTGTAAAAAATACATCGAATCAATCAGGTGCTTTTAAATGGGTGGACTTATTGAGCGATTATGAGTTGGAGGAGTTTTATGGACGCCGCAGGGACCGGAAATATGCAACACTCACAGTCGAATTGTATTCATTAACCGAACAACTGCTAAAAGACATTTATAAAGTTTATTTTAAGCATAAATACAAAAATAAGTCCGACATGAACATAATTCTTGATTTAGAAAGAAAACTGGGAGATCACTTAACTTTCAAGAATAATACTAAGTTATTGGCGAACCTCAGAAGCTGTATTGTTCATGAAGAATTCTCTTTAAAATCTGCACGAAAAAGAATAAATATAAAAAAGAAAAATAGAATCTTATTTAAACAATTGATGAAAGATGTTGACCTGTATATTGAAAATATCGCATTGAAATGACTTTATGCGAAACTGGATTCTATTGCCGGTAAATCCTATTAATCATAATCCGTTCAAATGAAAAGGTCAGCCAGAAGTACTGGTCGACCTGTTTCATGGGAGTATAAATTCGATTAAATAAAAAGCCACACCAATAACATGTGGCTCAATTAATTCACTACAGTTAAAAATTTCAGATGGTGAGTACATAATAAATGACATAGAGCCAACCGAACAGCCCATGAATAATCGCCCACAACACAGATTTATTAACGCTCCATGAAATAATGATAGCAAGCACCATACCAAAACTTACACCACCAATTTCAATCTTCACAATCACCCATCCTCTCTGCTGTCTTATCATTTCACAACATGTATAACGGAAATCATCAATTCCAATTCACGAAAATGCAGAAGGCACTTTTATTCATTTGGAGATATCCACAATTCTGCGAAGTTATTTACCTTGGTGACAGTTTATTCGTTTTGCTCTCCACAAATGATAATTAAAGTTGTGCAATTGCCTATGTAATTTTGTAATTAGATTTATGAACAAATTACAAATAAGAAGATTCCAAGCTTCTAATGATTTCTTTCAATCGCACTTTGTTCACCATGCACACATTTTGTACACTTCATAATTCAATTTTGTATGCTTTAAAATACGATATTCAAAATTCATCTAAAAAAAACTGCCCGAAACCTAATTTACAAGGTTTCGGGCAGTTTTCTTTTTTGTATTATGTTGACCATAATCACTTTTTACGTCCCAGGAGGACGTAGTATAGTCCATAAAACCTTTGATAATACTAGATTAATTATTTGTTTGTGTAAAATTTGTGTAAACTTTTTATATTAAGATTTATAACTAACTGTACCCAAATGTTTACCACAATGCCCTATATAAATAATATCATCTTCTTCATCAAAATAATAATGAATGCGTGTATTGTTACCAATTTTAACATGCCATTCAAATATTTCTGATTGCTTACCTGGGATACTAAAAGTTCTTTGTTTCTTATATCTGTCTACATCCATAGTTGCCTTTGTTTCAGGAGAAATTTTCATTTTTGTAGCTTCATAAAATCTTTCTTCTCTTTGTTCCCCCGACATAGCAGGTAATCTTTCAAAATTATTCAAGCCCTTAAAAGCTTCATATACCTTGTATTGATTCCCTTGAAAATTATGTCTTTGTGCACTCTTTATAGCTGAAGAAAGTATTTTTATATTTGGAAATTCCTCATTAATTTTCTCGAAAACTTCTGAAATGTTCGAAAACCTTAAGCTATTTAGAAAATACTCCTCTAGCTTACTTAATCCAAGATAATTGCTAATATCCCCATTTAAACCATTAACATTATAAACATAATTATCTTCTGTTATGTATTTCGGATTTTCAAAAGAAATAATAGGGAAGCAATTATCTAAAACATTTGAATATAAATAATTATATTCAAATGTATTTTTCAAAACTTTTGGATTCGTTATTAATTCCTCATATCCATCAAAATTCTGTACAAATTGAAAGTATGGTCCAGAGTTCATTACTGTAATAATGGTAACTAAAGTTGTATCTTTTTCCATTCGTTCATGAACTAATTTCTGCAGAGTAGATCCTTCTACATTAATACTCCACAAATCTTCCGTTATACTTATTACGCAATCTTTCTCTCTTAAAAAGTTAATCAACATAGTAAGCTCTTTGAAACGTTCTAAAACAAAATCCTTTTGAATATCAACAAAACACCCATGATTAAGTATGAACTTATTCATTGTTAATCAATCCCATTAAATCTAAATAACTTTGGTCAAAGAAATCTTTTGGCCAATACTCTATTTTGCCATTAGAATCAATCTGAACCTCAGTTACATTAGTACCATTACTATCTGATTCAAAAAAGTACACGTTTACATATTCAAGTAAATTAGGATTTTCTTTAATATTTCTTCTTAATCTATTAATCATGTGCTCACTATGCGTTTCAATAATTAGCTTACGATTTTGATTAATTGCTGCTAAACATAAATCTATAAATAAAGATTGTAATTTGGGATGTAAATGTACTTCAGGATTTTCTATCAAAATAATATCATTCTTTTTACTACTTAAAATCATGGTAATGATAGGCAAAATTTGAGATATACCAAAACCTACTTGATCTAAAGTTAACTCCATCCCCGAATCTTTATTTCCTATTATAATATTATACAAATCTTTCTCTACTTTTTTAGAGCTTATCGTATATTGTTCTCCCAACATTTTCTTTATCCAAATAGTAAATATTTCTCCAAATTGAACTTTTTTACTCTTATACTCAAAATCAACTATAGTATCCCATTTCTTATTAATTACTTCTGCAGTAAATTCTCCAGATAACCCTAACTTTTGATCCAAAGAATTATTTTCAGAAATAAAATCTTGTAATCTTAATGCTTTAATATAATGAATTTTATTTGAATCGATTTTTAACATTACATTTCTAATTTTTTCGTAAATATTCGAACCGATAGTTCTATCTAACATATCCAGTCCCTTACAAATAATCGCCGAAGGTATTAGATTAGGCATTTCACAATAACCTACATCTTTATCTCCCTTTACACTATAAATATATCTTCCAGACAAGTCTTCAAGTTTAAAACTTAAAATACTCATTTTATCTGAACCAGATTCTGAATAATTAACTTCTAAAGAATCTAATATAGGGTAATCTTGTATATCAAAAATTGTAATATTGTCATATAAGTTAGGGTTCTTATATATATAAAAAAACTCAAGATAGTTCAAATCAAATTCTTTTAACACTGCTTTGTCTACTGAATACCCCAATTCAATTCCGTCTGTATTCAAAGCATTTTTATTAAGAATTCTTGAAAATGAACCTAAATTCAATTCTTCATTCAATGTTAAAACAGGAAAATGTCTAGATTTATTCTGTGCTAACAAATACAAAGCTTGTAAGAAAGAGGATTTACCAGAGTTATTTGTTCCAGATACTAGAGTAAGTCCAGGTAAGTCAAAATAACTACTTTCATCATAACATTTGTAATTCCTTACATTGAAACTATTAATCATGTGACTCCTCCTCAATAATTTCTTCCATTTTGGTTAACCATATTTCAAACCTACAATGAACAGTCCTCTTAGCTAAAGTATTCGTAGAAATTGATTTTATAAATTCATCATTATTTGTAGTTAAGTCATCATAAAGAGCCTTAATCTTGTCTTTATTCTTTAATAAAACTTTAGGATTATATATTGAAAATGAGTATGTTAATACATCAAATAAAGACATATTTATTACCCTTCCATTATTTCTAATAAATGCCTTAGGACCTAATACTTGAAAAATCACTTCCATAGTTTCATTAAAATGTTCTTCCCAGATAGTAGTATCTTGGTTAAAATACTCATAGAATTTTTCCATTGTATCATTTAAAAACGCATTCATATTTCCATTATAATCAGTATCATAGTCTTTAACACAAAAAGATAAAAAACGTAATACTGCTTCCTCATTCTTTAAACGTTTTTCAGACAATTTACCTTTGGTTAATTTTATAAAAGAAGCTTTTTTTGAAAGTTTCTTCAAAATCTCATTTTGTCCATTTCTATACATACTATTCCTTAATTCTTGTGCATTTAACTGAGTAGCACCTTCATTGATTCTTTCAAATATATCAAATCTAATATCTGGATGAGAATTTTTCTTAATTATAAATATATGAAGGATATAATCCTCTATTTTCCTTCCTTGAGATGTTAAATCTTTGAAATACTTCCTATTCAAATCTGTTAATACAGGAAGGGACGATAGTCTGTACTCATTATTAATAAATTCAAAGAATGCTCTCAGCCTTTGTTGTCCGTCTACTACCTCCCATTTACCATCATCAAGTTCAGCAAAATAAAATGAAGGGATAGGAATATTTCTTATTACAGACTCAATCAATTTAGACTTCTTAGAATTCGGCCAGACTGGGTTTCGTTGATAAAAAGGTTTTACAATAATATCTCCCCTTTTATACCGACGATAAATTTCAAAAACAGAATAAGTCGCCTTTTCTATATTCACATGTCGTTCTTCTTCGGATAAGTAATCTAATTTATTTCCTTCTTCCTCAACATCTAAAATTTCTGCTTCAAATAACTCCATTTGATCATTATTTTCATTATGTATATCTGCCATCTTTACACCCCTTGCCATATAAAATATTAACTTCATTATATTCTATATGGTCTCATATCACCATTTATTAATTCTACAAGTATTTCTCAACTTCACTACAATCTACTTCTATATAATGCTCGGTAATTGTTTGCAGAGATCTATGCCCAGATTGTTTAGCTATTGTTACAAGATCAGCACTTTTGTTGTACATACTAGTTATTTGAGTTTTTCTAAAAGTATAAGGTGGAAAACCAAGCCATTGGTGAATTAGTCTATTATAGCTCCTTTCACTTATCATTTTATTTTTATAATTCCCCCATTTATCAATTGAACCTACAAGATAATTATTCTTATTAAGCTTAAAGGCTTTAATATACTTTTCTATAGCTAAACTACATTCCAATGTTAAACTTTTTTCTTTCATTTCACCTTGTTTCTTCAACATTACCCAAACTTTCCTATTAATTAAATCAATATCTGAAACTTTTAACCTAACCATTTCAGATGGCCTATTAGCCGTAATTAAATTTAAATAGCAAATAGCTCGCTTACGAATCTCGGACTTATTATTTGTATTGAACTTATTTATAAGCGCAATGACTTCTTCTTGATTTTCAGCGCGGACACCGCGCATTGGCTTTAATCTTAAATATTCTTCTGTATTATATAATTGCCGAATTATTTGAAGTCTTTTTTTCTGCAAAGAAGTTTGTTCCAGGTTAAATACCGTAGATAAATAGAATTTAATACCCGCTGCACGTCTGTTAAATGTTGAGTACTTAATCCCCTTTACAGTTATTAATTGATGTAAATATTTTTCCATTGAATCGAAATCTTGGTTTCGATATTCAGCTTCACAAAAGCTAACGAACTTCTTAAAATCCGAATAATACATAGCTTTCTTACGATTAATTACTTGTGCAATCGATTCTTCTACTTTAAAATCAGTTCTTAATTTATCTAAGGGAATTATTGGACTACTCTTAACAAACACCATCAATCACTCCTATATTCGTTATAAATCAATTTAAACTGAACTAATAAAATTTGGCAAAAATCGATGAATTATCAACGTCTAAAAAGGAAGTTTTTTTGACTCTGATAATGAATTAATCATTAAATAAAAACTTCTTACATTCTTTCTTCTGATTATCCGTTAAGGCATCTTCGATCACTTTAAATTTACGATATGTAAACTTATTCATATTTTTTTTCGTATCTACATAAATCTTAAATTTCTTCTTGTCATATACCGTGCCTTGCTTATCAAGATAGTTAAATAACGCATAGCTCTGCTCTGGAGTAAAATAGCCATTATCACTATAATCCTTTTTATACGAACCAATATTCGGCCAACTTAGTTTATCTATTGTATTAAATACATATTGGTTGGCATTTTCTTTTTTAAAACGATATTTATATTTATTAACTTCTTTAAGGGTTTCTAACCTAGACGACCTTACGCCATCTTTCATCATGGTAACATTAAACCTTTCTATGCAATCAGAACCTACACCCAGTATTTCACCTGTAAATTTATTTTTAATGTAATAAACATATCTAATTGCAGTATTACATAAATCACATGAATTAATTCTCTCTCCCTTATCTTCTGCTTTTCCAGTAAAGTACCAATCCAAAACATTCTCCACTTTCTTTTTACCCTCCATCTTTTACCCACCTTACGTTAAATTTATAGTTTAGTTCCTGCTAAATACACTAGATATAAATCCCGTCTAATCGATTTTTCTAAAGGTTCGCTCTTCGTATGCCCTAGCTCATCTAACACCTTATTAGCTAATTGAACTATTTGAATTAATCCCCCCTCTTTGCAATAAAAATATCTAGAATTACTAATTTTCATTTCAAAATCAAGCTTTGTTAATAAATCATTAATGTGATTAATTGGTTCATTTATTCTAGAGAGATACATTTTAAATCTATTTCTAGCAAACGAATGTCTAAATCGATGACATCCTTTATCACAAGAAGAAATCCGCGCTTTATTATAAGCATTACGCACGCTTTTTCTGATTGTTTCATAGCTAATTTCAATAACCTTATCGTTTTCTGCTTTATCAGCTATATTTAAAATTAATTTAATATCTTTATCACTTTCTAAAGGAATAACTCTATATCTTCCTCCCTTTGTAACTCCCGCCCCTTCACCAGCTGGTATATAAATTTGATTGTTCTTTAAATCAAAGTGTTTGACTTTAATATTCGAAACTTCTTTCAGCCTTAAACCGAATTCAAACATTAGAAAAACCGCTAAAGAGACCCGTTTACTTACCGTATCTCTTATAAGTATGTAGTCTTCATATGAAATAGATCTATCAACTACCGTGCTTTTCTCTTTCTTGACTAACCTTCCATAAAAGAATATTGGTTTTGTTTTACCTCTATTTTTATAGTTCCGAGTCAGAGCAAACTGAAATAGCTGCAAGCAAGTTTCTAAATCGACGATTGACCCGTTTTTTAAACCTTTCTTACTTTGCTCGCCTATATAAGATTTATAAATCGAATTATTTAGATTCTCTAAATTTTTTATTTGATGTTTTTCTTTAGAAAACCTTATAAAATCAAGCGCGGCAGTTAATACTTTCTTCTGCTGCTTATAGCTATGAATTGCCTTTGTAGAGTTTTCTCTAGCCTCCTTTTTTGAACTACCGATGTGACTAAAATTTTTAATAATCAGTTTAACTTCAAACTCTAGTGTGTTTTTACTCCTGCCTTTTCTTATATATTCCACTCCTTTAAATGCCCTGTTCAATCGCGGGGAACGTCGGCTCGATACCCTATCAAATAAATAACTGTTTTACTAAAAGAACTATTTGTCAAATTTATATATAAAAAGGCTCGAAAAATTATAATAATAATTTTTCGAGCCTGAATTTTTATTAGATTCAACTCTTATCAGGACCAGTCTTTCAAAATGAACAGACCTATCCCATACATGAAAATGTAATTTGAGAAACTCTAATTCATAAAATGAATAGTTTCTCTAAAAAGAGTTTTTCCTGAGGAATAACTTAATAAAATAAGTAAAATAAGAATAAAAAATAATGCATTAACTATAAAATAATATTTAATTTAATGCAAGCTTATAAAAAAACATGTAAGTATAATAAACCTAAACTATGGTATTCTTTTATCTAATATATTGAATTTAGATAGTACTTTCTTTAAAAATAGTTATTGTAAAATTTTTTTCTCTATGCTATTGTATTTCTCAAGAAGTAAATATTAACATTTAAAAGTGGAAGCACCACGATGTAAACTCGACTGTTCGGGTTTATTTCGTGGTGCTTTTTTGTTTACTTCAAACTATAAATTAGCTAAGGAGTAACGTAATATGCAGTATTTAACATCACAATTAATAATCCCAATACCGGAGGATAAAATTATAGTAGATCTCATTGAATACAAAGAATTAAAAGATAACGAACTTGAAGGTTGCTATTGGAGTATGTCTGACTTAGAAAAACGTATTAATAAAAAACGTGATTGGATAACTCAAAATCTACTCTACAACCCTAAATACAAATCATTGCTTGATGTTAAAAATAAGGGGTTTGTTTTTTATCCAGTAAAGAAAGGTCAACAATGGTGCTTTCAAGCAACTAAAATGGCTAAGTTTTTAGAAGATCACTTTGCAGATATTCATAATAACTAACTTTCATTTTTTGACCATATTCAACAATTAAAATAAACTCTTTGTAATTCATTTTGAAAGGACTGATGCTTATGGCTAGCTTCCAGAAAAGGGGGCAATCCTGGCAATATACTGTTAGTTATAAGGATAAAGACGGTAAACATAAAACACTTCGTAAAAGTGGCTTTAAGACTAAAACAGAGGCTAAAAATGCTGCAACACTTGTGGAAACGGAGATATTAGAAGGAAATATAGCGATAGTGAGAAAACAGCCTTTTCATGCTTATTTTCATCGGTGGTACACTACATTCAAAAAAGATTATTCAAAGACTACTATCGCTGCTTATAAAGCCACTGAAAGTAAAATTGCTAATTTTTTTGGTGATAAAGCTATTCATAATATTACTAGATTTGAATATCAAGAATTTATCTCAAAGTTAGGAGAGTCACTTAATCATGGTACAGTATCTAAAACCCACAAACATATCCGCGCTTGTGTAACTGATGCCCTGGAGGATGATTTACTAAAAAAAGATTTCACCCGTAAGGTTATTGTTTCAGGAATAGCACCTAAAAAACATGAGGAAAAATTCATCAATTATAGCGATAGTCAGAAATTATTAAAATACCTTGTAGATAATATTGAATTAGGTTTAGAAAACTATATGTTAATTTTAGCATTAACAACCGGCATGCGTTACGCGGAAATATTAGCATTACAATGGACTGATTTTGATTTTGTTAACGGTTGTATTACGGTTAATAAGCAACTTGAATATAAACATCAAGAACTTACTACAAATGTTCTTAAGAATGTATCTAAATTTAGCCTATATAAAGTTTCACGTACTATTACTCTCGATAAATTCACACTGGATCTTTTTGAGGACTTAAAGAATAACGAGAGTTACATAATAGAAAATCATTTAAAAATTATTTTTTATAAAAATGAAATTGGAAAAATTATAACAAATGATCGAATTAACGACGTTTTACGTGCTATTTTAAAACGTTTAAATATTTCACCGGTTATTTCATTTCACGGATTACGCCATACACATGCGAGTATATTACTTTACCAACGTGTTTCAATAGTATATATTTCCGAACGCTTAGGGCACAATAATCTAGACACAACCATTGGTACATATTCACATTTAGTAAGCGAATTGCGTGAAGAAGACTCGAACAAAACCAAATCAATATTTAAACAGTTATTCATCAACTAATCAAAAAGAGAAGGATGATTTTAATACATAATCCTCCCTTCTCTTTAAACATCTTCATCAATAAAGCAATTATTTTTAAAAGTTAAGTTTATTCTTAATGTATTCCTCTGTGGCACTATGAAGCATATTTTCCCATGAAGTAAAATCAGAATAATTCATAATGAATTCGTCCATCTCTTGATCAGGTATGTCTTCAATATCTTTATACTTCTTAAAGATCTCACTACTTTCAAATCCACTAAAATTTGAAAATCTAGTATTCTTCGCTAAAAAACTATTTGTTAATAGCTCCGTTATCGGTATAGACTTAGTATTAGATACTTCTTCTAACCCTTTCGATAATTGTTTCAGTTTGTTTAAGCCCGTAATCTTAATCCCCATAATATCCACCTCCTTTAATTTTAAAGTTCTACATTTTACCAGGTAATCCTTTATAACAAGATTAATTTAATTAACACTATTTTCATTACTCCATTTCTTCCATATATAATTCCTAGCTTTTAATACTGAATTAATAAAACATAATATATAAATTATTGATACCATCATTATATTCCATCCTATATTAATCCCCATGAATAATGCATCTATTATAAAAATAGTAAAAGGCAAAGTACTAACGTATAACATTGCTTTAATTGGTAAGCTATATAGCTTATCTATTTGTTTCTCCCTTAAATCTTGATAAAGTATCTGTTGCAATGTCATCTTGTAAATAAGCATAGATAAAAGATTGGATTTAATTATTATAATTGTATAAGCACTATACCTTGATAAAAAAGGAATGACATCTACAATAAATTCTATAAACAAAAATACTGATGAAAATACGCAACTAGTCAAGATCATTTCCAGCATAAAGATTCTATTTAATAATTTTACATCTTCGGAATTTAATTTTACCATTGTAGTCCTCCATTTCACTATAACCGCGCGGCACTTTTACCGATTATAGACTACATCTAGATAATGCTCAAAAATCTCTCGATGTGTAAAATTTGTGTAAAAACATATCGAAAACTATCCTATACTTTCGTATATAGATAATACGAAAAAACGCTTCAAACTCTTGAATATCAAGGGTTTGAAGCGTTTAATCTTTTGTTCAATCTTATACAATTTGAACCTAAATACGTCCCAGGAGGGATTCGAACCCCCGACCGACGGCTTAGCTTACCACTATAGTTTTCACTACTTATACAGAAGTATAATTTGTTGGTCTGGACTATAACTTCACCATTTCAGGTGCGACACGTTTAGTCTCTACGGAACCTCTCGCAATTTCTTGCAGCAAACATTTTACCTGCATAAAGCCATTCAAATGTTCTCGTTTCCTCGGTATTGCCATCAGCATAATCTGTTAAGGGTTTACCGATACGGTGTCGTCCACTTTATACGTTCATTTTCCGTATAAAGGCTCCTATTTACTTAAAGGCCGTTGCTCTATCCTGCTGAGCTACTGAGACAATTTCTTTAAACCAATTGGTAATAAAGACATTTTTTATTATATGGTATATTATATTTAAAGTCAACAAACAAATTAAACAAAATTATTATTTAACTAAAATAATTTTCCATTTGCTAAATTCTGTATTAAAAAAGTGAAGCCCTCATTACTTCAAGGCTTCACATTGTTAATTAACGCTCATAAAACAATTCATCAATCAAATTATTATTATCGTCATAACATTGTAATGTAAAATGTGTGGAAGTTATTGTCAGAGTCACAAATGACTTTTCTTCGATCCGGCGTGGCTTCAACAAGCTGCCCGGATTGATAAATAATATGTCATCAATATATTCTGCACCAAGGATATGTGAATGACCAAAACATACGATTTGTGCGCCGACTTCCTTTGCGCGGTAAATCAGTTTCATCGGAGAGTTTTTCACATCGTATAAATGCCCGTGTGTCACATACACAAAATCTCCATTTACCTGAAAAAGCAGCTCTTCCAAATAGTTATGGTCATGATCACAGTTCCCTTTCACACGCTCTACTCCTTGCAGAGCAGGATGTGCATACGGTAATTCACTATCACCACAATGGATCACTTTATGCGCATCTGGATGGTAGCCCTTTACACGTTCAATGATTTCCTCGTCACCATGTGTATCACTCATTATCAACAGCTTCATACGTATCCACATCCTTTACATTTCTATACTTAGTTTGACAGCATTGAAACGAAAATTCAATCGTTATTAAACAAATTTTTACAATTTCCAGCAATTGCCGAAATTGCTATTTCAGAAATTCTGCTAGCTGTAATGCCAGTTTGCGAATGGCATTGCCTCGGTGTGAAATGGCGCCTTTTTCTTCGGCAGAAAGTTCCGCCATATGTTTTTCCAAAGCAGGTACATAGAAAATCGGGTCATAACCGAATCCATTTGTCCCCTTCTTCTCATGTGCAATTATACCTTCACAAGTACCGAATACTGTCTTTGTCTCCATGTTCGGTCCAGCAATTGCTAAAGCACAGCAGAAACGGGCTGTACGCTGTTCTTCCGGTACGTCCTTCATGTTTTCCAGCACTTTCACCATATTCGCTTCATCATCATGGTCGCCGGCATAACGCGCTGAATACACACCCGGTTCACCGTTTAAAGCATCGATCGCTAATCCGCTGTCATCTGCAATCACGATTTGGCCAAGCATGTTCGCCAATGTTTCCGCCTTTAAAATGGCATTTTCTTCAAAAGTCGTACCTGTCTCTTCAATTTCCACATCTGGAGCAACCTCAAACATTGTGACAACTTCATAGCCAAATGGTCCGAATAATGCTTCAAAGTCTTTCGCTTTACCTTTGTTCTTCGTGGCGATTACTACTTGTTTCATTATGCTTCCACCTTTCCGATCAAGTTTGCGATGTCGCCTAATGCTGTTTTTTGCATTTCGATTAGCTGTGCAATTCCGGCTTCTCCTAAATCGAGTAATTCATTTAGTTCTGAACGGCTGAATGTCGCTTCTTCGCCTGTCCCTTGCAATTCCACAAATTCGCCGGCACCTGTCATAATAACGTTCATATCGACTTGTGCAGCTGAATCTTCCACATAGTTTAAGTCCAAAACTGCGCCAATGTTTTCTAGTTTTCCGACACTCGTCGCAGCTAAATAATCTGTAACCGGGAATTTTACGAATGGCTTGTCAGCACCTAGTTTTGCAATTGCCTGTGTCATCGCTACAAAAGCTCCTGTAATCGATGCTGTACGCGTTCCGCCATCTGCCTGGATTACGTCACAGTCAATCCATACTGTTTTTTCACCTAATGCTTCTAAATCAACGACAGCACGTAATGCTCGGCCGATTAAGCGTTGAATTTCCATTGTGCGGCCACTTACCTTCCCTGCAGAGCTTTCACGGCGTGTGCGTTGCTCTGTAGCGCGTGGTAGCATGGAATATTCAGCCGTAATCCAACCTTTACCTTGTCCACGTAAAAAACCAGGTACTTTTTCTTCAATCGTTGCAGTACAAATCACCTTTGTATTTCCAACTGTTATTAATACCGAGCCTTCCGGATGCATTAAATAATTATTATCAATTTGAACTGGACGTAATTCATTCACAGCTCTTAAGTCATGTCTAGTCATTCGTGACCTCCTCAATTTGTTCGCGCACTTATCTTATCACAATTTAAGGTGGGTCTAAAGCAGAAAAGCAAGACATAGAAGGAAAAAGCTCAAATTAGACAAAATGCCTAATTTGAGCTATCAACTATTTTTCGAATGTAATTTTACGGATATCCAATTCACCTTTTTCCAGCCAACGTTCCGCTATGGAACGGAAAATCGGCACAGAACCAGATGCATGCAGAATATGGTGTGGCGGTTTTTCCTCTGTTCGTAATTGTCCTGTGTAGCTTAAAATCGCTTCAACATCTTTAGCCGTTTCTTCGGCAGATGACAGGACGTGAACTTGTGAGCCTACTGCTGCTTCGATTTGCTTTTGTAAAATAGGATAATGTGTACAGCCTAAAATAACTGTATCAAATCGCTCATCTTCAAGCGCCTTTAATCCTTTCGCAACAAGGTCATACGAAAATTGGCCTTCGTATTCGCCACTTTCAACGAGTGGCACAAATGTCGGACAGGCAAGTGGAATTATTTTCGCTTTTGTCGACAATGATTTCACTGCTTCTTCATATGCGCCGCTTTTGATCGTGCCTTCTGTCGCTAATACGACAACTTCATTGCGCTTTGTCTTTTTTATGGCCGCTCGTGCCCCTGCATTAATAACTCCTAAAACCGGAAATGGCATATGCTTTTGCAGACTTTCCAATGCAACGGCAGTCGCAGTATTACATGCAATGACAAGCATCTTCACATTCATCTTTTCAAGCGCTTTTGCCATCTCCCATGTAAAATTGCGGACTTCTTGCTTTGTGCGTGGCCCGTAAGGACATCGCGCCGTATCACCTATATAATATATTGTTTCATTCGGCAAAAGCTCCATAATTGCTTTTGCCACTGTTAATCCGCCAACTCCGGAATCGATAACACCTATTGGGGCATTCACTTGTACCGCCTCTATCCTATTTCATTAATAAATGTAGTTTTTGTAATGTTCTTGATAATTGCTCAAACTCTTCTGCGTTAAATTCCTGTGTAATATCCCGCAAATAATTTTGACGCTTTAAAATTACTTCCTGGATAATTCTTTCGCCTTCAGGTAAAAGATGAATCCTTACAACACGTCGATCATTTTCGTCACGTACACGCTGTACCAATTCATTTTTTTCCATCCGGTCCACTAAATCTGTCGTTGTCGAAAATGCTAAATACATTTTCGTCGACAAGTCACCGATCGTCATATCACCCGATTCATGCAACCATTGCAATGCAATAAATTGCGGAGGTGTAATCGTATAATTGCTTAAAATTTCTCGACCTTTTTGCTTGATTAAGTGTGAAATATATCTTAGTTCTTTTTCCAGGATTGCTACAGATTCAGAGCTATGTGTGCTGTGATCTTTCATCTACTCCATTCACTCCTCGATGCGTTTCATAGTTCTATTTTGAAGTTTTTTTCATAAAATAGCAAGCATCGAATCAGTATATCGACAATTCCTGAAGTCTTAATAACTCAAGAATCGCTTGCGTACGACTTGATACACCCAGCTTTTGAATCGTATTCGAAATATGATTACGAACGGTTTTTTCACTAATGCCTAGCTTAGTTGATATTTCCCGTGTTGAATAGTCCTTTATTAATAGCTCAAAAATCTCGCGTTCTCTTTTTGTTAACAGCGAACGATGCTGCGGACGATTCATTTTGCAACACCCTCCTATCCTCTTCTTTGTACATTATGTCGAAAATACAAAGCAGGTGAGGGCATTTAACTATTTCCCAAGCAATAATTTTTTTTGTTCTTCCAGTAACGGGACACCTTTCCCCGTGTCACTGCTCAATTGTACAAGCGTTCCGCGCCCTGTATAGCACACTTCATCTTTTTCATTTTTCACCAAATAATGCAAATCCATCGATGATGTGCCGATTGATGCGGTTTTAACAAATATTGTCAATTCTTCGTCGAAAAACACTTCTTTTAAATAATCACATTGGATATCCGCAACAACGAGCATATTTCCCGTATCTGATCCTGCTGTAAAATCAAATCCTAATGCTTTAAAATATTCGATACGTGCATACTCGAAATAGGCAAATACTTTTGTATTGTTCACATGCCCGTACATATCCGTTTCCGAAAAACGCACCTTTACCTTTGTCGAAAACGAAAATCCTGCCATCCATTCTGTTGCATCCTGAATATATGTAGCTCGCATAATAAATTCCCCCTTTGTTTGATTCCATCATCATCCCCTGATAATGAATACTCATTCATTATAGCATAATTTGTCAGAAATCAAAAAGCGGACTCAAAACAAAAAGACCCCCACCTAGGTGAGGGTCAATTATATTCATTCGATTAGTCAACCATGTGGTCAGAACCGAAGAAGTTTTTGAACATTTGAACTGTTGTTTCACGGTTAAGTGCAGCGATAGATGTTGTCAAAGGAATACCTTTTGGACATGCAGCTACACAGTTTTGTGAGTTACCGCAGTTTGCAAGACCACCATCGCCCATAATTGCATTTAAACGCTCGTCTTTATTCATTGCACCTGTTGGGTGTGTGTTGAATAAACGTACTTGTGATAATGCAAATGGTCCGATGAATGATGCAGATTCAGAAACGTTTGGACATGCTTCCATACATACACCACAAGTCATACATTTTGATAATTCATAAGCCCATTGACGTTTGCGCTCTGGCATACGAGGACCTTCGCCTAAATCATAAGTACCATCGATAGGTACCCATGCTTTAACTTTCTTAAGTGCATTAAACATGCGCTCACGGTCTACTTGTAAGTCACGGATAACCGGGAAAGTTTTCATTGGCTCTAAACGAATTGGTTGAGTTAACTTGTCTACTAATGCTGAACAAGATTGTTGTGGACGTCCGTTGATTACCATTGAACATGCACCACAAACTTCTTCCAGACAGTTCATATCCCATGCTACTGGAGTCGTTTTTTGACCATCAGCAGTAACAGGATTTTTTTGAATATGCATTAGAGCAGAAATAACGTTCATACCTGGACGGTAAGGAACTTCAAACTTCTCAACGCGTGTAGCACCATTCTCATTGTCTTGACGAACGATTTCTAACTTAACTGTTCTATCAGTATTTACTGTTTCCACTGTTTAGTTCCCCCTTCTACGCTGAGTAGTCGCGTTTACGTGGTGGAATTAACGAAACGTCTACATCGGCATAAGTAATAATTGGTTCGCCCGTTGCCGGATCGAACTTCGCCATAGTTGTTTTTAAGAAGTTTTCATCATCACGTTCAGGGAATTCAGGCTTGTAGTGAGCCCCACGAGATTCGTTACGTAATAATGCACCCTTAGTCATAACTTTAGCTAAATATAGCATGTTCTTTAACTGACGAGTGAAGTGAGCACCTTGATTCGACCATTTTTGTGTGTCGTTAATGTTGATGTTTTCCCAACGCTCTTGAAGTTCAGTTAATTTCGCATAAGTTTCTTCTAGTTTTGCGTTTACACGTACAACAGTCATGTTGTCAGTCATCCACTCACCAAGTTCTTTGTGTAGTAAGTAAGCGTTTTCTGTACCATCCATTTTTAGGATAGCTTCCCATTTTTCTGTTTCTTCCTGTACGCGACGCGTATAGATTTCTTCAGGTAAATCTTCTGCATGCTTTTTAAGTCCTTTAATGTACTTAACAGCATTTGGACCTGCAACCATACCACCGTAAATCGCTGATAATAATGAGTTCGCACCTAAACGGTTTGCACCGTGTTGTGAGTAGTCACATTCACCTGCAGCGAATAAACCAGGGATTTCAGTCATTTGGTCATAGTCAACCCATAATCCACCCATTGAATAGTGTACCGCTGGGAAGATTTTCATCGGTAATTTACGTGGGTCATCACCTACGAATTTTTCGTAGATTTCGATGATACCACCTAGTTTAATATCTAATTCATGAGGATCTTTATGGGATAAGTCTAAGTATACCATGTTTTCCCCGTTAATACCCAATTTTTGATTTACACACACGTCAAAAATCTCACGTGTTGCGATATCACGTGGTACTAAGTTACCGTAAGCTGGATATTTCTCTTCTAGGAAGTACCAAGGCTTACCGTCTTTATACGTCCATACACGTCCACCTTCACCACGAGCAGATTCAGACATTAGACGGTTTTTGTCGTCTCCAGGAATCGCTGTTGGGTGAATTTGAATCATTTCACCATTTGAATATGTTGCACCTTGTTGGTAAACAATCGATGCTGCAGAACCAGTGTTGATTACTGAGTTTGTTGTTTTACCGAAGATAATACCAGGACCACCTGTTGCCATAATTACAGCATCAGAGCGGAATGAGCGAATTTCTTCACTACGTAAATCTTGTGCTACGATACCGCGGCAAACGCCTTCGTCATCAAGCACTACACCAAGGAATTCCCAGTGCTCATATTTCGTAACTAAACCAGCTACTTCGTGTGAACGAACTTGCTCGTCTAGTGCGTATAATAATTGTTGACCAGTAGTCGCACCAGAGAATGCTGTACGGTGCATTAACGTACCACCGAAACGACGGAAGTCAAGTAAACCTTCTGGAGTACGGTTGAACATTACACCCATACGGTCCATTAAGTGGATAATACCAGGTGCTGCATCACACATACCTTTAACTGGTGGTTGGTTCGCTAAGAAGTCACCACCATAAACTGTATCATCAAAGTGGATCCATGGAGAATCCCCTTCACCTTTTGTATTAACTGCTCCGTTAATTCCGCCTTGTGCACATACAGAGTGTGAACGTTTAACCGGAACTAACGAGAATAATTCAACTTCAGTACCAACTTCAGCTGCTTTAATCGTAGCCATTAAGCCAGCAAGACCGCCACCAACGACGATAACTTTACTTTTTGCCATGATTATTTCTCACTCCTCATTAATTGCTAAAACTTTTACTCATATTCCATTCCGTCTAAGTACTTAACTATGTAGTAGTGACTAAGTTAAGTGATTAAACGAATGCTAAGATAGCTGCAACACCAACGATTGCTAATACTACGAAGATTAACAATGTAACATAAGTTGCGATTCGTTGAGATTTGTTAGATTGTGTAATACCCCAGCTTACTAAGAACGACCATAAACCGTTCGCTAAGTGGAATGCTGCTGAAACGATACCTAAAATGTAGAATACTAACATTAATGGATTATCAACGATTTCAACCATCATATTAAATTCAACTTCAGCACCTAATGCTTTTTGGATACGTGTTTGGAAAATATGCCACGCAATGAAGATTACAAGGAAAATCCCTGTGAAACGTTGCAATGCAAACATCCAGTTACGGAATGTGCTGAAACGTCCCGTGTTGTATGTCGCTGTAAAAGCGATATACACTCCATAGAATCCGTGGAACATTAATGGAATATAGATAATAATCCATTCCATCGCTAACAATAACGAGTGTGGAAGTAATTCCATAACACCTGTAGCGTTATTGTAAGTTTCCTCACCGCCAATTGCAGTGAAGTTCAGAAATAAGTGGAACACCAAGAACAACCCGACAGGAACTACACCTAGTAACGAGTGTAAGCGGCGCCATAAAAATTCACGATCTTTCGACAAAACTGTTACCCCCCTTAGTACTTGAAATACACTTGCGCAACGCCTCAAATTTGTAAAAGTTGGGATGTTGACTGCGCATTTCATCATGGTACAATATTATGACATGTCCATTGTACTCTCAACAGATACTAGCGTCAAGGCAACGCAGGATATTTTATAATCATTTTAAAGACGGTTTTACGCTGTTTTGAGAACCGTTTTTTCTGCTTATAACTCTTTTCTTCACGAAAGAATGAAAATTATACGAAAATTTATGAAAGAGGTTTTTTATATGGAAGGGTACAAAATGAAAACGATTCCAACTTTTGGCTACGAAATCATTCGTGACCATCTTCTTCCTTCTATTTTAGGAAAGCATGAAGAAGATGTTTTATATTGGGCAGGTAAAGAAATTGCAAGAAAGTTCCCATTATTTTCAATGGATGAACTGCCTTCATTTTTCATGGAAGCTGGCTGGGGCCAGTTAATTCTGGAAAAGGAAACGAAGGACGAACTTCACTACATACTTTCGACATCTGAGGAATTGCCACTTAATATTGTACAACGTTGTTTCCGTCTTGAAGCCGGCTTTTTAGCAGAGCAGAAGCAAAAACAGCTTGGCTATTTAACGGAGTGCTATGAAGAAAAAGACAATGACAAACACATCGTAAAATTTACGTTAAAATGGGATTTAAAAGAGAAAATTTAGTCTTCAACTTATCATAATTATCTATTGATGAAGATGCAAATTTGCACAATAAAAAAGCTGGAAATAAGCTACTTCAGCTCATTTCCAGCTATTACTTTAAGAAGCGGTTACTTCTTTCATTGCCAAATCGAATTCCTCATGCAGCACATTCGCAGCACGAACCATTTCTTCCTGTGGTACAACGACAGACACTTTGATTTCCGAAGTGCTGACCATTTTTACAGGAATATGTTCGCGTCCTAAACGTGCAAACATGCGGGCTGCCACCCCCGGATTGGATGCCATCGCAGAACCGATAATCGATACTTTCGCTAAACCTACTTCAAAATCTGCAAAACTAAATCCAAGTGATAGTTTACTAGTTTCCAGAACCCGTAATGCTTCCGCAAACTCATCCTTGGAAATTGTAAAGGAAATGGTCGGCTTCACGCCATCAATGACTGCTTGAACAATAATATCCACATTGATATCATTTTCTGCTAAAACACTAAACACTTCTGCCAATGACGCGGTTTCATACGAATCATAGCCGATTGTCAAACGAATAATATCCGATTCGTAGGCTATCCCGCGTACAAGTAAGTTTTTCTCCATGTCTACATCCCCTTTAATAAAAGTGCCTTCCACGTCCTGTACGAATGAACGTACAATGAGCGGTATATTGTATTTTTTGGCAAGTTCAACCGCACGTGGGTGCAATATTTTAGCCCCTAAATTTGCAAATTCCAACATCTCATCATAAGAAACTTCCGGTAGTTTCCTAGATCCCTTTACAATTTCTGGGTCTGCTGTGAAAATCCCTTCAACTGATGAAAAAATCTCGACACGCTCTGCTTCGAGGGCAACCGCCAGTGCAACCGCTGAAGTTTCAGAACCCCCTTTGCCGAATGTTGAAATATTGTCTGTCCCCGTAACTCCTTGAAAGCCTGCTACGACGACGATTTCGCCTAATGCCAAATGTTCCTGAATTCGTTTACTATCGACATGATCGATCCGTGCGTTACCATGCTTTTGATTTGTATGGATACCTGTTTGCCATCCAGCTAACGAGACAGCTTTGCCTCCATGCTCCTGAATCGCCATTGCAAGCATCGCACTTGTTATTTGTGTTGCTGATGAGACGAATGCATCCATTTCCCGTTTCGACGGCTCATCGGTAATTTCAGCAGCATATTGTCTCAATTCTCGTCGTATAGCGGGCATTGAAGAAACGACAACGACTAAGTTTATGCCACGCCCTTGCTCTTTTATCACTTTTTTAGCTAGATGTACGATTTTTTCCGGTGTAGTCAATGCCGGACCGCCAAACTTTACAACAACTGTCTCCATTCTTTTCCCTCCTTAAATTCGAAAACAAAAAAGACGGCTTTCCATGTTCATGGAAAGCCGCCGTCAATACAAATAATAGTTATAAGTTTTTCAGGATAGCCCTCCAGAACATAAAGCTCTGACAGTTTTACATCTCTTAAATGCAAAACCAGCAAACTGCGCGAACAATACGCACTTCACTTCGGCAGGACCCCCTTTCGATTGCTGTCAATGGAATTGTTCTTCCTCGAGCAATGTACTGTTGAATACTGCGCCTCTATCTTAGTAAATATTGAATTGTCTTTTATATTAGCACAACTCTATTCTTTATTCAATGGTGCTTCATGAAAATGACGATAGATGACTTCCGCCAATTTTGCCGGTACTCCTGATTCCTGCAGCTGCAGCTCGCTAGCTTCGCGAATTTTTTTCACTGATCCAAAATGCTTCATAAGCTGCTGCTTTCGCTTCGGACCCACTCCTTCAATCCCATCGAGAACAGAAGTAATGGCATTCGTTTGATGCTGCTGACGTAAAAATGTAATCGCAAATCGGTGAACCTCATCTTGAATACGCTGCAATAAATAGAAGCCGTCACTTGTACGCTTCAACGGTACAACTCCCGGAGGCGTACCAAATAAAAGTTGGGACGTATTGTGCTTTTCGTCTTTAGCAAGTCCTGCAATCGGGATGACTAAGCCAAGTTCGTCTTCAATTACTTCACGTGCAACTTCCATCTGTCCTTTTCCCCCATCGATAAGAATCAGGTCAGGCAATGGCAGATTTTCTCGCAGTACACGTGTATAGCGGCGTCGAATAACTTCCTGCATCGCACCATAATCATCATGCTTGGCCGCTTCCCTTGTTTTATATTTCCGGTATTCCTTTTTCGCAGGCTTCCCGTCGATGAAAACAACCATCGCCGATACCGGGTCTGCACCGTGCATATGACTGTTATCAAACGCCTCTATTCTAAGCGGCAACGGAATTTGCATTGCTTCAGCAAGCGCTTCACAAGCCCCTACTGTCCGCTCTTCTTGACGTTCAATCAACTGGAATTTTTCATGAATGGCGATTTCCGCATTTTTCATCGCCAGATCAACAAGCTCTTTTTTGGAACCGCGCTTTGGTGTCAGTACCTTCACATTCAAAAGCTTTTGTAAAATTGTTTCGTTAATCGATTTCGGTACAAAGATCTCTTTTGGCAATAGATGATGCGGCTGTTCGTAAAAACGACCGACAAATGTTAAAAATTCCTCTTCCGGCTCATTATAGATCGGGAAAACCGAAACATCCCGCTCAATGAGTTTACCTTGACGCACGAAAAACACCTGAACACACATCCAGCCTTTTTCCACTGCATAGCCAAATACATCCCGGTTGCTTAAATCATCCGTGACGATTTTTTGCTTTTCCATAATCTGATCAATATGGGCAATCAAATCCCGGAATTCCTTTGCCCGCTCAAACTCCAGATTTTCAGCTGCATCCAGCATTTTTTGCTGAAGGTCTTGTTGTATTTCTTCGACGCCCCCATTTAAGAACTTCGAAATCTCATCAATCATTTCGTCATATACCTGTTTTTCAATATCCTTTACACACGGTGCCAAACATTGACCTAAGTGATAGTACAGGCATACCTGGTTAGGCAGATGCGTACATTTACGAAGCGGGTACAGACGGTCCAGTAATTTACGCGTTTCGTTCGCCGCATAGGCATTCGGATACGGACCGAAATATTTCGCTTTATCCTTCTTCACTTTTCTTGTCGTAATAATACGAGGGTAACGTTCATTCGTTATTTTTATATAAGGATACGTTTTATCATCCGTTAGTTTTACATTATACTTCGGGTCATGCAGCTTAATTAAATTCAGCTCCAGAATAAGGGCTTCCAAATCGCTTGAAGTCACAATATACTCGAAGTCTTCAATCTCACTGACTAGTCTTGCAGTTTTCCCGTCATGACTTCCCGTAAAGTAAGAACGCACTCGATTTTTCAATACTTTCGCCTTACCAACGTAGATAATCGTGCCTTGACGGTCTTTCATAATATAGCAACCTGATTCATTTGGTAGTATTTCTAGTTTTGCTTTTATGATTGCATTCATTTTCTCACCTGTTTAATATGTCCTTTCTTTTATTTTAACTGATTGGGGTATAAGAAAAAAGCCGTACACCTTATACGGCATACGGCTTGTTGACATATCAGTAACGCTTTGGCGTTTGAATGGTCAATGGTTTAATTATTTGTTGTCGTTAATGAAGTCAACTAAAGCTTCTTTTGGCATGAAGCCAGCAGTTTTTGCTTTTAATTCACCATCTACGAATAATAATAATGATGGGATTGACATGATTTGGTAATCAGCAGCAGTACCTTGGTTGTTATCAACATCAACTTTTACGATTTTAACATCGTTACCGATTTCTGAATCTAATTCTTCAAGAACTGGAGCGATCATTTTACATGGTCCGCACCAAGTAGCCCAAAAGTCTACTAAAACTGTGCCGTTTGAAATTTCTTGTGGAAATGTTTGATCTGTCGCGTGTACAATTGCCATATTAAATAGCCTCCTTAAATAACATATGGTTGTAGTATAGCATGTTTTCCCAATTAAACAGTAGTAAAATGCTTGGGAATATCATGACCCTCAAATTTAGCCATTGTTTCCGATGGATTTTTGAGGATATTAGAAGAACTATACCCTTTATTTAAACAATTTAATGCATTATACGATATCCATTTCTCTTCACACCATATTTACCTCACCACTATAAAAATTAAAAGGCTCCCTTCAAAAGAAGGAAGCCCCTAATCACTTGTTAAGCATTTACTTTAAGTGCTTTAAACTCTTCAATTAACATTGGCACTACTTCGAATAAGTCGCCAACGATACCGTAGTCCGCTACTTTAAAGATATTCGCTTCTGGATCTTTGTTGATCGCAACGATCACTTTTGAGTTCGACATACCAGCTAAATGCTGGATCGCACCAGAAATCCCTGCAGCGATATATAAATCAGGTGTTACAACTTTACCAGTTTGGCCGATTTGTAATGAGTAATCGCAATATTCAGCGTCACATGCACCACGAGATGCGCCAACTGCTCCACCTAGTAAATTAGCAAGCTCTTTTAATGGCTCAAAACCTTCTTCGGATTTAACACCACGACCACCTGCAACTACTACTTTCGCTTCTGAAAGATCTACACCTTCAGTTGATTTGCGTACAACTTCTTTGATGATTGTACGTAAATTTGTAATATCAACTGATACTGATGATACTTCACCAGAACGAGAATCGTCTTTTACTAATGGCGGAATATTGTTCGGACGAATTGTCGCAAAAATAATACCCTCTTTGATTTTTACTTTTTCAAATGCTTTACCAGAGTAGATTGGGCGAACAAATACTGTATCATCGCCTGCTCCCTGAATTTCCGTAACATCTGAAATTAAGCCCGATTGTAAGCGTGAAGCAATTTTTGGCGATAAGTCTTTACCTAAAGAAGTATGACCGAAAACGATTGCTTCTGGATTTTCTTGTTCTATTACTGCTAAAATTGCTTGGCTGTATCCGTCAGATGTATAGTTTTTCAAATGTGGATGTTCTACTGTGATAACACGGCTCGCTCCATATGCGATTAATTCCTGTGTTAAATCAGCTACTGCATCCCCAACTAATAAACCTACTACTTCACCGCCGTCAGCGATTTGTAAACCTGCTGCAATTGCTTCGAATGAAACGTTACGTAAGCTCCCTTCGCGAACTTCACCTAACACTAAAACTTTCTTTGACATAGAATATCCCTCCATTACCATCTTCGTAAAAATTTTCGTACGCTAGTTGACTTCTATTAGACTACTTTTGCTTCGTTATGAAGTAAGTTTACTAATTCTTTTACCTGTACAGAAAGATCGCCTTCTAATACACGACCAGCCGCTTTTTGTGGCGGTAAGTAAATTTCAACTGTTTCTACTTTTACTTCAACATCGTCTTCATCGATATCCAAATCATCCAATTCCAGTTCTGCAAGCGGTTTCTTCTTAGCTTTCATAATCCCCGGTAAAGATGGGTAACGCGGCTCGTTTAAACCTTGTTGAGCTGTTACTAATAATGGTAATGATGTTTCTAATACTTCAGCGTCCCCTTCGATATCACGCACAATCTTAACGTTCGTACCTTCGATTTCCAATGAAGTAATAGTTGTTACGTAGTTAATGCCCAGCAGGTCTGCTAAGCGCGGGCCAACTTGTCCTGAACCACCATCGATCGCTACATTTCCTGCTAAAATTAAATCTGCTTCTTTGTCTTTTAAATATTCCGCTAAAATATAAGCTGAAGAATATTGGTCAAGCTCATCTAAATCATCTTCTGTATTAATCAATACCGCTTCATCGGCACCCATTGCTAAAGCTGTACGTAACTGCTTTTCCGCATCTTCTCCACCGATTGTCACAACTGTTACTTTACCGCCTAATGCGTCACGCTTTTGAATTGCTTCTTCAATTGCGTACTCATCGTATGGATTGATGATGAATTCTGCACCATCTTCCTGAATTTTACCGCCTGATACGACGATTTTTTCTTCTGTGTCAAAAGTACGTTTTACTAATACAAAAATATTCATAATCTAGACCTCCTAAAAGCTTTTTAATTTTAATCCCGAAAAACAGGGAAGAATACATTTTTTTATTTGCCAGTAAACACTGGCTCACGTTTTTCAATAAATGCTTGGATACCTTCTTTAGCATCTTCAGAAACAAATACTTCACCGAAGCTGTTTGCTTCAGCATTTACACCATCGTAATAAGATGATGGTTTCGAGTAATTCAGCATTTGGATCGCTGCTTTAAGCGCGATTGGTGATTTTTTCGCAATTTTTTTAGCGATTTTCAATGTTTCAGGCAACAGCTCTTCATCGGAATAAGCACGGTTTGCTAATCCCCACTCAACAGCTTCAGCCCCCGTAATCGGGTCACTTGTAAACATCATTTCCGCTGCTTTTGCTACACCAACATAACGTGGTAATCGCTGTGTTCCTGCGAATCCAGGTATTAAGCCTAGTGATAGTTCAGGTAAGCCTAATTTTGCCGATGCGGTTACAAAGCGCATATGGCATCCCATCGCAAGTTCCAATCCGCCCCCTAATGCAGCACCGTGGATTGCGGCGATAACCGGTTTACTGAATGTTTCAATACGCTCGAAAACATCTTGTCCATTTTTCGCCAATCCTGTAAATGCTTCTCCTGACTGTACGCTCGTAAACTCTTTAATATCCGCACCCGCAGAGAAGAACCGTCCTTCGCCATGTAAGACGATAACACGTACATTTTCATCATTTTCTACAGCGTCTAAAAGTGCATTCACGTCTTGGATCAAGCCTTGTGAAAGTGCATTTGCTGGTGGTCTTGAAATTGTTGCAATTGCTACCCCTTCTTCTACTTTCCAACTTAGAAACTCCATCCTCTACATCCCCTTTATGCTTTTAGTGCGTTTAGCAGTAATTGCTTTACTTTCGGAGCTTGCTCTAATAAATCATATCGATTTTCATTCATTACCCAAGTTGTCGTAATTTCGTCAATTGTGCCAAACACCATTTGTCTCGCAATACGAACATCCATCGTCTGGTTGAATTCACCATTTAGCATACCTTCGATTAAAATTTGATCTAGTAAAATTAAATATTCTTTTAGAATAGAATTAATTTTCAGTCTAATCTCTTTATTCGATTGGCGTAACTCCAGCTGAGTTACTGTTGCCAAGTGGCGATCACTTGATAGAACACGGAAATGATTTTCGATCATTTTACATAACTTATCGGAAGCAGTTTCCCCACTTTTTATTATAGCCTGTAAATTCTCTACGAAAATACCCATTTTTTCCTGGAATACAGAAATTAAAATATCTTCTTTGTTTTTAAAATATAAATAGATTGTACCATCAGCAACCCCGGCTTGTTTGGCTATTTTGGAAACCTGGGCTTGATGATAGCCGTTTTCTGCTATAGCAATGACTGCCGCGTCTACTATTTGCATATATTTGGGTTTGTTTCGTTTCAAGCAGATCACCACCAAAAAAAATATGAAAACATGAATGACCATTCATTCATGTTTTCATATTATAGTTTGTTCTGCAATCTGTCAATAGTTTGCTAAACAATTAATTATTTTGCTTCTTGTTGTGCCATTTTCTGTTTTTCTTCTTCAATTAGTGTACGTCGTAAAATCTTTCCGACTGCTGTTTTCGGCAGCTCTTGACGGAATTCATAGAAACGAGGCACTTTATAAGCAGCCAGGTTTTTACGGCAATACTCGTTCAGTTCTTTGTCTGTAACTGATTTACCCTCTTTAAGAACAATATACGCCTTCACGGTTTCTCCGCGATACGGATCAGGTATACCGGCAACGACACATTCCTGGATCGCCTCATGCTCATACAGCACTTCTTCTACTTCACGCGGGTAAATATTAAATCCACCTGCAATAATCATATCTTTTTTGCGGTCAACCACATAGAAATAACCCTTTTCATCCATATAACCTAAATCCCCTGTTAAAAACCAGCCATCTGTAAATGTCATCGCTGTTTCTTCAGGACGATTCCAATAGCCCTTCATAACTTGCGGTCCTTTTACCGCTATTTCGCCGATTTCACCTACAGGCAATACTTCTGCTTCACCTGAGCGTAATATAACCGCTTCTGTGTTTGGCCAAGGTAAACCGATTGAACCGTTGATCCGATGATCCCAAATGGGGTTGGCATGTGTTACGGGAGAAGTTTCGGTTAAGCCGTATCCTTCTACTAGACGACCACCTGTCAATGCTTCAAACTTTTCCTGAACTTCCAGTGGCAATGCAGCAGAACCGCTTAAACATGCTTTAATTGACGATAGATCATATTTTGCTAAATCCGGGTGATTCAACAAGCCAATATACATTGTTGGGGCGCCGGGGAATAAAGTTGGTTTTTGCTTATCAATCGTTTTCAATGCTTGCTCCGCATCAAACTTCGGCAGTAATACCATCTTACCCTGCTGCATGACCGATAAAATTAATACCGTTGTCATACCATATACATGGAAGAATGGAAGTATGCCTAAAATTGTCTCTTCACCCTTTTTACATTTATACATCCATGCATCACACATTAATGTATTTGCAATCAGGTTTTTATGCGTTAACATAACACCTTTCGGGTAACCTGTTGTCCCGCCAGTGTATTGCAATAAGGCTAAATCGTTTTCAAAATCAAAGTCTTGCTCGATTTTATCCGTCTTGGCCATTTTCATGATTTCTGTGAACAGGTGATTCGTTCCGCTATGCTCCACCTTTACACTAAAACCATACTGTTTCTTTTGTATGAACGGATACACCAGGTTTTTCGGGAATGGCAAATAATCTTTAATTCCTGAAACAATGACATTTTCAATATTAGTTTCATGTAATATTTTCATCGCCCTAGGGTATAGAATATCCATCACTAAGATTACTTTTGCTCCGGAATCCGCCATCTGATATTGAAGCTCACGTTCTGTATAAAGCGGATTCGTCTGTACGACAACCCCACCGGCATACATCGTGCCATAGTAGGCGATAACCGCTTGCGGACAGTTCGGCAGCATAATCGCTACTCGATCGCCTTTCTCCACCCCTAGAGAACGCAAATAGTTCGCAAACTTCAATGCTGATTCATAAAGCTCTTTGTACGTAAGTTCACGCCCCATGAAGTGTATGGCCACTTTATTCGGCATTGACTCAAATGCTTCTGTTAAAAACTGGTGTACAGGTATTTCCGGCAACTCAATTGAATGTGGTACTTCTTTCGGATAGCTTGCCAACCAAACCTTTTCTGTCATAAAACTCCTCCCCTTCGATAAAGCTTTACTTGTTTACATCATTATAATGAAAACTGGAAATGGTTTCAAACTATTTTCATAGATATACACATTATATTCTCGTTTATGCAATTATTTTCTCGTTATTTGTTTTGACTTTTATAGTATTATTGACTATAAAACATATAGGACTATTCGTTTAGTATGGAAATATAACTTTTCCAATAAAGTTTTAAATAAATTAAATATTTTTTGGTTAAGAACAGATTGGTCGAGTGATAATAATTTTCAAAACCAGTAAAAAAAGCAAATGCACTAGCGAAATACCAGTACATTTGCTTTTATGTTTAGAGTGTCATCATGTAGTAAATGCCGACTGCGAAAAAAATGAAACAGACGACGAGTAAGATTTTCGATAATGTTTCCATGTATATGCTCCTATGAAATACTTGCTCCGATAACAAATGACAAACCGAGTGAAATGGTAAATGAGATAAATCCGACTGAACGGTTGTCAGCTGCAATCTCCTCATCCACATTAAATTTCGGCGTTAAAAACTCAAATAAGAAATAGGCAAAGATTAGTAACGTAAAACCGAATAAACCCCAACCGAGCATTTCAATAAATGATGTATGCTGATTAATTGAATATCTGAAAATATTACAGACGCCTAAAATTTTTCCTCCAGTAGCTAAAGCGACCGCGACATTTCCTTTTTTTATTTCATCCCAATTTTTATACTTTGTTACAATCTCAAATAAAATCATTGATACGAATAGGCAAAGGACTACCACACTAAAATAGCCTGCTGTTTCTACGAGAGGATGGTGCCAAAAGTCTGATCCTAGCAATCCATTTTACCCCCTTTAATTATTTTCTTTCTATGTTTAATATTAGCGCATAATTTAAAAGGAGCAACAACTATTTTAGTTCTACGACTGTAACACCAAATCCGCCTTCGCCTGCTTCACCATAACGGTATGATTTAACACGCTTATGGTTTTTCAGGAAGCTTTGAATCCCTTGGCGTAATGCACCAGTGCCTTTACCGTGAATAATCGATACACGCGGATAGTTCGCCAATAACGCATCATCCAAATATTTTTCTGTGCGTATAAGCGCTTCTTCATATCGTTCCCCACGTAAATCCAGTTCCAGTTTGACGACACTATTGCGATTTTTCACATTCATCATCGGACGAGTAGCCTGCTCTTTTTCCGGTTTGACATACTCTAAATCAGATTCCGGAAGTTTCATTTTTAATATACCAATTTGAACAACCCACTCATTTCCTGCTTTTTGCAGGAGTGTACCTTTTTGTCCATAGCTCAATACTTTTACTTCATCGCCCACTTGCAGATTCTGCTTACGTTCGCGGGCAGCAACAGCCTTTTGAAGCACTTTGTTATTATCAATCGGTGCTGCATTATCTAAACGCTTCTTCGCATCGATTAACTCATGCTCTTTCACCGATAATGCGGCATTTTCTTTCATTTTTCTCAGCTCTGCAATAATTGCTTCTGCTTCTTTCTTCGCCTCATCGACAATTTTGCGCGCCTTGTCTTTTGCTTTTTTCTCGAGGTTTTCCTTTTTCTCATCATAAATACGAAGACGTTCCTCCAGCTCTGCTCGGATTTTTTGTGCATCTTCGAGTAACAGGTGAGCTTCGTCCGCTTCACGTTCAGATCGTAATCGGCTTTCTTCGAGTGAAGCAATCATCGATTCTACTTCATGACGGTCAGTACCTGTAAAGGATTTTGCGTGGTCGATAACATTCGAACTTAATCCAAGACGTTTGGAAATTTCAAATGCATTTGAACGACCCGGCACACCAATGAGCAATCGATAAGTCGGGCTAAGTGTTTCAATATCGAACTCTACACTTGCATTAACTACAGATGGACGGTTATAGCCATATGCCTTCAGCTCAGGATAGTGAGAAGTTGCCATAACACGCGCGCCGCGATCAACTGTTTCATCCAATATAGCAATTGCGAGTGCTGCACCTTCCTGCGGATCGGTACCTGCGCCAAGCTCATCGAATAGAATTAACGATTTTTCATTAAATTTGCTTAAAATGTCTACTATATTCACCATATGAGAGGAGAAAGTTGATAATGACTGTTCAATAGATTGCTCATCGCCAATATCAGCAAAAATTTGTTCAAACACGGCTAATTCCGAACCATCCAGTGCAGGAACCGGAAGACCGCACTGTGCCATAATTGTACACAGACCCACAGTTTTCAACGTTACTGTTTTACCACCAGTGTTTGGTCCGGTAATAACAATTGCTGTAACATCCCGTCCAAATTCGATCGTATTGGCTACTGCTTCATCAATTGGCAATAACGGGTGTCGTGCACGGACAAGTCGCGTATAGCCTTCTTTATTCATTTTTGGCATTGTGCATTTATTCGCCTGTCCGTATTTCCCTTTTGCTAAAATAACGTCCAGTTCTCCAAGTAGCTGTACAAGAACGAATATTTCATGTCCTACTTCCTGTACCTTCAAAGTCAACTCGGATAGAATACGCTCGATTTCAGCCTTTTCTTTCACTTTTAGGCGCTGTACTTCATTGTTCGCTTGAATCACTGCATCAGGCTCGATAAATAATGTTTGACCTGAAGCGGACTGATCGTGGACGATTCCGCCATAGTGTGACCGATACTCTTGTTTAACAGGGATTACGAAACGGTCATTACGAATTGTGATAATCGCGTCAGACAGCATCTTTGTTGCATTTGAACCACGTGTGAGACTTTCCAGCTTTTGACGCACTTTCGATTCTTCTGAACGTAATGACTGGCGAATGGAGCGTAATGCAGAACTCGCTGAATCAAGTACCGTACCATTATCATCAATGCAATCGTTAATTTCGTGCTGTAATGCCGTTAAGACAGGCATTTGTTCTTTACGCTCGATAAAATGTGGAATTTCAATTGTATTTTCAGATTCGATATCTTCTATGAAATTCCGTAAAATCCGGCTTGCACGTATTGTGCTTGCGATTTCCATTAATTCCATCGGGCTGAGCATACCGCCGATTTGTGAGCGGCGTGCATGCGGACGTACATCGAAAATGCCGCCCAATGGCACATTGCCTTTCACACGCAAAATCGCAAGTCCTTCATCCATTTCTTCCAGCAGTTCAACAACTGTATCGTAATCTGTTTCCGGTACAAGTTCATCGATCGCCTGTTTTCCGATCGAGTTTGTACAAAATGCCGCTACTTGCTCGCGTACTTTATGAAATTCTAGTGTTTTCAATGCTCGTTGTTCGATCATGAGAACACCTCCTATTACTTTTCTTTATTTTTCGCAATAAATGCTTCAAACTTTTCTTTTGACCATGTGTTGACGATCAGGTCTTTTTTCAGCCATGCTTTTTGTGAATATTTGACACCGATGTCCATAAAGCGCAGCTGGTCAATTGCATGCGCGTCTGTATTGATGGCGATTGGTACATTTTTCTCCATTGCCAGCGTTAAATATTCGATACTTAAGTCCAGGCGGTACGGATTTGCATTGAGTTCCAATATTTTACCATGTTCTGCAGCCCATTCAATCAATAATGGCACATCCGGATCATAGCCTCCGCGCTGTCCGACAATTCGGCCAGTCGGGTGGGCAATCATATGGACATATGGATTTTCCACCGCTGTTTTTAAACGCGCCATAATTTTGTCCTGCGATTGTGTA
The DNA here is from genome assembly GCF_037974225.1 of Solibacillus sp. FSL R5-0691. Taxonomy (GTDB): domain Bacteria; phylum Bacillota; class Bacilli; order Bacillales_A; family Planococcaceae; genus Solibacillus. The sequence goes on from NZ_CP150231.1 coordinate 2,423,944, forward strand.
AAACTTGAATGGATCGATGCAATCACAAAATCAAGTTCTTTTAAAACATCGTCTCCAAAATCTAATGTCCCATCAGGAAGAATATCCATTTCTGTACCTCTGTATAGTCGGAAATTTGGATTTGCTTCGTTAAATGCATAAATATCAAGCTTTTGCTGCTCAAGTCGTTCAGGTGTTAATCCATTCGCCACTTTTAAATACTGCGAATGATCGGTAATGACCGCATGGGAATAACCGATATCTATTAAAGCTTGCCCCATCTCGCTCACTGAATGCGCGCCATCAGACCAAGTTGTATGCATGTGAAGATCCGCTACTATATCTTCCAGCTTCACTAATCCGCTTAGTTCATCTAGACGATCAAGCTCTTTACCGCTTTCACGTACAGTCGGCGGAATAAAAGGTAAATCAAAATGCGCAAAAAACGCTTCTTCCGATTCAAATGTTACGACGGTTCCGTCTTCTTGCTCGACCCCATATTCACTAATTTTCTTGCCCATTGACTTTGCAAGCTGACGCATACGTACATTATGGTCTTTTGATCCCGTGAAATGATGTAGTGCCGAAGCGAATTCTTCACGTGTCACTAAACGGAAATCCACACTTACCGGTTCTTCACGATCCAATATGACGGACACTTTTGTATCCCCAGCGGCAACGGTTTCCAATATTGCGAGGCGCGTTAAAATTGCTTCACGTACAACTTCATATTCCTTAGTTGCCACAATAAAATCAACATCTTTACTCGTTTCCGCAACACGTCGGAAGCTCCCTGCAACCGAGAACTTCTCCACTTCAGGCAAACTTGCTAAAAGTTCGTTAATTTCCAGGACGACAGGCTCAAGCTGCCAAATAGGCAATCGTTCAGCACGAGAACCAAATGTTTCAAGTTCTTTTAGGATTTTTTCCTCTGTTTTTGCTGCAAACCCGGCAAGCCCTCGTACTTGTCCTGCCTCACATGCCGCCTTTAATGTATCGGCATCCACGATGTTCAGTTCCTGATACAGTTTTGCAAGCTTTTTACCGCCTAAACCCGGTAGTTTCATCAATGGAACGAGCCCTTTCGGTACGGCTGCCTCCAGCTCTTTCAGGACAGTCGATTCCCCGTTTTCCATCAGTTCAGTGATAACCGCTGCCGTTCCTTTACCGATTCCTTTAATTGCTGTAATATCATCGATTTCACTAAGGCTTCGTTCATCTGCTTCTAGTGCCGCCGCCGCTTTTCGGAAGGCGGATACTTTAAACGGATTTTCTGCCTGCAGCTCCATATATAAAGCTATTTTTTCCAATGTACGAATAATAATTTTTTTGTTCATCATTGTCTCTCCTTTAAAAAAGCTCCTCCCGAAAATCGAGAGAAGCATTCGCATGATTTTCAAATCAATTAGGCCTCGGCATATTGATGTCCCGATTCGGCTAAAGATCCACGGTGCGCGGAAAAGTCAGCTGTTTAGCACAATGCGATGCTTGTTAGGTTGACTTCCTTCTTTAGTGACTCCTTTTCCGAATTTAGGACACCCGCTAAAATAAGTTAGTTTTTTTGTATATACCACCAATTTTGGAACATGCTCGTAATTAGCGGTGTATGCTCAAGTATGAGTCCTGCCAAAATCGAACTGTCGATGAATGTCTGAATCGATTCCACCGGCAGCAGTGCTACTACGTACAGTCCAATAAAAAGTACAAGATACATTTCGATGAATCCAAGAACTGCACCCAACACATAGTTTAACGAACTCAATACAGGTAAATACGTTAAAAAATCAAACATCGATCCGACAATTTGGAGGGCAATCTTCACTGCAAAGAAAATAATGGCAAACGCAAAGACGCGATAAAATGTACGGTCAACATCGAGTGAATCCAGAACGAGCGTCATTGTTGAACCTTCTGTAAATCCAGGATACGGAATCCATAAAACAAATTTTTCTGCTAGCGGCTTATAATAAATAATCGCTACAATGAGGGCAATGATAAAACTTCCGATATTAATAAGCTGAACGACGAACCCTCGTTTCGCCCCAACTATAAGACTAATGATAAAGACTGCGAGAATAATTAAATCTAACATGTATGTCAACCCTTCAAATGTTTCAATTGTATTTCTAGTTTTTCATATTGCTCTTTTAATAATAGATAGTCATGCACAGAATTTACGGCTGTTAATACAGCTAGCTTCGATGTATCTAAAGATGGATTATGGGCACTGATTTCCCGCATTTTGTCGTCCACTAATGAAGCAACAAGACGCATATGGACCGATGATTCTGTTCCTACCATTTTATATGTATTACCATATATTTCTACGGAAATGCGATTCTTTTCTTGCTCAGCCAAAATAATCCCTCCAGAAAAAATAAGTGAACAATAACGAATAAACTTTTTTCGTTTTTTGCCCAATAAAAGATTGAAAGCAAACCTGATTGATTCTATTATATAACGATGCCATTTTCCTATTGTACATCATAACATTTCCAATTTCACTATCGCAACACCATGTGCCGAATGTTCCTCTGTAAGAAGCATACATAAGTGAGTTCCCCTTTTCTATTCAAAAAGCTATACTACATAGTATTACATCATTTTTGAAAGGATCGATTATGACAAATATTGTTTTACTTTGCAGTGCTGATCAACAGCAATCAATTCAACATTTTTATAAAGACGCTTTAATAGAACGAAAGGCTCCCGGCGTTATTTTTGCGGTAAAATTAGCGGATACGGCTATTACCGCCTATAAATCAGGAAAAGTAATGTTTCAAGGGGCAGGTGCAGAACGTGAGGCGGCACGCTGGGGGCAAGCAGGGGTTTCGCCGGCTAAAATTGCCTCCACGAAGGGTGATACACTCCCGGACAATTTTGCGGCATTATCGGTTTTAGGCTCAGATGAAACTGGAACAGGCGATTACTTTGGTCCTGTAACTGTTGCTGCTGTTTATGTTCCCGCAGATAAAATTGCGCTCGTCCAGGAACTTGGAGTAAAGGATTCCAAACAACTGACTGATGATTATATGCGACAAATCGCCCCAGACTTAATGAAGGTATGCGCTCACAGTATTTTGACACTGCGCAATGATAAGTATAATGCTATTCAGTCACGCGGGTATTCACAAGGTAAAATAAAAGCGCTGCTGCACAATCAGGCATTAAAGCATGTATTGGAGAAAATAGCACCAGAAACCCCGCAATATATTTTAATCGACCAATTTGCGGAGCGCGGAATATACTATAATCACATAAAAAATGAAAAAGAAATTGTCCGTCAAAATGTCCTGTTCTCGACTAAAGCCGAAAATCTGCATGTAGCTGTTGCTACAGCCTCGATTTTGGCGCGTTATGCATTCCTTAAAGAAATGGACCGGCTTGCCAAAGTGACCGGGTTCCCTCTTCAAAAAGGAGCGAGCGGCAAAGTCGATGAAATGGCCGCTAAAATTTGGTTGAAGCATGGCGAGGACACACTTCGTTCCATGACGAAATGGCATTTTGCCAATACGGAAAAAGCACGCAAACTTCTACAAAAGAAGAAATAGAAAAGGAGCTGTCGCCATTAAATTGGCTCAGCTCCTTCATTATTTTTCCATTACGGCAAAATAATTTTCCTCATCATCGGCAAAGTTGAAAACTTTCCCGAAAGGCATCTTCATGAACTCCCCGACTGTAATTCCCTTTGCTTTAAAATCTTCATACAATTCCTCTAAATTTTGTGCATAGAACATTAATGAAGGCGTAGACAAATTCAATTCAGGAGACATCTCTTCTATTTTCTTTTTATCATGCAATACAAGGTTTGTCTGAGTTTCATCTTTTGGTGCAATCGTAATAATTCGCATGCCGTTATTGATATCGGAAACTACAGTAAATCCTAACTTTTCAGTCCAGAACTTTTTTGACTGCTCCTGGTCTTCTACATACAACATGACTTGCCCTAATTGTTCAATCATTTTTCGAACTCCTTTTTAATACAGCGTATTTCACTTTACCCAAGTATAACAAATAAAAAAACGGCAGGAGCTAAAATCTCCCGCCGTTGCATCATTTTATTTTTTTTCTGGTATATTTCCAGTAAAGTCTTCACGTTTCGTAACGTCTACACGCTTAATAAATAGCGCTAAAATTAAAGCTACAACTGTAATTCCTGCTGCTACGAAGAAACTGAACGTAATCCCGTCAAGCATTGCCTGTTGCATTACTTGTGCTTGGGCTTGTGCAATTTGCTCAGCAGTCGGCTGTACTGCAGATGAAGCGTTTGCCTGCATATCCGCTGCAATTTCAGCTGCACGTGTTTTTGTATGTGAGTTGAAGATTGTTACTAAAACTGCTGTACCAATTGCCCCTGCTACTTGCTGAGCTGTATTGTTCATCGCTGTACCATGCGGATTCAATCGGTTTGGCAAAGCATTTAAACCGTTTGTCATAATTGGCATCATAACCATTGAAATACCTAACATACGGATTGTGTAAATCGAAATAATAAATAAGTAAGTTGAATCAACTTCCAAATAACCTAATCCGATCGTTGCTAATGTTGTAATCGTTAATCCGATAACCGCTAAAATACGCGGTCCAAAACGGTCGAATAATTTCCCTGTAATTGGTGACATAATCCCCATTACGATCGCACCCGGTAACATCATTAAACCTGCTTCAAATGGTTCGATTCCACGAACATTCTGCACATATGCAGGTGTTAAAATCATACCCGAGAACATCGCTACAGATAATACCATTGATACGACAGATGCTAAAGCGTATGAAGGATATGTGTAAATACGTAAATCCAATAACGGCTGCTCTAAACGGAACTGGCGAATGATAAACCATGCTAAGCCAATTGCCCCTACAGTAATTGTTCCCCATACTTCAATTGCTGACCAGCCAGCTGAACTTGCTGTACTGAAGCCGTATAATAATCCCCCAAAACCGATTGTAGACAATCCAATTGAAAGTATATCGATTTTAGCGTCACGATTTGGAAGAACATCTTCCAGTTTCCAAATTGCCAATAATAGTGATAAAACGGCAATCGGAAGAATCATTTTGAACAGTACGCTCCAGTCATAATGTTCAACAATCCATCCAGATAAAGTCGGTCCGATTGCCGGTGCCAATACCATAACTAAACCGAACATCCCCATTGCCTGCCCGCGTTTTTCAACCGGGAAGCTAATTAGCATAACGTTCATTAAAACCGGTGCCATTGTTGCTGCACCGGCTGCCTGAATCATACGGCCTGCCAATAAAAATCCGAAGCTAGGCGCAAATGAAGCCAATGCTGTACCGATAACGAAAATCGACATCGAAATAATGAATAAAGGTCGTGTTCTGAACTTTGTAATCAAATATGCAGAAGCAGGAACCAATACCCCACTTACAAGCATATAGCCTGTCGCTAACCATTGTACTGTTGAATAATCTTCAATATCAAAGGCAGCCATAATAGATGGTAATGCTACGTTTAATAATGTGTTATTTAAAAATGCTACAAACGCCCCGACAAATAATACGGCGATCATTAAATACGGAGGCTTTTTAAATGTTTTTACATCTTGTGTCTGTTCCATAATTTTATTTCCCTTCTTTAATCTTTCAATCTTCCTATTTCTGTACTCGAACTATTTTATACTCGGAGTCCAAAAAATTCAACAATTTTATACTCATAGTCTAAAAACATTGCGAATACTCGCTTTAAACAGTAGAATGAGAGTACAATTCAGAGTATATAGTACAGAAAAAATTCACTTTTATTACGTTATATGCAAAGGAAATCGCTTTAATTGATATGGAGGAAGTTCATGAATCAACGAAAAAGACAGGTACTTGATAGTGCATTGCAGCTTTTTATCGAAAAAGGCTTTCATGAAACATCAATACAAGACATTTTAGACAAAGCGCTTATTTCAAAAGGGACATTTTATAATTATTTCTCATCTAAAGTGGAATGTTTTAAGGCGATTATGGAACAGACCCGATACGAAGCAAGCCTACTACGTCATGAAATGCTGCTGAATCAAGATATTACCGATGAAAACTTATTATTGGAACAAATTCTCGTTCTTATGCAAATCAACAAAAAACAAAACTTAGTATCCTTGTTCGAAAATATTTTCCAGTCGAACGACAAAGAGCTACGTCATTTATTGGAACGCTATCGCCTATTGGAAATTGAGTGGGTATCCAATCGTTTTACGGATATTTTTGGAGAGGAAGTTCGTCCCTATTCCCTTGAACTTGCCATAATTTATTTTGCGATGGTTCACCATTTAACCTATTCGCACCGCCTCTTCTATAGTGAAATAATCGACCAGAAGAAAATATTGCAAATTGCCCTTCGAAATGTGAAAGCAATTTATCCTATTATGTTGGAAAACGGCGAAATCCTCGTTACACAGGACGCCCTTCAACTAGTTGAAGAGAAAACAATTTACCAGACGATTACAAAGAACGATTTAATCGAAAAGGTTCAGGGCTTCCTTGACCAGTTGAAACTGGATACTGACAATGAGGTGGGTGCACAATTCACTGAAAGTATTTTGGATGAGCTGCAGCGTAAAGAGCTACGTCTTCCGGTTATCGAAACATTGCTTAAGCCTTTCCGCGAATCATTCGCAAACACACTGCATGCCGGAGAAAATGTCGAGCTTGCAAATTTATTATGGTACTTCATTAAAAATGTAGACCAGAAGTGATGTTTGTATCTGATTCCGTTATCAATAAAAAAATCGTATTGAACGTCATCTGTTCAATACGACTTTTTATTAGTTATTGCTCGTTGAAATGTGGACTTTCAGTTGCTTGCCCTTAATCGGCGTTGTTTTCATCGCTTTTAATACGAGATTGCCTTTACCATTTAAAATTTCCACAAACGTAGATGTATCCAGAATCGTAATAATGCCGATATCTGCAGCGGTCATCCCCGGAATTTTTGCAATTGTTCCGACAAAATCAACAGCACGCAGCTTTTTCTTCTTACCACCATTAAAATAAAGCTTCGTAATATTTGCATCAACTTTGGCATTCTTTTGTTTTTTCTTTTGTGGTCGGCTTTGCATCTTTTTGTCAAACGCCTCTGCCTTTGCCTCTACTTCTTCATGTGTCGGCAAATCAACCTTTGGAATTTTAAATCCGATCAGTTCTTCAATACCTGCAAGGAAGTCATGTTCAAATGGTGTAACAAACGTAACAGCTTTCCCTTCCTTGCCCGCTCGTCCAGTTCGTCCTGTACGGTGGACATACGCTTCTTTTTCCATTGGTAGATCATAGTTAATCACCAATGAAATATTCTCGATATCAATACCGCGTGCTGCAACATCTGTCGCTACTAAATAGCGGAAGTCTCCGCGCTTATAATCGTTCATAACAAGTAGACGGGTCGACTGATCCATACCACCGTGCAGCTTATCGACACTGTATTCACGGTCATATAAATAATCATGCAAGGCATCGACGCGATCTTTCGTACGACAGAAGATAATACACGTATCCGGATTTTCCACAACCGCCATTTTTTCAACCGCCGCAGTCTTTTCCTCGTCCTGTACTTCAATAACCGCATGCTCAATTTTTGGCGCTGCCTCTTCCGAATGGACTTCAATATCAACAGCGTCGTTTAAATAATTCGATGCCAGTTTTTTTATCGTTTCCGGTACTGTCGCGGAAAACAGCATCATTACTTCACGATGTTCCACATGGGCCAATATTGCTTCAACTTGCTCGATAAAGCCCATATTGAGCATTTCATCTGCTTCATCAAGCACAACATAGCGAATTTTATCGAGCTTCAGTGTTCCCTTTTCGATATGATCCAGGACGCGTCCCGGAGTACCAACAGCAATATGTGTTTTTTGCTTTAATTCGTCCTGCTGATAACGGAACGGCTGCTTTCCGTATAAGGCGGCTGCTTTAATACGTTTGTAACGTCCGATATTGGTAAACTCTTCTTTTACTTGGACAGCCAATTCACGTGTCGGTGTTAATACGAGTGCTTGTGGCTTGTTTTCGATCCAATCAATATTTTCGCAAATCGGAATTGCGAATGCGGCAGTTTTTCCGCTTCCTGTTTGTGCTTTAACAATTAAATCTTGTTTCTTTAATGCATGGGGCAACACTTTTTGCTGAACTTCAGTCGGTGTGCTGTAATCCAAATCTTTAAGAGCACGCTGTAATTCAGGTGATAATGGATAGTCGTTAAAATTAGTTGTCATATTTATTCCTCATTTTCTTCTTTTATATGAATGATTCCCGGATCAACAATTGCGATAAATTTTTTCGTTGCTTTTGAAAGTGAAACATTTTTTAAATGGACAATCCCTAAATTACGTTTAGGAATTGGCTGTTGGAGCTCAATTTCATGCAAAAGCCCTTTATCAAGATAATCGGTCGCAAACTCCTTCGTTACACTTGCTATACCTAAATTAATTTTTGCGAATTCTAATACTAAATCATGTGAACCTAACTCAAATTCAGGTGAAATTGTATAACCTTGTTCCTTTAAATAGTTTTCCACATAATTACGGGAATTTGCCTTTTTCTCCAAAAAAATTAATGGCAGCTTCATGAGCATATCTAGACGGATTGGCTTTTTTGATAAATTTTTGTATTTTTGTCCGCACACAAATATATCATGAATTTCCTTACAAGGGATAACTTGAAGCTGTGGATCTTTAACCGGCAAGTTGCAGATGCCCAAATCCGCTTCCCCCGATTTAATAAAAGCTAATATTTCATTTGTAGTACCGTTTAAAACCTTTAGTTTAATGCCAGGATATTTTATATGGAATGCCTCTAAATACGGCAGTAAAAAGTACCTTGAAATTGTATCTCCTACTCCAATACGTAAAACGCCTGTACGCAGATTTTTAAACTCGGCAATTTTTTCTTCCCCCGCGTCTAAAATGCCAAGAGCAGAGTTAACATATTCGTGTAATAATTCACCTTCTTCTGTCAAGGTTACTCCTTTTGGTGTTCTATTAAATAAAACGGTATCAAGTTCTTTTTCAAGCTTTAAAATAGACTGGCTCACGGCCGGCTGTGTCATATATAAAGCGTTTGCTGCCTTAGAAAAGCTTTTGCTTCGACTCACTTCATTGAAAATACGATATGCTTCTAGTTTTATTATCATATAACCCCTACTTATATCAGATATTAAATTTATTAATTTTACTTATATCACATGAACAGGTTATAGTAAACATTGTGAGATTAAAGCAAAGACAATTAAAATATAACTTAGAGCTATTGAAGGAGAGATTATTTTGGAACGAGTAGTAGGAACGGTTGTACGCGGTCTTCGTGGCCCAATTATTAATGAAGGGGACGATATTGTACAAATCGTTGTTGATACAGCATTAAACGCCGCAAAAACAGAAGGCTTTGAAATTGAAGATCGTGATATTGTAACAGTGACAGAATCTGTTGTTGCTCGTGCACAAGGGAACTACGCTAAAATTTCAGATATCGCGTCTGATGTAAAATCAAAATTCGGTGATGATACGGTAGGTGTGATTTTCCCTATTCTTTCACGTAACCGCTTCTCGAATATTTTAAAAGGTATTGCAGCAGGTACTAAGAAAATCGTTCTTATGCTAAGCTACCCATCTGATGAAGTGGGCAACCATTTAGTATCATTGGATGATCTTGACGAAAAAGGAATCAATCCATGGACGGATGTACTGACAGAAGCTGAATTCCGTGGTCATTTCGGTTTTAACAAACATACATTTACAGGTGTAGATTACATTGAATATTATAAAGAATTAATCGTTGAACAAGGTGCAGAAGTTGAAGTTATCTTCTCGAACAATGCAAAAACGATTTTAGATTATACGAAAAGCATTTTAACTTGCGATATTCACTCTCGCTTCCGTACAAAACGCATTTTAAAAGCTGCCGGTGCAGAAAAAGTTTATGGTCTTGATAACATTTTAGCTGAATCTGTAAACGGTTCTGGCTTTAACTCTAAATACGGTTTACTTGGATCTAACAAATCGACAGAAGATGGCGTGAAATTATTCCCGGACAACTGTCAACCAATCGTTGATGACATCCAAGCTAAAATTTTAGCAGCTACAGGGAAACTTGTAGAAGTAATGATTTACGGTGATGGTGCATTCAAAGATCCTGTAGGCCAAATTTGGGAACTTGCAGATCCTGTTGTATCACCTGCGTATACACCCGGTCTTGATGGTACGCCAAACGAAATTAAGTTGAAGTATTTAGCTGACAATGATTTCGCTAACCTGCACGGTGAAGAACTGAAAAATGCTATCAAAGAATACATCAACAACAAAGAAGAAGATTTAACTGGTAATATGGCTGCCCAAGGGACAACACCTCGTAAGCTGACAGATTTAATCGGTTCTTTATCTGACCTGACTTCTGGTTCAGGCGATAAAGGTACACCAATGATCTACATCCAAGGTTATTTCGATAACTATACAAAATAAAAAACAGACTCAATTCCCTTAACAGGAGTTGAGTCTTTCATTTATATGTTGAAAGTTTTAAAAAAAAACGGTGCAAATTTGAATTTCAAATTTTGCACCGTTTCTTTGTTTTAGCTTAGTCTTTTATAGACTCTTTTAATTTACTTCTCTATACCTTCTGTCCAGTTGTTTACAACATCCTGGTTTGCTTCAACCCATTGTTTTGCTGCTTCTTTAGGTTTTGTTCCTGAGTAGATGTTCAGCATTACTTCTTCGATATCTTCTGTTGTCCATTCAAACGCATCTAAAATCTTGAATGCATCAGGAGACTCTTTTTCCAAGTTTTGACGAACAAATGTATGAATATTTTCTTCTCCGCCAAATACACCTTCAGGATCTTCTAAATATTTCAGATCAAAGTTGGCAAATTTCCAGTGAGGGCTCCAGCCTGTCACAACGATATCTTCTTCATTTTTAATCGCCTGTTCTAAAGCAACTGTCATCGCACCTGATGAAGATGGTTGTAATGACCAAGATTCAAGGTTTGGATATGTTTCAAGTGCTCTTTCAGCAGCCGCTACTACACCTGCACCCGCTTCAATACCAGTAATCGTTGATGCTGCTTCAGTAGTTAAATCAGCAATTGATGTTGCTTCCATATAACTTGGGACAACTAATCCGATTTTCGCACCTTTTAAGTTTGGTCCTAGATCTTCTACATCTGCACCGTATTTTTCATATTGTGACGCATGAGTAGCAGGTAACCAGCCAGATACCATCGCATCTGCTTCACCTTTGGAAACTGCTTCCCACATGATCGCATTATCCAATGGTGTAATATCAACTTTATAGCCGACACTTTCCAGTACTTCTGCCACTACATACGTAGAAGCAACTTCTGAATCCCATTCTACATAGGCTAAATCAATTGAGCCTAAATCTTCTGTAGAGGCTGTATCTTTTTTCTCTGTTGTATCATCTCCGCACGCACCTAATAATAGCGCTGCGCTCAATGCTGTTGCTGCAGGCATCCATTTCATTTTTTTCATTTTACTTTCCCCCATTTGATTTTTGTTTGTTTAAACTTTGTGTTAATCGGTCTACAATAATAGCGAAGATTACTAGACTTATCCCCGCAACAAATCCATTACCGATTTGAGCTCGTTGTAAAGCCGATAATACTTCACGACCTAAACCTGGTGCACCGATCATTGATGCAATAACGACCATCGATAGAGATAATAGTACGGTTTGGTTTATACCGGCCATAATCGTAGATCTTGAAAGCGGCAGTTCTACTTTCACTAATTTTTGAGTGAATGTACTACCATAAGAATCCGCAGCTTCGATTAAATGTGTCGGAACTTGACGGATACCTAGATTTGTAAAACGTACAGTTGGTGGTAATGCGAAGATAACTGAGGCAAATACACCTGGTACGACACCAATTCCGAAAAACGCAACCGCTGGAATTAAATAAACGAATCCAGGCATTGTTTGCATAAAGTCTAAAATTGGTTTTAAGATTTCTTCTATTACTTTGGATTTTGACATTAGAATGCCAAGTGGTATACCAATTACAATCGCAATTAAACTTGAAAACAGCACGAGTGTAAATGTATTCATAAGCTGATCCCATAAGCCCTGGTTTAATATGAACAGTAAACCGATAATTGAAAAGATGGCTAAACCGAATTTTTTGCCTGTTGCGAAAAATGCCAACACGGCAATGATTAAAATAAATACATACGGCGGAATAGCTGTTAATCCTGATGTAACCAGATTCATCGTATCTTCACCGTTACTTTGAATGAAACGGAACTGGGCTGAAAAAGTATCTGTTACAATATCCATCAAATCTTCAACTTTTTCCGCTACCGGTAATGGCGTTGCTAAATTTAAAATTTTACTCATTGTCTACACCTCCGTTTTTTTCAGAGGCTAACGACTCTAAAACAACTCCACGGATCAGTACTCCGCGCAGTTTTCCTTCTTCGACGACAGCAACCGGTGTCGGAGAATCGGAAATAACCGATAAAATATCTTGAATAACTGTTGATGGCTCAACAATCGGCATATCATTGCGTAAAATTGAATGCAGTGATTTTTCACCAGATTGTGCAAGCTCCAGTGCATCATTTGCAGTAATATAGCCTAAATATTTTCGGGCTTTATCTACAGCGAGAAGCACACTTACTTTATCTTCTCTCATACGCTGCAACGCAACTTTTGGTCCTTCATGATCAATTTGAATAGTCATTGGACGAATCATCGCATTTTCTGCTGTCAATACTTTCGAACGGTCAACATCTTCCAGGAATGAACGAACATATTCATTTGAAGGATTTGTCAAAATCTCTTCCCCTGTTCCTACTTGCATGACCTTTCCATCCTTCATAATGGCAATACGGTCACCAATACGAAGCGCTTCATTTAAATCATGTGTAATGAAGACAATTGTTTTTTGTAAATTAGCTTGTAACTCCAATAGCTCATCTTGCATCTCTTTACGAATAAGCGGATCAAGAGCAGAAAAAGCTTCATCCATTAATATGATTTCTGTATCATTTGCCAACGCCCGTGCAAGTCCTACACGCTGCTGCATACCACCTGATAATTGATCTGGATACTGGTCTTTATAGGAGAGCAACCCTGCATTCTGTAAAGCCTTTTCTGCTTTTAATCGTCTTTCCTCTTTAGGAACGCCTCTGATTTCCAGGCCATACTCTGCATTTTGTAAAATAGTACGTTGCGGGAATAAAGCGAAGTTTTGAAACACCATGCTCATTTTTTCTCTGCGAACAAGCTGCAGGCTTTTTTTATTGAGCTTCGTAATATTTTGGTCATCTATATAAATATCACCACTTGTCGGTTGAATAAGACGATTAAGTAAACGGATTAATGTAGACTTCCCACTTCCTGAAAGCCCCATAATTACGAAAATCTCACCTTCTTCAATTGTCAAACTAGCTTCATATACACCTACAGTAGCATTTGTCTCTTTTAATATCTGTTCTTTGGATTTCTCTTGCTTCACGAGCTTTAATGCCTGTGATGTATTTTTTCCAAATACTTTAGTGACTCGGTCTATTTTTATTTTCCCCATAATCCACTTCCTAAAATAATTAATTTCATGCTAGTAACAACTTTATATTTATCTAAGGTTGTTAAAAGCAACAACTTTCATATTAATAGACGTTGTTACTAATGTCAAATTAAAAGTGCATTTTTTACTCGCTCATCTAGAAAAATAGTCCTTTAAACAGAAAAAACTACCCCTCAAATACAACGATGGAGTAGTTTGTTTTTGTTATAAATTTGACGAACTTTATCTATTCTGATTGAAAGTTGTTACTTTCTAGCTGTAAAAAGTGTTTTACATTCGAATAGCATTCTTCTTTACCGATAAAAAATAATGTATCTCCGGCAGAGAGTGTTGCATATGGACCAGGTGAAACAATCAGCTCATGATCTTTTTTAATGCCAATTATGGTAGCACCCGTTTGCTGCCAGAAATTAATCTCGCCTACATTTTTCGATATGAATGGGCAATTTTCAGTAATATCGATTTGAAATGGTACAAACGGGTTTATCGATTGGTAGCGGCTAGTCCGATTGACCATTTCTCCTAATGTATCCTGTAAATGATGCAATTCATCAATTTGGCGTTCAATACTATCGGTTAATTGCTTTTGTAGATCTCTAATTGATTTGACGCCTGCTAAACGCTGAATGTATTTAGCGGCATTTTCATAGGAAACGATGACAACACCGCTCCCCTTTGTCGCTTCGACAATATTTAAATCCTGCAGAACGGCAATCGCTCGTCTTGCAGTTTCCGATGAAACATTATATTGGGATGCCAGCGATGATCGGGCATAAATCTTTTCACCGACAACATATTTTTTTTCAACAATTTTAGCGGCAATATCTTCTGCTATTACTTGATATTTAGGCTGCTTAATTTGGATTTTTTTCTCCATTATTTGCACTCCTTTGTGCTGTGTTCATAATACATAAGTAAAATTTCTATATTTATACTATATCGCATTATATACCTTTTTATAAAAACAACAAATAGTTCACCGATTTTGAATTATTCAATTTCTTCAAATAATTTTGTAGTAAATGACACGTATTTTTTTCTGTTAAATACTAACAATAACATTATTAACTAGTTCATTCGAGTTATTTCTCCATTTTTCGACAAAATTAACACTTCAGCACTTCAACTCAATAAACTTGTTTATTATTCTGAAAAATGATGATAAGATTTTGATTATTGTAAATTAGAAAAAGGTGTATTAATGAAAAAAGTATTTAGAAAAAAACCAATCAGTGACCTTTTACTCAAAAGTGGCAACATGCAGTTACCCAAAACAATCGGTCCTTTTGATTTGATTATGTTAGGTGTCGGTGCCATTGTCGGTACAGGCATTTTCATTTTACCGGGGACAGTCTCGGCGCTCCATGCAGGCCCTGCAATTGTTTTCTCCTTCACGATTGCTGCTGTCGTTTGTGCATTAGCCGCACTTTGTTATTCTGAATTTTCTTCTACTGTACCCGTTGCGGGAAGTGCCTATTCATATAGCTACATTGTTTTTGGTGAAATCATCGCATGGCTGGTCGGCTGGGCATTATTATTGGAATACGGACTCGCAACAGCTGCCGTGGCAACAGGCTGGTCAGGTTACTTCGTTTCACTGCTGGAAGGATTGAGTATTCATTTGCCGGTAGCATTGACAGGGGCATTCAGTCCTGAAAATGGTACATATATTAACTTGCCTGCGATTTGTATTATTTTTGCGATAGGTGCTCTGTTGTCATTGGGTATGAAAGAATCGACACGTTTTAATGCATTATTGGTCGCGATTAAACTTGGCGTTATTTTATTGTTTATTGCTGTTGGTATCTTTTATGTGAAACCGGAAAACTGGACACCTTTCATGCCATTTGGAGTGAGTGGTGTTTTCACAGGTGCCGCGCTCGTTTTCTTTGCTTACTTAGGATTTGATGCCGTATCCTCGGCTGCCGCAGAGGTGAAAAATCCACAGCGGAACATGCCAATCGGAATTATCGGTTCCCTGCTTGTCTGTACTGTATTGTATATTGTTGTTTCACTTGTACTGACAGGGATTGTACCATATACAGACTTGAACGTAACCGATCCGGTATCTTACGCGATGCAAGTGATCGATCAGGAATGGGCGGCTGGCATTATATCGCTCGGTGCCGTAATAGGCATGATGACCGTTATACTAGTCATGATGTACGGTGGGACAAGATTGTTGATGGCTTTTGCCCGTGATGGTTTAATGCCAAAAATGCTTGCACAATTAAGCAAAAAACGTAAAATGCCTGCCAAAAACACATGGCTGTTTACCGTTATTATTTCATTTTTTGCAGGGTTTATTCCATTGGATTTATTGGCTGAGCTTGTAAATATGGGTACATTGGTTGCATTTATTTTTGTTTCTGCCGGCATTTTGTACTTGCGAAAAAATAAAGACTTGCCGAAGGATCGATTTAAAGTACCGTTCTATCCTGTCTTACCTATCTTATCATTTATTTTATGTATATTTCTGATTACACAACTATCCTTCCACACATGGATTGCTTGCGGTGTTTGGTTCATTATCGGGCTAATCGTCTATTTTATGTACGGGAAAAAACATTCTACGTTGAATTCTAAATCTGAATAATTGAACAGAGATGGTACAATAACCGCTCTATAACCGAAGCGCCACAAATTAGTTTCCATAATTTGAGGCGCTTTTCTATTTCAGAGGATTGATATCCAAATTTTCTGACCTTATTAAATTGTTTGTTTTTGAACCTTTTACACATGCCAACGAATTGCTAATATGAGAGATAATTTCAAGCAAGGGAGCGTCAATCAATATGGAATCAACACGAACAATCACTACCTCATCAGAGAAAACAAAAGATTTAATTATTACGAGCCTTCTTATTTCACTCGTATTCGTAGCCACATTTTTTATTAATATCCGTTTGCCGATTGCAGCAAATGGGGGGCTCGTTCATTTAGGTTCTGCCATGCTTTTTATCATCGCGATTTTATTTGGTCCAAAGAAGGGCGCTATGGCTGGAGCATTCGGTATGGCACTGTTTGATATTTTATCCGGCTGGACATTGTGGGCACCATTTACATTCATCACACGTGGTCTGCAAGGCTATATCGTAGGTAAAATTGCTACAATGCACGGAAAAAATGGCGGCAGCATTATTTATAACTTTGCGGCTATTGTTATCTCGGTTCCATTTATGCTTGGCGGTTATTATATTTGTGAACGTGTTCTTTATGGAAACTGGGTTATTCCACTTGCATCAATTCCAGGAAATCTCGTGCAGAATGCAGTAGGTCTACTCATTGCATTACCTGTATGTATCGCTTTGAAAAAACTGCCTCTTTTCAAATAATAAAATGAGGTTGGGACATAACCCAAAAAAGCTATTTTTCTCTGAGAGAAAAATAGCTTTTTTTTGCTGAGCGTTAAAATTGATTTCCATTCCGGGACGCTTTCCGCGGGCGTGAGGCCAACAGGATGTTGGTCACAAAAGCGTTGCCACAGGACGTGGCGTTCTTAGCTTTTGTTCCCAGTCTCAGGCGTCACGCTATTCCCGCAGGAAGCTTTGCTTGTAGCGAAAGGCGTAGCCGTCAGCTACACTCGCCCTCCATTCCAATCAATTTTGCAATATATCCATTTCTTAATAAATGCTTTCCTCTTATTTAGCAATAAATCTACTTATGTCCCTGCCTCAATCTGATTTATTTTACTAATTTGCTGATTGCTTTAAATGTATCACCTTTTGCTACTTGCTGCATTTCGAATAGTGCCATTTCAACACTCGTTACGCGCGCACCAAGCTGCATCATTTTCTGAATCCCTACTTCGCGGTTACTTGCTGTTCGCGAAGACACGCAATCTGCCAGTACTTCGACTTCATATCCGTTTTCCAGTAAGTGAGCCGCTGTCTGATAGACGCAAATATGCGCTTCAATACCAGCCAGTAAAATCTTTTTACGACCTGTTTGCTGTAAAGCCTGTACAAATTCCTCTGTATCATAAGCACTGAATGTAATTTTTTCAATCGGTTTTTCATCTGTTAAATGCGCGGCAACACGCTCATCTGTCGGCCCAAGTCCCTTTGGATATTGTTCAAGCCATAAAATAGGTAAATCCAATAATTTTGCCCCTTGTACCATTGTGGCGATATTATCTACAACGACTGCGCTTTCTTCAACAACTTGCGCCAATTTCCCCTGAATATCAATCAGTACTAATACTGCTTCTTCTTTTTTTAACATGAATATACCTCCCCTAAGTTGCATTCTTCTCTATTATACTGAACTTTTCCACTAAATGAATAGTAGAACCTCCATTGAAACGAAATGCATGACACTGTATAGTGAAAAGAGAAATGGAGGATTTATATGTTGCGTCTTAGTTGGCTCATAAGTATGGGCATTACTTTATTTGGAGTATTAATCATTCAGCACTTTTTTACAGTGAAACCGGACGATGTTGCAAATGGAGGAAATCTGGGTGCACTTGGTTTAGCACTAGTTGCACCATTTATTATACTTAGTTTATTTATTACGTTTCGCTTTTTTACTGAAACAGCCAGAAACGCAAAAGATCAACTTATGCGTATAATTTATTTAGTATTTGGAATTGCGCTGTTAGTGGCGTTTATCTATTATGCTATTGATTTTTCAAACAATGTATATGCATCCCTCGGTGGTGATACGAAGACCCCGGGATCGACAATCTATCGTTTCCCCTTATTAAATGAGTATACGAATCATGTTTTCCTTAACTTTTATACGTTTGGAATTGTCCATACATTAAGCGCTTTAATCGGTGCTGTTACAGGAATGGTCAAGCCTGCAAAACCATCTCCGCAATAATAAAACCCGAATGGTCATCGAACCATTCGGGTTTTATTATTGTTAATTAGCGTACTTCTGCACCAGCTGCTGCCAATGCTTTTAGTACTTTATTGTGTGCTGCGACTACTTCTTCGTCTGTTAATGTACGCTCTGGGTCGAAGTATGTTAACGAGAAGGCTACTGATTTTTTACCAGCCGTCATTTTCTCCCCTGCATAAACATCAAATACTTTTACCTCTTTCAATAAAGAAGTGCCTGCACCTTTAATAATGCTTACAATTTCACCAGCTGGAGCTGCTACATCCAATTCTAATGCGATATCACGACTCATTGCCGGGAAGCGCGGAATCATCGAATAAACAAGCTCTTCTTGTGTTGCACTTAAAATGGCATTCAAGTTCAGTTCCGCAACATATGTTTCTTTTACATCGAATGCTTTTTGTTCTTGCGGATGAAGCTGTGCAATGACACCCACTTTTTCACCATCTAATAAAACATCAGCAGTACGACCAGGATGTAAGCCATCTACTTGTGCTTTAACATAGCTTACACGAGCTGTTAAGCCTAATTTAGCAAATACCGCTTCCACAATACCTTTGGCAACGAAGAAATCAACATTTTTCTTTTCGCCTTGCCATGTATTATCAATCCATTTTCCTGTTAATACAAGCGCCAAGTGCTCTTCTTCAAATGGAAGTTCTTCAGCAGTTTGTCCAAGGAATACTGAACCAATTTCATATAATGCCACTGTTTCCGCTTGACGGGCTGTGTTATAGCTTGCTGCCTCTACTAAGTGCGGAATTAAGCTTTGGCGTAATGTCGTACGCTCTTCAGACATAGGCATTAATAACTTAGTTGTCTCTTCAGCTTTTAATGCAAACTTTTGAGCCTGTGCCGCTGAAGTTAATGAATATGTTACCGCTTGATAAAGACCGGCACCTTCCATAACATTACGTACAATACGGCGTCCTGCTTGATATGGTGTTAAACGGCCTACTTGCTCACTTGCCGGTAAGCTAACCGGAATTTCATCATAGCCATACATACGTGCAATTTCTTCCACGATATCTTCCGGAATTTTAATATCCTGACGTCGTGTCGGAGCATCGATGATTAATAAGCCATTAGCTGCTTCCACATCAAATTTTAAACGCTCTAAAATAGACAGCATGTCCTCTAAAGAAATCTTCATCCCTAAACGACCGTTAATAAAGTCAGGTGATACGACAACACGTGCAGGTGATTTTTCAAGTTCATCGACTAGCACTGTACCTTCCAATACTTCTCCGCCTGCTAGTTCAGCAAGTAATTGTGCTGCGCGTTCTGCTGCAGGAAGGACACGGTTCGGATCAACACCTTTTTCAAAACGTGCTGACGAATCTGAACGTAAGCCGATTTCTTTTGAAGTACGGCGTACAGACGCCGGATTGAAGTATGCAGATTCGATTACTACTGTTGTTGTAGTATTTGATACTTCTGATTTAGCACCGCCCATAACACCTGCAACCGCTTCTGCTTCCTGACCATTTGTAATGACAAGGTTGTGGCTAGCCAATTTACGTTCCTGGTCATCAAGCGTCGTCATTACTTCGCCATCACGAGCCATACGTGTCACAATTTCTCCTGTTGCCAATTTATCGTAGTCAAATGCATGTAATGGTTGACCGTATTCCATTAATACATAGTTTGTAATATCGACTACGTTATTATGTGGACGTACACCAGCAGACATTAACGCATGTTGCAGCCATAAAGGAGATTCTTTTACTTCAATGTTTTTTACAACTTTTGCTGCATACATCGGGTTCGCTTCTTTATCTTCCACCGTTAATTTTAAAACGTCTTCCGCTTTTTCAGCTGAAGCTGTATAATCGATTTCCGGTAATTTAACATCTTGAGATAAAATTGCAGCTACTTCATAAGCAACACCAAGCATGCTCATTGCATCCGAACGGTTCGGTGTTAAACCAAGTTCAAGCACTGTATCACGTAAGCCTAAAACTTCCAATGCGTCTGCACCTGGAGTTGAATCGGCAGGTAATACATAAATGCCATCCGCATAAGCCTTTGGCACAAGACGGCCTTCAATGCCCAACTCTTGTAGTGAACATATCATCCCTTTGGATTCTTGTCCGCGTAACTTTGCTTTTTTAATTTTAATGCCGCCTGGTAATTTTGCTCCTGGACGTGCTACGATAACTTTTTGACCAGCATCGACGTTTGGTGCACCACATACGATTTGTTGTAGTTCTTCTTCCCCTACATCCACTTGGCACACATTTAATTTATCTGCTTCCGGATGTTTTTCTTTTGATACAACGTGACCAACAACTACATTTGACATGCCTTGTGAACGGTCAATTACTGCATCAACTTCAATCCCCGCGCGCGTAATTTTTTCTGCTAATTCATTTGCTTCCAACGAAGAAATGTCTACATATTGACTTAACCATTTTAATGAAACTAACATTTATATTATCCTCCTTCTTACACTTCTGCCTGGTGGAATTGTGATAAGAAGCGTGTGTCATTTGTATAGAAATGACGAATATCATCCACACCGTATTTTAACATTGCGATACGTTCTGCACCGATACCGAAAGCGAAACCTGAAAGCTTAGTTGAATCGTAGCCCGCCATTTCAAGTACATTCGGATGTACCATACCGGCACCTAAGATTTCGATCCAGCCAGTTTGTTTACATACATTACAGCCTTTTCCTGAGCATTTATGACAAGAAACGTCTACTTCTACAGATGGCTCTGTGAATGGGAAGAATGATGGACGAAGACGGATTTCGCGTTCTGCTCCAAACATTTTCTTTGCTAATGCATCAAGTGTACCTTTAAGGTCAGACATGCGGATGTTTTCACCGATCACAAGACCTTCAATTTGCATGAATTGGTGTGAGTGAGTTGCATCATCTGTATCACGACGGAATACTTTACCTGGGCAGATCACACGGATTGGTTCGCCTTTTTTGGCTTCCATTGTACGTGCCTGCACTGGTGATGTATGTGTACGTAATAATGTTTCCTCTGAAATATAGAATGAATCCTGCATGTCACGAGCCGGGTGACCTTTAGGCAAGTTCATCGCTTCAAAGTTATAGTAGTCTTTTTCTACTTCCGGACCTTCTACGATTTCGTAGCCCATACCTAGGAAAAGATCTTCAATTTCTTCGATTACACGTGTTAACAGGTGACGGTTACCTGCACGCACTTTTGCGCCTGGTAACGTAACATCGATTGATTCGTTTTCAAGCTGTGCTAAAATTGCTGCTTCTTCTAGTACTGCAACTTTCTTTTCAAGTTCTGCTGTTACATTTTCGCGTACAGTGTTAACGAGGGCACCCATTTTCGGGCGTTCTTCTGCAGAAAGTTTCCCCATCCCTTTTAATAAGTCCGTGATCGGTCCTTTTTTACCTAAGTACGCAACACGAACTTCGTTTAATGCTTTTAAGTCCGCTGCATCGGCAATTTTGGCTAATGCTTCTTGTTCCAATTGCTTTAATTGTTGTTCCATTTAAAAAAATTCCTCCTTATAAGTTTCGCTAACAAAGTTTCGACTTTGAAAACGTTGATTTCCGTTACGGTTACGCTTTCCTCGGGCGTGAGGCCAACAGGATGTTGGTCACAAAAGCGTTGCCACAGGACGTGGCGTTCTTAGCTTTTGTTCCTAGTCTCAGGCGTCACGCTATTCCTGCAGGAGTCGAACCTCCACTTCAATCAACTTCATCAAGTTAATATGCAAGCAAACCCTCGAAACTATAATTAACATTCATGAAAATAAAAAATCCTCGTCCCCTAAGAAAGGGACGAGGACGAGTTTCGCGGTACCACCCTAGTTATTGCGCAACCGCAATCACTTCATTGGAGCTAACGACTATGTCTAGCCGGCAATCCTTTCACCACAAGTGGATCCCGGATGCTGCTCGCGGGGTGAACTTCACTATACAATTTGTTAGCAAGCTTTCAGTCATTGGCTTGCATTCCCTAAAACAAATGGTGTATACCTACTCTTCCCGGTCAACGCATTTCGTAATATATTCTCCAACTAGTTTAATGTATTTTCATACATTTATCAACTAGCTGGAGTGTTTTTCATCATTACATATCCCAAAGAAGGATTAATAAAGAACCTAAAACAGTCAATACTACTAAACCGATACCGTATACGATGTTCGAGTAGATAGCCCACTTGTCATTTGTTTCACCAGCGTGCATGAAAACAATAAACTGTAAACCTGCTTGAATGAATGCTGTTACTAAAAGGATAACCATTCCAGTTGTGAATGACATATCTGTGAAGTAAACAAGCATTGCAATCACTGTTAAAATCAGTGAAAATACGAAGCCCATAATTTGGCCGATTGGAAAGAACTTAGCCATAGATTACATCATTCCTTTCAAGTAAATGAAACTGAAGATGAAGATCCAAACAACATCCAGGAAGTGCCAGTATAGTGAGAAGATAAACGTTTTCCCTGCTGTTACTGAGTTAAGTCCACGTTTAGCGATTTGGATCATAATGAAGATTCCCCAGAATAAACCGAACGATACGTGAAGACCGTGTGTTCCTAACGTTGTTAATAAAGCAGATGTAAAGGCACTAGTAGTAATACCTGCACCAATATGCACGTAGTGTATAAATTCATACACTTCGACAGATACGAACGCTGCACCAAGTGCTAATGTAATACCCATAAATGACAATGTCGCTTTTTTACTGCCAAGACGCATCGCATGAATGGCTAAACCAATTGTAAAACTTGATGTTAAAAGAATGAATGTCTCTGCTAATACTGGACCGATTTCGAAAATCTCAGCAGGAGTAGGACCGTCACCTGTACGACCAGATAGAACAAAGTATGATGCGAATAATGTACCGAATAACATGATTTCCGCACCTAGGAAAGTCCAGAATCCGAAGATTTTCAGGTTATTTTCCTCTGTTGAATATTCCAATGGAACATTGTTATTAACTTTACCCATTATTTCGCACCTCCTTCTTTTTCATATTTTTTCTCGATTAATTCTACTTCTTCTTTATGGATATGGTAGCCATGGTCGTCTTCTAGAGAACGGTAACCCATACAAGCTAAAATACCGATTAAGCTGATGATAGCTAAAGTAAACATACTGAATACCATAGCGAAACCACCGATGAAGAAGAATATTGATAAGATAAATGTTTGACCTGAGTTATTTGGCATATGAATATCTTCAATTTGACCTTTGAATAACTTCGTGCCATTTTTCTTAGAATCCCAGAATGCTTCTGAAGTTGAATCAGTTACGTCTGGAGTAATTGCAAAGTTATAGTGTGGGATTGGTGTATGTGTCGCCCACTCAAGACCACGTGCATCCCATGGATCTGAACCGATGTCGCGTGGAGAGTTTTTGAAACTGTACCAAATGTTCCATACTAACATGATGAATGAAACAGACATAATTCCGGCACCTACGAACGATACCATGTTTAATGTACTGAAACCTGAAGCTTCAGAGAAAGTGTACATACGACGCGCTTGACCATCTAAACCAGTGATATACATTGGAATGAATGCAAGTACGAAACCGAATGACATTACCCAAACTGTTGCTTTACCAATACGTTCGTTTAACATGAAACCGAACATTTTTGGCCAGTAGAACGTTAAACCAGCTAACATCGCGTAAACAACACCTGGGATGATTACGTTATGGAAGTGGGCTACTAAGAACATTGTGTTGTGGTATTGGTAGTCAGCTGCTGACATCGCAAGCATAACCCCAGTTACACCACCAAGTGTAAATAAAGGAATGAAGTGTAATGCATACAACATTGGTGTTGTAATTTCAATTTTCCCTTTATAAAGTGTGAATAACCAGTTGAAAATTTTAACCCCTGTTGGGATTGCAATTGCCATTGTTGTGATCGAGAAGATCGAGTTCGTGAATGCACCTTGACCCATTGTAAAGAAGTGGTGAGTCCATACAGCGAACGAGAATACTGAAATTAAGATCATTGACCAAACCATTGACGTATAACCATATAAGTTACGACGTGCGAATGTCGAAATAACTTCAGAGAAAATACCGAATGCCGGTAAAATTAAGATATATACTTCAGGGTGACCCCAAACCCAGAATAGGTTGGCCCAAAGCATGTCCATACCACCGTCGCCGATAGCAAAGAATTTAGTATCGAATAGACGATCCAATGTACCCATAGCTAATGCTACTGTTAATACTGGGAACGCGAATACGATGATTAAGTTTGCAATAAGTGCTGACCAAGTGAACATTGGCATTTTGAATAATGTCATACCTGGTGCACGCATTTTAAAGATTGTCGTAATGAAGTTAATACCTGTCATTAACGTACCAAGACCGGCAATTTGAAGTGCCAGCATGTAATAGTTTGTACCAACTGATGTACTGAACTCATTATCCGCTAATGGGAAATATGAAGTCCATCCAGCATCAGGTGATCCACCAACGATGAATGAGATATTGAATAATCCCATACCCATGAAGAATAACCAGAATGCCAAGTTATTTAAACGTGGGAACGCTACGTCGCGTGCCCCGATTTGTAATGGTACTAAAAAGTTAAAGAAGAATGTAATGAATGGCATCGCCATGAATAAAATCATGACTACTCCGTGAGTTGTAAATACTTCGTTATAGTGCTGAGCGTCTAAGAAACCGTTTTCTGGAACAGCTAATTGTAAACGCATCATTACGGCATCGACACCGCCGCGGAAAAGCATAACTAAAGCGGTGATTAAATACATGATACCAATTTTTTTATGGTCAACAGTTGTAATCCATTCACGCCATAAGTAGCCCCACAATTTAAAATAAGTAACGATTGCTACTAACGCGATTGACCCTAATACTATAGAAGCCATTGCGATATAAATTAATGTGCTTGGGTGTGGAACTGCAAACTGTGCAAAGAATTCCGACATAGTAGTACTCCTTTCGAAAAGTTGTTACTTTCAAAAATTAGTGTGAAGAATGATCTTCTTCATCTTCTTCGTTTTCGTCTGAAGATTCATGGTTGTGTTCTGGAGCTGGTGAGAACTCTAGATGTGTACCTGTATAAGTTTGTTTACCAAGGTGACCTGGCTCTAATAATTCATCAAACTTCTCTTCTGTTAATGGAGCAGCCGTTTCATGAACTTCTGTTACCCATTCGTCGAATTCAGTTTGAGTTAATGCTGTTACATCAAAAATGTTTTCTGCTGTACCACGACCTGAGAAGTTCGCGTTACGTCCCCAGAATTCGCCTGGGTTGTCAGCAGCTAAGTGTAATGTTGTTACCATGTCTGCCATTGCGTATTTCTGACCACCTAGTTGTGGAATCCAGAAACTTGTAATTGGACCATAAGAATAAAGTTTAAATTCAACTGAACGTCCAGCAGGAATATATAGGTAGTTTACTGTTTCAATATCTTGTTCCGGATAGCTGAAGTGCCATTTCCAGTTAGATGATGAAGCATAAATAACTAATGGTTCCTGATCTTCATATTCTTGAGGAACATTCTCAACAATGTAGTTACTCTTAACAGAAACAAATGATAAGAAAATAACGATGATAACAGGAATACCAATCATAATTGTTTCTACAAGCCAGTGACCATGAATATGCGGTGGCTCGTAATCTGGGCTTTGTTTTGATGCACGGTATTTAAATAACATAAATACCAAAATTGCTAATACTGTTAGAACAATCCCTGACATTAGGTAAATTAATAACATTGTGTCATCGGCTTGTCTTTGAGCTTGAGGACCTTTAGGATCAAGTACTGCTAACTTATCGTTACAGCCTGCTAATAGAATAGCACCTAGTCCCATGAAAGAGAGTAATGTTCCCTTCATATTTACTTTCATAGTTGGACTCCTTTCCAATTAAATAGAGCTTGTTAGATTTTGCTTAAGCGCTTTCATGTGAGAGCGAAAATAAAATAATACGTAGTGCGACATCGAATGAATAAATTCACTTATTACCATTTACACTATGCATATAGTGGCAAATAGCCAGACCATCAATTCATCACCATTTAGAGCCTTTAAATTGAATCCCATAATTAACAGTTTGCTCACTATTTCAAAAAGCATTATTTTATTTTTTTGTTGTGACAACTTAAGGCGCCTGTCTAACCTACTTAGATTTTAGTTAAACATCAAATAAGTGTCAAAACATCAAATTGGAAAAAACCCTTATTTCTGCCATTTTTCAAGCGATTCTTTTTTAATATTTTAAAATAATGACGACAAATGCAGTAAAACAGAGCAATTGCGAGCTAAAAGGGAACTTCATTTCAAAAATGACATTTCTATGAACTCGTTAAAGTTCATATTTTGCGACTAATCAGAAAGCGTAATACCTCTCAAATTATGGTTTTTATTTCCACTTTTTACCTAATATTTTAAAAGAAATGGGATTTTATAAGTACTTACTTACAAAATCCCTCGTCAACGTTTTACCTGTTTATTTTACAAAAGCATACAATAATATTCCTGTTGCCACCGCTACATTTAGTGATTCTGCTCCACCTAAAATAGGAATAATGATGTTCTGGTCTGTTTTTGCCAAAATTTGCGGATTAATGCCACTCCCTTCATTACCCACAATTAAAGCAAATGAATCACTAGGCTCAACATTTTTATATGAAATCGACTCATCTAGTGAAGTCCCATATACACGGATACCGTCAGCCTGCAGGTTTTCCACCCATTCCAACAAG
This sequence comes from Solibacillus sp. FSL R5-0691, assembly GCF_037974225.1. Classification (GTDB taxonomy): domain Bacteria; phylum Bacillota; class Bacilli; order Bacillales_A; family Planococcaceae; genus Solibacillus. The sequence continues at coordinate 2,451,020 of NZ_CP150231.1, forward strand.
TCTCCACGTACGACTGGAATATGAAAATGAGAGCCCTGTGCTGAACGTAATGACTTTGGATTAAATGCATCGACACTGCCTTTGCCTAAAACAACCGCATCAATTCCAGCAGCATCTGCAGTACGAATCATCGTACCAATATTACCCGGATCTTGAACAGCATCGACTAATAGTACTTTACGCCAATTAAATTGTTCATCTTCTGAAATTTGACGTTGCTTGCAGTGGGCAAATACTCCTTGGGAATTTTCTGTTTCCGCAATTTCTTTAGAGACTGCATCATTTACATGGACTAATACTACCTCATCGATTGCCCATAATAATGGTAGATCCACACCATCACGCACAATAATTTGTACAATCTGTTCTTTATGTTTTAACGCTTCTTCCACTAAATGAAAGCCTTCGACAATATACTCTCCTGTTTTTTCACGTTCTTTACGTTGTGTAACAAGCTTTTTCCAATGCTTCACTAGCGCATTTTGTGTTGATTCGATTCTTTTCATAATTTCCCGTCCTTTTTTACGTACTCGATTGTATATTTTATCACAATTATTTTGTAATCCATAATGCAATACCATGTATAAAGTTTATTATTTTGAACAAAGTATGGGAAAAGGAGGTTTCATATGGATTTTCAAATTCGACAAGCAATTACTGCCAATGTGACAGGCTCAGATGCCGCTGAATTTCAGGATATCGTCAATGATGCAATTTCACGGGGCGAGGAACATTTACTTCCAGGCCTAGGAGTATTCCTGGAAAAATGGTGGAATGGTGCAAGCGAAAGTGAGCGAAATGAATTTTCACAAAAATTAGCAAAACAATTTGTCAGCTAACTTTTAGCATAACCAACCAACTTTCAATTATGATTCCATACAAAAAAGCAATCCAGCGTCTCCCGGATTGCTTTTTCTATGTAGTGATGGGGCATTCCATCTTGAATACAGACATCACTTGTAGCTCTTCATGAATCGTCACAGCGTCTCCCGTTGTTATTCACGTTGGACTACTACATTATTTATTTGCCCTTCCTGCCCATAAATAATGTATGGTTCACAGTGGCGACTACAACCCGTAGTACAAAGCCACTGCCTTTTTTACGCCAATAGAGATACTAAAACTGCTTTTTGTGCATGCAGGCGATTTTCTGCTTGCTCAAATATATAAGAATTTGGACCATCAATTACTGACGTCGCAACTTCTTCCTCACGATGTGCCGGTAAACAATGTAGGAACATATAATCCGGCTTTGCATGGGCAACCAATTCATCGTTGATCTGGTATCCCGCAAAATCTTTCAAGCGTTTTTGCGTTTCTTCTTCCTGCCCCATAGATGTCCATACATCTGCATAAACAGCATCTGCATTTGTAACAGCCTCCACTGGATCATTCGTTACGATAATGGTACTGCCATTACGCGAAGCAATCACCTGTGCTTTTTCTATAATACGCGTATCGCATTCATATCCTGGTGGTGTTGCAACTGCTACATGCATTCCAACATGTGCTGCAGCAACTATTAGCGCATGTGCTACGTTGTTACCATCACCTACATAAGCGATTTTTAACCCTTTCAATTCGCCTTTATTTTCGGCAATTGTTTCAAGATCGGCTAATGCCTGGCATGGATGATCAAGATCCGTTAATCCATTAATGACCGGAATCGATGCGTTATCAGCTAATTCCTCAACCATCGTATGGGAATTGGCACGGATCATAATCCCGTCTAAATAGCCTGACAGAACTCTTCCTGTATCGGAGATTGGTTCACCACGACCGATTTGCATATCACGTGCATTCATATACATGCCATATCCCCCGAGCTGCTGCATCCCTACTTCAAACGATACCCGTGTACGAGTTGAGCTTTTCTCAAAGATCATGCCGAGTGTTTTACCTTCCAATAATCGTGGACATTTGCCCGCCTTCGTTATTGTTTTCAACTGTGTCGCAAGTTCAAGCAGTTGCTTTACTTCTTCACTCGTATAGTCAAGCAGTGTTAATAAGTCTTTTCCTTGTAAACTTTCAACGGGTTTTAATTGCACCTCTTCTAATAACTTCATCATTACACACCTCTGTGAGCTTTATGTTGGTTTTATTATACAAATGAATAATTATAAAATCAAGTGAATTATTATAAATTATTTAAATTAATTTAATTGTTTAATAATTAACCTCATCTCGATACCGCTTCCACAAAACAAAATAATTACTTAAGCGATATTTATAATGATTAATGGAGAAAATTTATGATTTTTATTGAATTCCTATTCATTTTTTAGCATACTATTTACAGCGGTACTTTTTGGAAATAATTTACTCGTACTGCTAATTGATTTTAGGAGGAATTATTATGCCGAACGCTATCCATACAGTGCAATTACCATTATCAAACGATGTAATATGGAATTTTCTAAAGGATTACAACAATTGGGCACCATTAATCCCAGGCTATATCGAACATGAAGCACAACATGATACACAGTTCACTTGGACTTTACTTGCAGATTTAGGATTTACGAAAAAAAAGATTACCCTTCAAGTCGATATTACGGATTCTATTGAGCCAAGTGATGTAAAATTTAACATTAAAGGCTTGTCGGACAACTTTGACGGTAACGGCTATTTTAATATTACTGCCGGTAATAACGAATCCGCTCAAGTTACAGGAAGCCTTGATCTATCCGCGGGCGGTTTTATGGGGATGATGATCAACCCAGTATTGGAAAGTTTCGTACCTAAAGCGACGACTGATTTGACGAACTCAATTGAGACAAAGCTAACTGCCCTTCATGACGTAAAATAAACAAAAAACCATTAACTTTCCCACTGACCGGAAAATTAATGGTTTTTGCTTATTTTTGAAGTTTAGCATAAGAGTCATTCAATTTCTTCATCATCTTCACTACCGTTAAATTTATAAAAATTTATTGGAACACGCCATCACGGATAATTTTTGTTTTTACTGTAACATTCACTTTCATTTGTGGATACAATTCATTCCACTTTTCTTTATCGATTTCCTCATTGCGGACATGTGCTCTATAATACTCACCAAACTCGAATATATCCGAATTGACTTCTTGACTGTACTTTATAATTCGATTTAATTCACTTTCGATTTTTTTATTGATTTCTTTTTCGAGCTTTTGAATTATTTCCGATTTTTCTACATTTAAGTCGGCGTCAATTTCCATTAAACGGCAATCAAATTTTACTGTCAAATCGAATTCCGGTACTGAAGCATCTTTAAGTTTAAGTTTATGCTTCGAAGCGATTGAATCGATAGCTATTGGCAATCCGTCAGTAGAATCGGAAGCAGGTTTTTTTAAAGTTGAGTCCGGCAAAATTAATTGTAGTGTACCATTATGAGTACGATCTCTTATCATTAACATATAAAAGGCATCTTCAGCAGGAAGTTGACCGACAATTTTACCTCCATTGAAAAAGGCGATACCTGATATAACGATATTTTCTTCCTCTTTTTTTATTATTGGGAGAGAGTAATTCCTTACTAAAGATAATTTATCTCGGTTCACTTCATGCAAAGTTGATGAAACCGCATGATGATTTTCAATATTATGCTCAATCAACTGGTAAATATGTTGTCCGATATCTGTGATGTTTTTATAGCTGTATTCCAGTAATTCTTTCAAATCACCTTCAACTATAGCTAAATAGGTGGCATTAGTAATTTCAGAATTCATTTTCATAATGTGTATGGCGTTATCCAAACCTTCCTTGGCCATTTCCTCTCCGAACAATATGACCCTTAATTGACCCGAACCCGTTGTTTGTGTTGTTTTTAAATCAATCTTTGTGCGTGTCCACTTACTTGTTTCCGCTGTTGCTGATTGTACCTCTACCCTGCTTTCCATGTCCTGATTGATTTGCCTGATAACAGCAGTGGCAGACAACTCATTTTCATCTGTCAATTCATATCCAACCAATGTCGTTAAACTTATGTTTTCTAATATTTTCTGTTCTGCACAGCCTGCCAATACAATTATAGAGACAATTACCAAAATGAGTTTTCTCAATTCAATCAACTCATTCATTCCCTTCTCGCTCGGTGTTTTAAGGCTGATTTCTTGATGAGAGCAATAAAATACATAAAGATTGGATAGACCAGCACAATATAAAAAGCAAGTGTTCCAAATGTATAGTTGAAAGCATGAATCTGTGTTCTTGTTTCTACAAAGAAGGACGCTATAAATATTAACAAAGAGAATATTAAAATAAATTTCGTTTCTTTAATAGGAGCAATTCTCTGAAATCCTCTATAAGCTGACCATGCATACAAGCAGAGATTCGGTAGGATTACAATCATCCAGAAACAAATCGTAATAAGTTCAATCCGTTCCAAAAATGGAAGTCTGATAATACTAAATAGTGACAACGTCGCCCAAATTGTTTTTTCAAGTTGTTCCCCACTGAAAAAAGTTAACGTAATAATCATTACAAACAAATACAAAACCATTGTGAAAAGCAGACCTAAATGCACATATTTTTTTGCTTTTTTCTTTTCCTTTACAAACGGATAAAGTACATGTATTACTTCAAAACCTACTATAGTAAAGGACATATAATATGCTCCTTTAAGAATGTCGATTAAATCATTGCTGAATACGGGTAATAGATAGTTCACATTGGCATAATCTAACGGAAGTAATAAAGCTATCGGAATCCATAACCCTAAAAAAAAGCTAAAAAAGCATATGCCAATTATTATGCGAAGTCCGGCAGTAAAGGCATATATTACAAGGATCAGCAGTGTAATGACAATAAAAGATGGTTTTAATTCAGGAAAAACCCACGCATTGATTACATCTGTATAATTTCTTATAATCGCAAAAAATGCTGCCCCACAGTAAAGAACTAAAAGCAAATTAATAAAATTGCCAATATATTTACCGAATATATCCAAATTAATTCCGAATATATCATTTGATTCGTACATTTCCAATAATTTAAATGTCACAATCATGAGCAAGTTAACTGCAAGAAAGCTAATTATAATAGAAATCCATGCATCATGTTTCGCATTTTGATAAATGACGGCTTGAAATCCATGTACACCAACTCCGACTTGAGCTGCACAAATTATAAAGAAGAGAAGCGAAGCATTAAACTTCTCATTTATTCCAATTTGTAATGTATTTTTCATTCTTTCTCATTCCCATCATTCTTGTGACCTGCCTGGCTTGATGGAAATTCAGCGCCGTCTACTCTTGTACCTGGCGATTTTCTTTTAGTTACTCGATATGGAAACCGAATTAAACTATCTCCCCAGCTGTTAATTCTTGGAGGATAAAATGGCGTCAAATAAGGTGCACCAAGGCTTGTCAATTTTAATAAATGAATCAGTAAAATACAGAACGCAAGCATTATACCGTAATAACCCCAAAATCCCGCTAAAATAATAATTGGAAAACGTACAATTCGTATTACATTCCCCATCATATAACTTGGAGTAATAAAAGAAGACAGGGCACATAGTGCAACAATAATGATTAGGATATTACTAGTAATCCCGGCTTGTACAGCTGCTGTACCTAATACTATACCCCCTACAATCCCTATTGTTTGGCCTATTTTAGTCGGCAACCTTGCCCCTGCTTCACGAAGCAATTCCATAATCAATTCCAGGAAAAGCGCCTCCAATATCGGAGGAAAGGGAACTCTAGCCCTTGATTCACTGAGCGGAACTAATAGCGACTGCGGAATGACCTCATAATGAAAAGTTAATGACGCTACATACAGTGGTGTGAAAAAGATAGAAATTAAAATAGCGGCAAATCTTAAGCATCTTAAAAATGTTGCGATTGGCCATCTTAAGTTTTTATCTTCTCTGCTTTGGAAAAATTCAATAAAGCTATATGGACAAAGAATCGCCATCGAGCTACCATCAACGAGTATGCCCACTTTCCCGCTCAATAACCCGTCACAAAACCGGTCTGGACGCTCCGTTATCAACATTTGAGGAAAAATCGAAATATTGTTGTCATCGAGCAATTCTGCCAGTTCGGCGCTATCAATAATATCTTGAATATCAAGTTCTTCAATTCTTTGCCTTATTGTATTTACATTTTGTTCCGCCACAATCCCTTTTATATACATTATTGAGAGTGAGGTATTTGTCTGTTTGCCCACCTTAAATTTTTCATTTCCTAAGTTAGGATTTAATATATATCTTCGAACAAGAGAAATATTGGTCGATAAACTTTCATTAAAACCAACTTGAGATCCGATTACTTGCGATTCATTTTCAGGAGGAGTTAAGCCTCGTGACTCTCTCGCCGGAATAATAACCATTATTGCACAACTATGCCCCTCTACATGAATGACAACTGCCCCTGTCAACATTGTGTCAACACAATTAGCCATTTGTGAAGTTATATTTATTTGTGGAAGAGGTAATTGGCTTTGGATCGTTTCAGGTGATTCACTTTCAATATTCTGCAAAGCAGGCAAAAGCTTCAGATTCAGAATATCTTCTTTTATTAAGTTATCTAAAAATAAAATCGTAATGGTTTTGGATACATTTCGTACTACTAAGTCGGCAGGAGAAAGTATTCTATCTTTCATGTCTTCCACAAAAGTTTGAGTAGATTCAGAAATTGTCTCATTCGGTTTCACTTCGCCGTCAGGTTGTACCTGTTTTTCTACTTCACTGTTATTTTGAGAAGATGGCGGTAATGTTTCAGTTTGTTTTTTGAGAGATTCTTTAGTTTTCTTTTTTCCAAAAAACATACTATTCCCCCATTCTAGATAATTAATGAATCCATTATTTCCCTATATCTTTTTTCTATTCATTAAATTTTTATTTTTCTTTAGCTTTTAAATATGAACGATTAAAAGGCAAAAAAAAAAATCAATTTTCCATATTAGAAAATTGATTTTTTATTTCAACTTAAAACTACAGTAGCTTTCTATTTCCAAGCAGAATAGTCATGATTATTCAAATGTAATTTTATTTACTGCTTCACGGTCTAATCGTTTAATTACTTCTACAATTAATTTCACAGCATTATCATAATCGTCACGGTGCAGGATACCTGCGTGTGAGTGAATATAACGTGTTGCAACACCGATTGCCAATGATGGCACACCATTTGCTGTAATATGGATTGAACCTGCATCCGTACCGCCGCCAGCCATAGCTTCGAACTGGTATGGAATGCCCGCTTCGTCAGCTACATCTAAAACAAATTCACGTAAACCTGTATGTGATACCATGGATGCATCATATACGACAATTTGTGGACCTGCGCCCATTTTTGAAGTCGACTCTTTCGGTGTCACGCCAGGTGTATCACCAGCAACACCTACATCTACAGAGAAACCGATATCCGGTTGCACTTTAAATGATGATGTTTTCGCACCGCGAAGGCCAATCTCTTCCTGTACATTCCCGACACCATAAACAATGTTTGGATGCTTTTCGTCTTTTAATGCTTTCAGTACATCGATTGCAATTGCACAGCCAATTCGGTTGTCCCATGCTTTCGCCAAAAGATGCTTTTCGTTTTTCATAACGTTGAATTCAAAATATGGTGTGATCATATCGCCTGGACGTACGCCCCACTCCATTGCTTCTTCTTTTGAAGTGGCACCGATATCAACGAACATTGATTTAATGTCGACTACTTTATTACGAACATCAGCCGGTAAAATATGTGGTGGCTTTGAACCGATCACTCCGATAATTTCTTCCCCATTGCGCGTTGTAATTGTCACGCGTTGGGCAAGCATTACTTGGCTCCACCAGCCGCCTACAGTTTGGAAGAACACAAACCCTTTATCATCGATGCGTGTCACCATGAAACCAACTTCATCCAAGTGGCCCGCAACCATAATTTTCGGACCGTTTTCATCGCCTACTTTTTTGGCGATTAAACTGCCTAAGTTATCTGTTTCTACTTCATCTGCATATGGTGCGATATACTTTTTCATTACTTCACGTGGTGCACGTTCATTTCCTGGAATGCCGTTTGCATCTGTTAAATCTTTGAACATTTGTAATGTAGCATCGAGCTTTGTCATGTGGTTTCCCCCTAATAATTACTCATCTTTATTATAGCGACAATATTTCGAAATGTGAAATAGTTTCTTGACTTTATGTAAATTAATAGCCATTTCGTTGTCGGTCATAATTCTTTTCATTTTTTAATTCATATGCCTGCAAAACGTCATCGATTGTAAAATTCAAGTTGTACGCAATTATGCTGTATTGTTGCCACATTGCCCTGTAATTATCTTCAGTTTGGTGCTGCAGAAATGTCAGAATCGTCTGTGTCGTAGTAAGAAAGGTTTCAGTCAACTCCTGCTTCTCTTTCAAATAGGGCCATTCCTTCAATTGAAAGCCGCGCATATTTCCAAGTGAAAGCATAAAGTGAATCGAATCTACAAACTCTTCTAAAAGGACAGTTTTTTCCGAAGGCCCCTTCGTTGACCAAAACTTGAAACAGCGCGTTTCGTTGGCAAGTTCACTTAGTTCGACTAATAATGCAAGCCCTTTTTCGGCAAATACATCCTTCTGTACATGTTGGTTTTCTTCAATGAATAGATCTAGTTTCCGCTGCTTTTCAAATAATTGATGAAATTGCATCAAAACATCCCTCTTTTTCAAAATAAAATGAAACTTTTTATACTACTCAATCGTATAGGAGGGAATCAACGTAAGCAAGGAGGAAGTTTCATGGCTATTTTGTTACGACTTGCCATCATCCTTCTCATCATTTACATATTTTATAGAGGGGTACGCTACTTAATCGACCCAAAGCGTAAATTGGATGAGGCATATGAAAATGGACAATATTATTTTTATGATGATGTGAAAAACATTCGGAAAAACTTTTTCATTTCGTATAAGGGAGCATTATTTGAAGGAGAAAAGTATTTAGGTACGACAGACAATGCATTTGAAGTCGTCAGTATTTTCGTCTTTGTCCATGATGCGATGAAACTTCAAGGGTTTACGAAAGAAGATTTTTTGTATTTGGAAAGTGAAATTCTTATGAATTATCCAAACGCCACGATCAATTGGAAAAATCCGATTGAGCAACTAATGAAAGAGTAACTGGAGATAGCGAACCTCATAATTGAGAGGTTCGCTTTTTTGAAACCTTTTTCTTCCATCACCGTATAAATGGATGAGGTGATATATTATGGAAGTATATATAAAAAAAAGCAGGTTATACACCAAATCAAACAAGCATTGAACAAATTGAATTTTCGATGCACCCCAGTACAATCATCGGTTTAATCGGTGGCAATGGCGCAGGAAAAAGTACAACAATTCAATCAATGCTCGGAGTGATTCCTTATTTTGAAGGGACAATTACTATCCCTTCCTACGGCTATGTTCCAGAACGCCCATTATTATATGAGCATTTCACACTGCGCGAGCATCTTCAATTTTTAATCGATGAATATAATGACAAAACACTTTGGGATAAAGCCAATCAGTTACTTACACTGTTTCAAATTGATCAGCGACTGGATGATTTGCCGATTTATTTTTCAAAAGGGATGCAACAAAAAGTGATGCTTGTGTTGGCTTTTTTAATCGATCGGCCACTTTACATACTTGATGAACCATTTATGGGTCTAGATCCACGGGCTATGCGAGAACTGCTGGTTTTAATTGATGAACGTAAACAGCAAGGTGCATCCTTTTTACTTTGTACACATCAATTAGAAATGGCTGAAATGCTTTGTGACCATTACATTCTTCTTCATGAAGGAAATATCCAAGCTAAGGGTACTTTGGCTGAACTTCAACAAATGGTCGGACAGCCTATTTCTTTACTCGATATTTTTTACGAATTGCAAGGCAGGTTACAATAATGTTTACAAAACGCCTTTATCGCTCGTACCAATTTAATTTTAAACTAATTAAATCAATTACGGATTGGACAGTTCTCCTCTATCTTATAGTACCCAGTACCATTATCGGTTTTTTCCTATATCGCGATATTGCTCAAAGTTTTCAAGTATTGGAACTTCAGCCAATTCCGTTACTCCTACTGTTATTTGGATTAAGCTTTTTCTTAGTTAAACCATCTTTACGTCTTTATATATATGATGCGGATATGTTATTTTTTAAACAACAGGGAAAAAAAATTCATCAAATCAAACTATGGGGTTACAGTTATTCATTTTTACTATATAACTGTGTACTTGTTATTCTGTTATTGCTCGCTTCGCCCTTTATCCTATTTCCATTTTGGGAAGTCCTTTTCGCTTTAAATATAATAAGCGTACTCCATATATGTATCCAGTATCGATATCAAAATTGGTTTACAAAATGGCCGTTACTACTTATAGTTCATGCACTCATTATTTTTATGCTCATTTTGCCATTATGGGGGTTTTTCATACTGCTTGTTGTTGTTCATCTACGTTTATTAAATATGGTACTAAGCAATCGTTACTGGACAATTGAAACACGCTGGGAATATGAAGCCTTTTACAGTTGGATGAAACGCATCTATCAATTTAGCCTGGAAATGCGTTACTATATGCCGGCTAAGACGAAGCCGCCGCTTATTTTACTTGCGAAAAAGAAAGCATTAAGTACACACCGGATCGACAATTTAGTTTACAAAACAATATTGAGAAAACTGAGTTATTTGAAATCGCCAATTCAACTCATTGCCATTAGCATTGGCCTTCTCTTTGTTCTACCATTATGGGCAAAAGTAGTTGTCCTCATATTTTCTTCCATCGGTTTAAATGTTGCGCTTAGCTCTATTGTAAATGAAATTAGACAAGCGCCTTTTTTCCAGCTAATGTCTGTTCACGAAAATGAGTGGTTTCAGGCAAAGAAACGTATCAAATACCGCTTTTTTACTCCGATTGTTGTTGTAATGATGCTCCTATTTTTTATCATATAAACCAAAAGGATGCTGCATTTTACTGCAGCATCCTTTTTATCGATTATGTCCGTAATGCCCGGGATTTGCGACAGCTCCAATCGTACTTACCCAGCGGTTTGTATAATTGAAGAACCCGGCAACATACGCAGCTTCCAGTATTTCATGATCATTAAAGCCAGCCTCACGCAGTAAATCAACTTCTTTAGTCGTTATTTCATTTGGATATCTCGTAACCCGGTAGGCATAATCACATAACGCACGCTGCTTTTCCGTAAGTTTTGCAGAGCGGTAATTGTATGTTAATTGGTCCACCCATCCCGGATTTTTTGTTATTCCACGGAGGACATCACTATGTGAAGTAAGGCAATAATTGCAATTATTCGTCGAAGAGACAACAAGTCCGATCATTTCCTTGTCTGCTAACGACAAATAAGTTGTTTCTTCATCGAATAAGGAATATTTAAATTCCAAAAAACCTTTATACTGCAACGCATTTAATGGAAGAATCTTAAACAAATTATTTACAAAACCGTTCTGCTCCAGTTGCTTTTCAACTTGTTCATCAAAAAGTTGCTGTATATCATCCGGGATTTCCTCTTCATTTGGCTTTTGTAAATAAGACAACTGCTCTTCATATTTCGTCATTTCATTACTCCCCGTTTTTAAATTTACTGAATTCATTATAAATTACAACTATTAAACTAACAAATGAATAATCTGCCATATTATACAAAAAAACATAGACCTATTTAGTCTATGCTTTAAAATGATATTAAAATAGCTGAACGAGTAAGAATACATGAATCGCTCCAAGTAAAGGAAAGCCAAATGCAAATTTGTTATGCTTTGTTTTATGACGGAATAAGTACATTCCTAAAACACCGCCAAGTGCCCCTCCCAGAACGCCCAATGTTAATAATGTCCGTTCGGAAATACGCCATTCCTTCTTTTTGGCACGTTCTTTATCTATGTACATATATACACATAATACGAGTGAAACAACGGCAACATATGAAAGTGCTGCTAATTCCATCTGAATTCCCCCTAGTCAAAAAAAGACTGATAAGGAGCAATTCCCTATCAGTCTTTATTATAGCTTCAACTAAATATTTTGCACCTGTCGCTTACGCTTTCAGTACAGAAATAGTTTTTGACAAGGTCAAAAATTATTTAGCAACTGCTTTTTTAGCTTCTTCAGCTAATTGAGCGAATGCTGTTGCATCAGTTACAGCTAAGTCAGCTAACATTTTACGGTTAACTTCGATACCTGCTACTTTTAAGCCGTGCATTAAACGAGAGTAAGATAAACCGTTCATGCGAGCTGCCGCATTGATACGAGTGATCCATAATTTACGGAAATCACGTTTCTTTTGACGACGGTCACGGTATGCATATTGACCTGATTTCATTACTGCTTGGTTAGCTACTTTATATAAAGTATGTTTTGAACCAAAGTAACCTTTAGCTAATTTTAAAACTTTTTTGCGACGAGCGCGTGTTACTGTTCCGCCTTTTACGCGTGGCATAGTAATTACCTCCTGCTAATTCTTTCGAATGCTTAATTTTATTTTTGTTTTTAATAATCTTTTAAACGGTCAAGATTATTTCATGTAAGTTAATAATGTACGGATACGCTTGAAATCGCCTGAAGTTGCAACTTTTGCTTTACGTAAGTGACGTTTTGCTTTAGTTGATTTGTTAGCGAATAAGTGAGAGCCATAAGCACGGTCAAATTTTAATTTACCAGTACCTGTTTTTTTGAAACGTTTCGCAGCTCCACGGTGAGTTTTCATTTTTGGCATGTCGATTTCCTCCTAAACTTGTTTCTACATACGTATTATTTCTCTGTCTTCGGTTGAAGAACTAAGAACATGCTTCGGCCTTCCATCTTCGGTTTTTGCTCAACCGTAGATACTTCAGCACAAGCTTCAGCAAAGCGATCCAGCACACGCTGACCAATTTCTTTGTGTGTGATTGCACGACCTTTAAAGCGAATTGAAGCTTTAACTTTATCTCCTTTTTCAAGGAACTTAATCGCATTACGTAATTTCGTTTGAAAATCATGTTCATCGATTGTTGGGCTCAAACGAACCTCTTTCATTACGATTACTTTAGAGTTTTTACGAATTTCACGGTCTTTCTTTTGCTGTTCAAACTTAAATTTACCATAGTCCATGATACGAGCGACTGGTGGCTTGGCTTGAGGGGCCACAAGGACAAGATCCAAGTTAGCACGAGCGGCAATTTCCAACGCTTCTGTACGCGTTTTTAGACCAAGCTGATCACCATTGTGGTCAATTAGACGAAGTTCGCGCGCGCGGATGCCTTCGTTTACATACATGTCTTTGCTAATATTAATCCACCTCCAAGTGTTTGTCGCGAATACATGAGTTGGTGTAAAGTATAACCCTGTCGAACGGTACACCTCTGCGTGATGTCCATATGTTCTTCTTGTCTTTACAAACAAAAAGGACGGACATTTGAGATGTCCGCCCGCTATATGTGCATACGCATTCATGCGTAAAACAATTCAACGTTTCTGATACCTGCACGTAACTTATATAAAAGCACTTGTCAGGTGAGAAGCGGGCAGCCTCTACTTTCAAACTTTTGTATTCATAACCTAAATAATCTTAACACGAGCTTAAAGTAACGTCAAGCATTTTTATATGATTAATTTTATTGTTTCTCTTTTTTTTTTAAAATAAATGAAATTAATTTTCATTTCCAGGTTTTACTTAAAAAATTAGTGGTATCTAATTAAGGATTCACATTTTATCGATAGGAGGAATTTTTTAATATGTTCAGACATCAAAAAGAATTACAATTTGAGGTAAAAGTTGAAAGACCAGATCCATTATTAGCGAAACAAGTTCAGGAAGTTCTTGGCGGTCAGTTCGGTGAAATGAGTGTCATGATGCAATACCTTTTCCAAGGTTGGAACTGTCGTGGCGAAGAAAAATACAAAGACTTATTAATGGATATCGGTACCGAAGAAATCGGTCACGTTGAAATGCTATGTTCTTTAATTAGTCAATTACTTGATGGTGCATCACCTGATGACCAGCAAAAAATTGCGCAAGATCCGATGATGGATTCAATTATGGGCGGCATCAATCCGCAGCACTTAATTGTTAGTGGTTTAGGGGCTACTCCAAAAGACTCTAACGGTATACCATGGAATGCCGGTTATATCGCAGCGAGTGGTAACCTGCTTGCAGACTTCCGCGCTAACTTAAATGCAGAATCACAAGGCCGTTTACAAGTTGCGCGTTTATACCATATGACAAAAGATGAAGGTGTACGTACAGTATTCAGAAAAATGCTGGCACGTGACCGTTACCACCAATATCAATGGATGGCAGCTATTAAAGAGCTTGAAGAAAAGAAAGGCGTCGTCGTTCCTGCTTCATTCGCACCGGAAGACGAGTTGGAAGCTCAACCGCATGCTTATGAACTATGGAGCTTATCTGAGGGTACAGCTTCTAAAAATGGTCCGTGGGCACAAGGTACAGCACCGGATGGAACTGGGGAATTTGTTTTCTTGGATAACCCGGCACCAATGGGACAAGTACCGAACCCGGCAGTACCGCCAACAACGCTACACCATGATATCGATGTAGACAAAAAATTATAATCTACTATAAAAACTGTCCTCGACCTTATATTACCTACAGGTCGAGGACAGTTTTTTGTTTACATCATATTAGGTGGTGTGTCGAAAATAGTTGGTGGTGCTGGACGTAAAACAGGAGCCGGCGCAAAAGGCTGCGGGTGTTCCACATAATTGAAGACACCTTCCCCGTCCATACTCGGTCCATGTGCCCAACGTCCGTGTGCACTTTCATTTCCGCGGGAGAAGTTGAATAATGTATAGGCTACTTCACGTTTTTCAAGTTCTTTAGGGAAGGTACTCGGCACAACAATATTTTCCTGAGCCTCTAATTCTTTAATCGCAGCTACCCACTGATTTTGGTGCATTGTATCTCTAGCAAGCAGCCATGAAAACATATCACGTACACCCGGATCTTCCGTTTCATAATAAAGACGCGCTACCTGTAAACGCCCTTGGGATTCGGCATTCAGATTCGCACGGAAATCCGCCAGTAAGTTTCCGCTTGCTGCAATATAGCCCGCATTCCATGGTATCCCATTGGAATCTTTCGGCGCTGCCCCTAGACCAGTGACAATTATATGCTGGGGATTACTGCCTCCTAGAATTGCTGCGATCAGTGGATCCTTTGCCGCCTCATCCAGTGCTACAGACTCAACACCATCCAGCAATCTCGCAATCATTGTCGAAATCATTTCAATATGTGCAAGTTCTTCCGTGCCTGTATCCATCAGTAAGTCACGGTATTTTTCATTGCCTCTCGTATTCCAGCCTTGAAATAAGTATTGTAGCGCTACCGACATTTCTCCAAATTGACCACCTAGAATTTCCTGCATTTTACGGGCCATAACCGGATCCGGTCTGCACGGCTTGGCTTCATATTGCAGTTCCTTTATATGATAAAACATTCATTCACTCCTTTTATATTTCCTACTATATGCATTTATTTAAAAAATGCTAAGAAATAGAAAAATTGAAAAAACGGAACTTGCATTTCGAAAGCTAAAAAGGCGGCCCACAAAATGAGGGCCGCCTTCTTCATATTATTTCTTCACTTCTGCTGTAATATCTGCAAGGAACTGTTCAAAGCTGATTGTTTCTGAATCCTTTGAACCGTAACGGCGGATATTAACCGCATTTTCTGCTACTTCTTTATCTCCAAGTACAAGCATGTACGGGATTTTTTGCATTTGTGCTTCACGGATTTTGTAACCTAGTTTTTCTTCACGGTCATCCATTTCTACACGGATACCAGCTGCTGCTAATTTTTCTTGTACTTCGCGTGCATAATCATAGTGCACTGCGTTTGATACAGGAATAATTGTCGCTTGCACCGGTGCCAACCATGTCGGGAATGCTCCTTTGTATTCTTCGATCAAGAATGCTACGAAACGTTCCATTGTTGATACAACACCACGGTGAATAACTACTGGACGTTGTGGCTGCCCATCTTCACCAATGTAAGAAAGGTCAAAACGTTGTGGCAATAAGAAGTCAAGTTGTGCAGTCGATAAAGTTTCCTCTTTACCAATTGCTGTTTTTACTTGAACATCAAGTTTTGGACCATAGAATGCCGCTTCGTCTTCCGCGATGAAGTAGTCATAGCCAAGCTCATCCATTGCTTCTTTTAACATTGCCTGTGCAGTTTCCCACATTTGATCGTCATCAAAGTATTTCTCTGTGTTGTTCGGATCGCGGTAAGAAAGACGGAATGAGAAGTCTTTTAGATCGAAGTCTTTATATACTTCTAAAATCAGTTCCACTACTTTTTTGAATTCTGCCTTAATTTGATCTGGACGTACGAAAATGTGTGCGTCATTTAAAGTCATCCCGCGTACACGTTGCAATCCAGATACCGCTCCACTCATTTCATAACGGTGCATTGTACCAAGCTCCGCAATACGGATTGGCAAGTGACGGTAAGAGTGCAGACCGTTTTTGAATACCATCATATGGTGAGGACAGTTCATTGGACGTAAAACAAGTGTTTCATTGTCCATTTCCATTGGAGGGAACATGCCGTCTTGATAGTGCTCCCAGTGACCTGATGTTTCATACAGTTTTTTCGAGCCAAGCACTGGTGTATATACGTGTTTGTAACCTAAAGATAATTCTTTGTCTACGATGTAGCGTTCGATCGTACGGCGGATTGTTGCACCGTTCGGTAACCATAGCGGTAACCCTTGACCAACAGTTTGGCTAGTCATGAATAAATCCAATTCTTTACCGATCTTACGGTGGTCACGTTCTTTTGCTTCTTCAAGCATTTGAAGATGGTGCTTTAACTCATCTTTTGTGAAGAATGCAGTACCGTAAATACGTTGCAGCATTTTGTTGTCTGAGTTACCGCGCCAGTATGCACCAGCTAATGATAATAGTTTGAACTCTTTTAATTTGCCTGTAGATGGTACGTGTACACCACGGCAAAGGTCAAAGAAATCGCCTTGGTAGTAAATTGATACTTGGTCATCAGCTGGAATTGCTTCAAGTAGTTCTAATTTATACTCGTCGCCAACTTCCTCGTAGATTTTCTGTGCTTCATCACGAGAAACGTTTTTGCGTTCGATTTCGATGTTTTCAGAAATGATCTTTTTCATTTCTTTTTCGATTGCTGGTAAATCTTCTGCAGTAATCGGTGTTGGTGAATCGATGTCATAATAGAAGCCTGAATCGATAACTGGACCGATACCTAATTTTACGTCTGGGTATAGACGTTTTACTGCCTGTGCTGTTAAGTGGGCAGTTGAGTGACGAAGGATTTCTAATGCTTCGTCTGATTTGTTTGTAATGATTTCGATTGCACCGTCTTGTTCGATCCCTGTTTTTGCATCGATTAATGTGCCATTGATTTTACCTGCTAATGTTGATTTTTTAAGTCCTGGGCTGATTGAACCTGCAACGTCCAATGTAGATGTTCCCTTGGCGAATTCCTTTACTGCGCCATCCGGGAATGTTAATTTGATCATTTCTGACATGTTGTTGTCCTCCTTAATATTATTGTGGCAAAATATCCATTTACTTATCCGTTAGTCTCCGTTACGGGCGAATGCTTTCCGCGGGCACGGCCTGAGCCTGTAGTCTCAGGCGTCGTGCTGTTCCCGCAGGAGTCCTCGCCCTTCACTCCGACTAACTATATTTTTACGTATCATCAATAAAATACTCATTTCAAAATGATAAGCAAAATAGGCAAAATAAAAAGCACCGTCCCAACAAAGGGACGATGCTGTATGCTCGTGGTGCCACCCTTCTTCCTTCTTCGTTAAACGAATCAGAAGCTCTCGGTCAGTTAACGTACTGAGAAACGATGACGGATTGGCCCCGTCACTGCTCGAAGGTAGTAAAGTATAACGCTTGTGCTAGGAAGCTTGCAGCCGTGTCTTCCCTCTCTAAAAGCCAGTTCGTTAAACTTGTTGTCCTTTTCAATGCATTTATTGTTTATTTACGTACAAAGTATACGCTCGATTTTGGAGAAAAGCAATATTGAAAAATAAAACTTTTAATATTTTATTTTCTGCGGTTTGTTCCGGTAATCTCAAGCGGTGTCGTTAATGCTTGGACCCGTTGTAAAATACGGCCCGATTTCATTTCATCTATTGCCCCGTGTTCTGTTACGGACCATTGTTCTTCCAACTGTTTGTAATTGAAATTTGAAGAGATAAATGTCGGCAATTTTTCTGCCATACGGTAATGCAGGATCGATCCGATAATTTCATCTCTTGTCCATGTAGAAATCGGCTCAGAGCCAACATCATCAAGCATTAATACCGGCACTTTTTTTACAAAGTCGATTTTTTGTTCAATCGATCCTTCTGTTACCGACGACTTTAATTCACGGATGAATTCCGGCATATATACTAATAACGTTTGAATACGTTCTTTCGATAAAGCATTTGCAATCGCACCTAAAATATAGGTTTTCCCAACACCAAATGTTCCGTATAAATACAGCCCTTTTGCAGGAAGCTCCTTCGTCTCGCGGTATTGCTTTCTAAACTCAACCATAAACTGGGTCGCTGCCATGCGGGAGTTATCGTTCATATCCATTTCATTAAAGTCTGCCTTCAGGACATCTTTCGGCATATACATCGTCTTCATCATGGAAGCCAGTTCACGCTGGTCATCTTCTTTAAGCATTTGTTCGCACTTTTTGTAAATGATATTAATCTGACCATTCGAAAGCATTAATTGCGGAACATGGCCTTTATAGAAATTTTGGCATTGCGCGGTAGAACCTGCTCCACAGCAAGTGTGTTTTTGTTCCACAAATTCAAAAAGAGTTGTCATGCCATATTGAATAACAGCCGAGTTTTCCGTCATATTATGGTCTTCCATAAACTGTTTTACACTTGGGTGTGAAAGGACACGGTTTTTTAATTCATTATATTTTTGCTCAAAAGATGGGATATTTATTTTATTGAGCGAATCTTTTATTGGTTCGATTGTACTCACCTGCTTTTTAATCACTATTTAGTTGCTCTAATAATTTTTTGCGCTGCTCTTCAAAATCAATCTGGTTTTGAGTATTCCCGGAATTAGCTGGTTGCATCGATTCCTGATCTTTTTCTTTAAACCAATCCGGAACTACGCCAACTTTTCTTGCCCCGCGCTGTTTGTTTTTCTTCTCTTGCATATCAATATAAACTTTTGCATGTTTTATCGTCTGAATTTTATTGTTGCGCCAAGTATTTGCGACACTGTTAATATATTTTTCAGGCAATGCACCTTCTGTTTTTTCCATTACATATTCGAGCATGTAATTGACGACAGCCGGAATCATCTTGTAATGCAAAATCAATTTTTCCGCTGTTGAGACAACATATGCAAAAGGCTCATGACCATCGTTTAATTCTTTTGTAAATGCATATGGCGTCGCTTTTTCATAGCGGGCCAATTCCGGTGTAAACACATAATCCTGAGGATAATATTTCGGTAAATCCTGCTCGGTAATTTTCACGTCTACTTTATTTTCTTTATAATTCGTTTCGATGTAAGCAAGTGCGTCTTTAGCCAACAAGATGTCTTTCAGTTGCATATTCAAAGCAAGTGTCTGAATTTGGTTACGTCCGAAACGGCTCGTTTTATTCGTTAATATAAATTCTAGAATGGCGTTGACAACACCGACTTTTATACCGTGTTTTAAAACAAGGTCATCCACTTGCTTCACTAACATTTCAACCGGTTCTTTTCCGTTAAGCAAATTTTTCATGAAATCATACGGCAACGTTTCATCGAAAGCCGGAATCCATTTTGACATATCCTTAACGGTAACTTTAAAGGCAAGCGGAGTATCCATCGTAATTTTTGATGCTTTGAGTTGAGTTCCATCGCTTTCTTCTACAATACGAAGCGCTTCTAATGCATTGGCCGGCGGATTTAACATCCAATTTCCGGCGATAGATTGCACAAAGTTTTTCGTCAGTTTCCCATTGCTCTCATTATAGGCATATTCCATCAGCACATTGACTGCCCCTACCGAAAGACCTTGCTGCAATACGAGTTCCTCGGCTAAATCGACAATAAACTTCACCGGTTTTTTCCCTTTATACAATGACTTCAGGAAATAATAAGGAACCGTTTTATCATAGTGAATTGACTGGTCATCTACTGTTAAATAGTCTTCTGTCACTTTAATAAGGTTGCGTTCATTTCTCTTTTCAATATAGTCCAGTGCTTGCTCGGCTGTCTTAATCTGATTGTACCGGATTTCAGATGCCAAAGCTTCAACAAATGATTCCGGCAAGTTGCCTTTTGTCGAGTCCCACACATGACGAATGATGACGTTTCCCACTTCTATCGGGATATCATAAGAACTGTAAAGCGATTCTGCTATTTTTATATGCCCTGAAAATGGTTCTTCACCATGAGTCAAAATCAGCAAATACTGATAAGGTGTAGAATTTTTATAATCGACTAGCGCTGAATCAGGAGAATCGGTTTTCGAGTTATTATTTTCTTCCGTTTTATTTAAATCGTTTTTCGTAACCGTAATTTGCGATAGGTTTTTCGATTTACGATCACGGTAGCTATGTTCAACTTTTGCAATTTCCATCGTATTTTCAGCTGTTTTCGCACCTTTTTTCAGCCAGTTATTCATGACTACCTTCATAAAGTTCTTATTGTAATTTAGTTCGTCATTCATTGAAATATAATGGATCAAAACATTCAAGGTGCCGTAAGAAACCCCTTTTCTAATGAAATGATTAAATTCCATTACAATGGATTCCGGCGGCAAATAGCCGTTAAATTTTTGGAAAACTTCAATCGGTGAAGTTTTTTCCAAATACTCGATTAAACCTTCTTTATCGTTAATATTTTGCGGTGCTTTTGCTGGAGCAGTGTTGATTACTTCCACCGAACGGAAAATGTCCTGTTTTTTGATCAGCTTTGGTTTCGCCACACCTACGTTTAGCTGGTAGTATTCCTCACAGCGTTTTTCAAGCTCTTTTTTCGTAAGTCCTTCATCTGTATCCCATGCCAGTAAGACGATTCTTTGCATATCCGTCACTGAGAAATTATACATAAAAGCTAATTTAGCAATGGCAATCTTTATATCGAGCGTGAATAATCTACTCGGGATTAAGTTTTGGCTCATGCCCATCATGAAGCTCTTAAAATCAAATAAGTCATACTCAAACGGGTACGACATTTTTGAACGTTCATTAACAGAACCCTTATTTTCCTGCATTACTTGCTTTAGCTCAGATTCCGTTATCGCAACAAATGCATCATTAAAGCTGCATGTTACATCTTTGTACCCCTGTAAGGAAATATCATGCTTAGCTAATTTATTTCGTAATGATTCATACTGTTCGCGGCCGATTTTACGTAAAAGTGCTACAGAAAGAATGGAATCGTCAAAGAAGTCATGGCCAGTTAATGGCGGATATAAAATATACTTCATCGATTTATGTGAATCCATCATCTTCTCAAAGGACTTCACTAAACCAATTGCTTCTAATATTATTCTTGCCTCTAGTAATTGCTTCGGTTTAAAACTTAATGAATCGAGCAGGTTGCTATGAAAACAAGTTGGCTTTTCATGTTGTTGTGTTTCAACCCATAACTTTAAATATAGTGCAGTAGCTTCAACACCAATAATCGGCTGATAGCATAATTGTAATGCAAGCTGATGCTCACTAGTGATAGTTTGAGGGCAATGAATTTCACAATGGTCATATGGATTTAGCTGATTCATCATTACCATTTATCCCTCCTAACACTTATTTGTTATTTGACTGACGGGTCATGATTTCTTTCAGTTCCTCGATAAATACCGTAATATCCTTAAATTGGCGGTAAACAGATGCGAAGCGTACATACGCTACTTCATCAATTTTCGCTAGTCGGTCCATTACCATTTCCCCGACATCTTCCGAACGTACTTCCGCATTGCCTAATCGGCGTAATTCTTTTTCAATCGATAAAACAATCTCTTCTAATTGTTCTAATGCAACCGGCCGTTTTTCACACGCGCGTATAAGACCACGCAATACTTTTTCACGGCTGAACTCCTCGCGTGAACCTTCTTTTTTCACAACGATTAACGGGGTTTCTTCAATTTTTTCAAATGTCGTAAAGCGAAAGGCGCATGATTCACATTCACGACGTCTTCGAATTTCTTTATTATCATCAACAGGTCTTGAGTCTACAACGCGTGTCCCGTTGTATTGACAAGCTGGACATCTCATATAATAATTTCTCCTAAAAGTTAGTTTAATTCTATTATAACAAAAACAACGCGCTTGAAATAGTGCTTCACGCGCGTTGAAATTTTCCAATGGAAAGTCATTCAATTATATAGTGCATCGTTGCTTCACACAATAGAAAAAGCCTTTTGCAAAAATGATTTACTTTCTGCAAAAGGTTTTCTCTCTGTCATTCTAACTCGTGTCAGTGCCTTTATGAAGGGATCAATGACTCTTAATGCAGCAATCGATTATGCGTTTACTGCTGCTAATTCATTTGCAATTTTCTTTGTTAAGTCTACTACGCGAGCAGAGTAACCCCACTCATTATCATACCAAGCGATCACTTTTACTTTACGGTCACCTAATACGATTGTAGTTAAACCGTCTACTGTAGATGAGTATGTTGTTGTATTGTAGTCAGACGATACTAATGGCTCCATAGAGAAGTTTAAAATACCGTTCATTTTTCCTTCAGCTGCCGCTTTAAATGCCGCATTTACTTCTTCTACCGTCACGTCTTTTTCTACATCTACTACTAAATCAACTAAAGAAACGTTTGGTGTTGGCACACGTAATGCCATACCATGGATTTTCCCGTCCAATTCCGGTAATACAAGACGCAATGCTTTTGCTGCACCAGTTGAAGTCGGGATAATTGATGATCCACAGTTACGTGCACGACGTAAATCTTTATGTGGATTATCGATATTGTTTTGATCGTTTGTATAAGCATGAACCGTTGTCATTAAACCGTTTACAATACCGAACTCATCGTTTAATACTTTAGCTACAGGAGCTAAACAGTTTGTTGTACAAGATGCGTTTGAGATGACATCATGCTTTGTTAAATCCAATTTATCATCATTTACACCTAAAACAACCGTAATATCTTCATTTTTACCAGGAGCAGTTAAAATAACTTTTTTCGCGCCAGCTTCAATATGTTTTGCTGCTTTTTCACGGTCATTAAATTTACCAGTCGCTTCAATAACGATATCGACACCCATTTGTGCCCATGGTAATTTTAACGGATCACGTTCACTAACTAATTCAACACGTTTGCCATTTACAATTAAAGCACCTTCGACTGCTTCAACAGTTCCCGGGAAAACACCATGATTTGTGTCATACTTAATTAAATGTGCTAACGTTTCAGATGGATAGCTTGCGTTCACTGCTACGATATTCACGTCACCGCGCATCATTGCTTGTCGGAACACCATACGACCAATGCGGCCAAAACCATTAATTGCAATAGAAACTGTCATATTATTTAAATCCTCCTAAAAGTACGATTCATTCGTTTTATTTATTCGTTGATTAGTATAACACATATTATAAAAAGTTGAACATATTTAATCCACTTAATTAAATTTGTTATTTTCAGATAATACATACCCTTAAAATAAAAACCTCAACCAACTTTTTAATTAAATTGGTTGAGGTATTATTTTACTTCAATACATTCCACTCATACAAAATATTTTGAAGCTGAATCGCTGTATCTTCCAGCGTTCCATTGTTATGAATAACCGCATCAGCTAACTGTTCTTTTTCTTTGACTGGAATCTGTGTCGCAATTCGGGCACTCGCCTCTTCTTCCGAAAAACCGTTTCGTTCCATCAAGCGCTGGAGCTGTACCTCTTTCTTTACAGAAACGACAATAATTTTTTCCACGAAATGTTCCAGTTTGCTTTCGAATAGTAGCGGAATATCCATGAAAATATTTTTTTCGCCGAACGAGATAAATTCATCACGCTGACGCAGCATTTCTTCACGAATAGCCGGATGGATGATACTGTTTAACGTTTTCCGCATTTCTTCATTATGAAAAATCATACTCCCGACTTTCACACGGTCCATTGAACCATCTTGTGCAATGACTTCCGGTCCGAATGCTTCTGCAATCTTTTTTAATGTCGGTGTACCAGGCTCGACTACTTGTCGTGCGACTACATCGGCATCAACGATCGGCAATCCGTATGACTCAATCATCTTTGCAACGGTACTTTTTCCGCTGGCAATACTACCTGTTAATCCAATAATCACTGCAATTCCCCTTTACTTTTGACATTGCGGACAATATGTTGATGTTCTGCCCGCGATGACGAGCGACTCTGTATTTGTTTCACATACAACACATTGTTTTTTCCCATACATTTTCAGTCGGTGCTGCATTGTTCCCGCACCCCCGTTAATACTGCGATAATCAGAAATTGTAGATCCGCCCGAATCAATGCTTTCCTGCAATACATCACAAATGACGTGAAAGAGCATCGTCTTTTGCTCACGACTTAATTCACTCGTTGTTTTCCCCGGATGAATAAGCATTTTGAACAAGGCTTCGGTTGCATAAATATTGCCGCAACCGGAAATCACCTGACCATCCATGATGACTTCTTTAATCGGTTTTTTTGCGAATTTTGGTTTTTCACTTTGCATAAGGAAAAAATCACAGGCAATCTCATCAAAAGGCTCAGGCGCCATTTTTAGCAATGGAGGATGATCAGCAATCTCTTTAATAAAACGCAGTTCCCCAAAACGGCGGATATCCGCATACACAAGCAATTCTCCGCTTGCCAATGTAAATATCGCATGAATATGCTTCCGGAACTTTTCTTCCGTAATCTCCAGCACATCATTTACTATAAACCAGGCTCCACTCATCCCTAAATGATTCACCAATATAAAACGTTCATCATTTTTCTCAAGGTGAAAAAATATATATTTCGATCTGCGTTCCAATTTATCGATTGTCATATCCCGTACTAATAATTCAAATTGAGCAGGCTTTGCATTTTTTACAATCGCCTGTTTGCCTGCTTCATGCGAAGTATAAACGACATCCGATAAAGAGACAGATTCGATCGTCTTCCCTTCTACGATTGGCCGTAGATCACGTACGACCCCTTCTACTTCTGGTAATTCCGGCATAAATGGTACTCCTTACTTCGCATCGTACCATGTAGGACCATATGAAAACTCCACTTTTAACGGCACACTTAACTTAATTGCATTTTCCATCACTTCTGGTACGATACGTTCTAAAATTTCAACTTCTTCTTTTGGTGCTTCAAAAATAAGCTCATCGTGTACTTGTAATAATAATTTTGTCTGTAATCCTTCTTGTTCAAGTCGGGCATTCATGTCAATCATTGCTTTTTTAATAATATCCGCTGCACTTCCCTGGATCGGTGTGTTCATCGCAGTACGCTCCGCAAAACTTCTTAAGTTGAAGTTCGAACTTGTGATGTCCGGCAAGTAGCGGCGTCGATTTAAAATCGTTGTAACGAAGCCTGCTTTCTTCGCTTCTTCAATACTTGTGTCCATATAGTTTTTTACACCCGGGAAGCTTTGCAAATAGTTTTCGATAAAAATCCCAGCTTCTTTACGTGTAATATCAAGGCTTTGTGATAAGCCGTAATCACTAATCCCGTAGACGATACCAAAGTTTACAGCTTTTGCTGTGCGGCGCATTAGGCTTGTCACATCATCCGGATTTTCAAGATTAAACACATCCATTGCCGTACGTGTATGGATGTCCATTCCTTGCTGGAATGCCTCCACAAGCGCATCATCACCGCACATATGAGCCAGTACGCGCAGCTCGATCTGGGAATAGTCTGCCGCAAACAAAATCCAGTCTTTTTTCGATGGAACAAATGCTTTTCGGATTTTGCGTCCTTCTTCCAAACGAATCGGGATGTTTTGTAAATTCGGGTTTGTTGAGCTTAAACGTCCCGTTGAAGTTAATGCCTGCTGGAAACGTGTATGCACTTTGGAATCCGCTTCATGAACCTCTTTCATCAACCCTTCAATATAAGTAGACTTCAGTTTTGCAAGTGTCCGGTATTCCAGAATATGCTTGACAACATCATGCTCGGACTGCAGCTTTTCCAGCACATCGGCCGCTGTTGAGTATCCTGTTTTCGTCTTTTTGATAACAGGTAAGCCCAGTTTATTAAATAAAATAACACCTAGCTGCTTCGGCGAATTGATATTAAACTTCTCGCCTGCCAAATCATAAATTGTCGCTTCCATCACTTCAAGCTTTGCCTTCAGTTCATCGCCCATTTGTCGCAATGTATCGATATTGACTGTTATCCCTTCGCTCTCCATTTTCCCTAAAATATGTGCAAGCGGAAGCTCTAGTTCTTTATATAATTCAAACTGTTCGTTTTCTTTCAATGTTTTCTCTAAAACCGGCTGCAATTTCCATACCGCTACGGCTTTTCGGCTTACATGCTCTGCTACATGATCTGCACCAGGAACGATCCACTTTGCCCCTTTTCCGTACACCGTTTCATTGGCTTGTACATCATGATAACCGAATTCTTTTGCAAGTGTTGCAACATCATCACCTGAAATCGACGGCTTTACAATATACGAAGCTAACAATAAATCGAACTCTACTCCTTTTAGTTCAATTCCTAAACGATGGAGCATCGCTTGTGTCGCTTTACTGTCAGCCACATACTTTTTCTTTGTTTCATCTTCCAACCATGTTTTTAACTCCGCATTATCAACAACATGATCAATTGCTGTATAAACAGTACGTTCCCCATCTGTTAATGCTAAACCGAGGGCATTACAGCTATGATAATGTTCATTTTCCAGCTCCAGATGAATAGCCATCGTATCTTTGAGCATATCAGCCGTAATATGCTCCACATTTTCAAATACGAGTTCAGCTTGTTCTGTTTCTACTGCTTCAAAATCACTTTTTTCGATTAAAGATTTAAACCCAAGCTCCTGCCAGACGTTAAGAAGCGCTTCCTCATCCGGACCTGAATACGCTAAATCATCGAGTGTAATGGTAATCGGGGCATCTGTATGAATAGTCGCAAGCTTTTTAGACAAATGGGCCATTTCTTCATTATCTACCAGCTTTTCTTTCATTTTCGATGCTTTCAATGAATCCATCGCTTCATATAGTTTCTCAATCGTACCGTGTTCCTTCAATAATTTAATCGCTGTTTTTTCACCAACGCCCGGAACTCCCGGAATATTATCCGATTGATCGCCCATAAGCCCTTTCATATCGATAATTTGCTCCGGTGTCAGTCCGTACTTTTCTTCAATATGGGCCGGTGTATATTTTTCAATATCAGTAATCCCTTTACGTGTAATATATACAGTAACATCCTCTGTTGCGAGCTGCGTTAAATCTTTATCTCCTGAAACAACGATAACTTCGATTCCTTGTCCGGCAGCCTGTTTCGCCAACGTTCCGATAATATCATCCGCTTCGTACATTTCCAGTTCATAGCGTTTAATCTTATATGCATCGATCAGCTTACGAATATAAGGGAATTGTTCGGAAAGCTCAGGCGGTGTTTTTTGACGTCCACCTTTATATTCACCAAATGATTCATGGCGAAAAGTCGTTTTTCCGGCATCAAACGCAACTAGCATTTGTGTCGGATTTTCCTCACCGATAATTTTTTGCAGCATTGTTGTAAATCCGTAAGTTGCATTTGTATGAATACCACTGTCATTCGTCAGCAGCGGTAATGCAAAAAAGGCACGGTATGCTAATGAGTTTCCATCTAATAAAAGCAATTTTTGTTTTGTCATGCAAGTTCCTCCATTAATCAATTTCACCTCGATGTGATTAGGCCCGGATTCGAGTCAAATTCACAGGAAGCCAATCAGTCATCCGAAGCTTTTGACCTGATTTTCTTTTAAATACTCATTACCGAATGTGTTGCTCCACCTGGAAGCAGCAACATTTGGCATGTGTTCAAAACGCACCGGAAGAGGTTACGTTACGATTGTATGTTCTCTTTCTACTTTAGCGATTATTGCATTGAATTGCCAACATTAACGCAAATTCTTCTCCAATAAAATTCTTATTCGCCACAAATAAGCTGGACATGAAGATAAAGAAAAAATCCAGATCAATGCATTATCGCATAATCCGGATTTTTCCATCATTGAATTAAGTTCATTTAGTTTAGAAGTTATTTAAACAACTAAAGAATATCTTTATATTTTGAAGTGATTAATTTGGCCTTTTAACTTAATAATCATTTCATTCAATTCATGTGCGATGCTAAGCATTTCTTCAGTCGATGCTGTCTGTTCTTCAATTGATGCAGCAATGCTTTGAGAATGCTCATTGGATTGTTCCAATGACTGAACGGTTACGTCCGTTGTTTCAAGTACCTGATTAGAGTCCGTTACAATGCCTTGGAATGCATCTGTTACATTTTGAATTTCATTTTTCATATTATCCACTAATTTGGAGATCGTATTAAATGTTTCAACAGCCGAATAGATCGTCGCACTTTCCTGCTCGATTTTAGTTACTACACTATTAATGGCAATAACGGATTCATTTGAATCTTTTTGCATTTCGTTAATCAATGTCGTAATATCGCTTGCCGAATTCGCCGATTGTTCTGCCAATGAACGAACCTCATCCGCTACTACTGCGAAACCTTTCCCGTATTCCCCTGCTCTTGCCGCTTCGATTGCCGCATTTAAAGCAAGTAAGTTAATTTGATCTGAAATACTTGAAATAATTTTCGTGATTTGACCAACTTCTAAAGAACGGCTATTCATTTGCTCTGTTTTCAATAGTGACATTTTCGCTGTTTCATTGATTGTTTCGATTCCTGCAACAGATTTATGAATAACTTCTTTTCCTTCTGTTGCTACATTATTAGTATCGATCGCCTCTTGTGCTACTAATTTTGTAACATTGGAAATTTCTGCAATTTTGAATGCAATCTGTTCCACTGCTTCCCGGTTCTGTACAGCGCCTTCTGTAATCATCTCAGTGCTTGAAGCAATTTCCTGAATTGCGCCCGATACTTGATTCGATGTAATGGTTAACTGTTCGATAGTTTCTTTTAATATCGAAGAGCTTTCCTCAACATGCTCCGATGTGTCGTTTACATGGTAGATCGTCTCTCTCAATTGCGATTGCATATCCGAGAAGCTAGATGTTAAATGTCCAATTTCGTCATGACTGGAAACTTCCAATTGTTTTGATAAATCACCATGTGCCACAACTTCAGTGTGGTTTAAAAGCTGATTTAAAGGATTTACGATTTTTTTAGATACGATCACCGCTATAATTGATCCTATAATCAATGCAACAAGCAGGGAAGCTACAATAATCGTAATTAACAATTGATTCAATTCATCAATAAAATCCGCATCGGCATCCAATCCTAGAACAGAGTCCGTCCCTGGAATTTGAAGGAAGGTTGATTGATGTTTTCCATAATCATCTTCATAAATATCGCTCGCCACTATGTCAGTTGTGGAGAGTGCCGCTGTCTGGTCTTCTGTAAAAGCAAGTGGTGTCAGGTAATCATCCGAATTCCCCAATACCAAAATAACTTCTTCTCCATCGACTTTACTCATAATATAGGCATTTTCCAAATCAAACTCATTTTGAAAATCGGTTGTGGCTTCCTGTAATTTTTCATATGAAGCCTTGTTTTTCTTAGCATCATTCACAATACCTGGGTCAAATAGCGTATTGAATTTATCCATACTCATCAATAAATTTTGGTTGTGCTGCGGAATGATCTGGTTATTAATCAGGTTGCTCGAAACTAAAAATAAAATTGAACTAAAAACTATACTTAATAAAATAATCGGTACTAAAATTCCCAATAAAATCCTAGTTTTTACTGAATTAAATTTCTTTAACATTTATATTGCTCTTGAAAACAAGTATTAAATTGTTTCCACCAAGCGTCCCCCCAAATTTAGTTATTTACATGCAAATATTCTTTTTTTTCTACAAACTCCATAAAGTCCAGTGTTAAAATATGGTCATTTTGTGCCAGTGATTCATTGCTGAAGAAAATAACAGCAAACGTTGCACCTTGCCCATGCGGAATATGACGATATTCTAAAATATGGTGGAATTGTTGTTGTAATAATTCATGGTGTATTACAAGCTCATCATCAACCTTTATCTCACCTTCAAACTCGGCACAAGTAAAACTATAAATTTTATTGTCCATTGCATTGATTAAGTCAGCCCAATCCGGTTTTTTCTGTTCGAAAAAGTAGTCGTACGAGTTAACCCCATATGCGAAACTTCCCAATTCTGTCGTACCTGCTCCTGCAAAGCGTAATGGATTCACTTCAATCGGGACGATTGTTCTTTCATCATCCATGCGCAGTTCTATGTGTAGCGGCATTTTGCGTAAATTGAAGATTTCCCCAAGTCCTTGCAGATACTCCGTAATCGGAGCTAAGTAATTTTGCAGCACTTGCTTGCTCGTATAATAAATACGATCACTCATATCTTTTTCGTCTTTGAACATACGCGCAAATAAATTAAGCACAACCGGTTCATTGTTTTCATCAAAGAATAGATCGATTGCAAATTCCTGCCCCTCAATATAACTTTCAATGATAAAGGAATCGCTACCCAAAACATCCTTTGAATCGTTTTCACTCCACTCCATCGTCTCGATTATCCTTTGGAATTCTTGTGCATTCTCTACTCGGTAAACCCCAACACTTGAATATCCGACAGTTGGCTTAAAGATGATCGGATAAGGTAGTGAGGAGAGATCAAGTTGTCCTAATTCAACTGAAGTAGTTTCTAAAAAGAAGAAATCAGGGTAACTCTCAGCTAAACGCTTTCTGAATGCAAATTTGTTTTTAAATAAATTCACTGTTTTTGTTACATGCGATTCTGCATAATATTCATTTAGAATCTGAACAGCTTCTTCGGAATTCATGATAATTAAATCCTCTTGTTGAAATACTTTCTCAAGATTTTGCTCAGCTTGTGATTTGTGATTTAGAATCAACTGTTGTTGAATATCCAAAACCTTTACCTTTTTTTCAATCAATGTTTCTGCTAAAAGCGGTGAAACATAAGCTGTATCTAATAGAATCAAAATTTTCACTTCCTTATATGTATTGAACACTATTCAAACAAAGCGCATTATTACCTAATTTTTCTGAATACATAAGCATTTATACCCTAAAAAAATTATTTTATTATATGCACAAAATACTACACTTGTTATATTATACACATTAATTCAAATTTTCCTATTTATTTTCAATTTTTATTAATAATCTTGCTATAATGCAAAAAAAACGCGCAGGATAAATTCCTGCGCGTTCTATATATCTCTATTTTATTTTATTTTTGAATTTCACAGCATGTACATTGTTTTTTTCTTCTTTATAAAAAATCTCTTCAAAAATAACCGTTAATAAAAAGGCATTTAAAAATGGAATGATCACATACATCGGCATGCCGCCTAAATCGTATGGCATTAAACCGCGCGCAAATACTTCCACGAATCCAATCTGTGTGAAGTAAAAGATCATACCAATACCCACTTGCCAGATCGGACGCTTATCTTCACGTTTTTCGAACCATAGTACTTTCTTGAACGAATCCCGTACATCTTCTGCAATAAACAAGCTTAATACTAAAATAGCAATAAATAAAATTGGTATATGAAAAATTTCCACTTTCACGAAATTAATATTGGATTGATAAAAAAGCGCCGTTACAGATGTTGCCATAATAAATGCAATTAAACTATTTTGTATTACTTTACTCAAACTTCGCCACTCCCCCTATATGAATGAACTAACTATACTATAGTATAACAGTAAAATAATAGTTTCCAATAATATAATTTGAAAATTTAATGAAGTTAAATAATGTAAATTTCTCCACACAAAGAAAAGCCATTCGGAATGATTGTATTCCAAATGGCTTACTATATTTAATCCAATTGACCGGATAACAGTTTAGCATACGGCGAGTCTGACGGAATAATAATCATCGTCTCATTCCCGATTGTTTTCTTGTATGATTCTAACGTTCTGAATAGACTGTAGAATTCCGGATCTTTCGAGTAAGCTGCATTATAGATTTGAGCAGCCTGTGCTTCCCCTTCTGCACGGATGACAGAGGCTTCTTTATTTGCTTTCGCAAGTGTTACCTGTACTTCCTGATCCGTTTTTGCCTCTTTACTGCGCTTTTCCGCATCCCCTTCAGACAGATACTTTTGCGCAATCGATTGACGTTCCGAAACCATTCTTGTATAAACAGATTGCTCGTTTTCTTCCGGTAAATCCGTACGGCGAATACGCACATCAATTACTTCAATACCGAAATTCGCAGAATCAATTAGCTCATTGACACGTTGCGTAACACGGTCGTTAATATTCCCGCGCTTTGAATCTTTTTCATTAATAATATCACCGTATTCCGTCTGACCGAACTCTGTACGAAGTGCCGAATAAATGAACTCCTCCATACGACTTTCCGCATTCAGCAACTGACCGGCATTTGAAATTAAAGCCTTTGGATCTGTTACACGCCAAACCGTATAGTTATCAATAATAATTCGCTTTTTATCTTTCGTACTGATTTCTTCTTCCGTCATATCATGTGTCATTAAATTGCTTGGAAGAGTTGTCACACTTTGAATGAATGGAATTTTCATATGAAGTCCAGGTTTACTTTCGTACTTCACTACTTCCCCGAACTGGCGAACTACTTTATATTCATTTTCTTTTACAATATACAGATTCGCAAATACGATAATTAATGCAGCAAATACAACAGTTAATACAATCACAGAAGATACCCATTGCTTTACATTTACCGGCTTTTTATCTTTCTTTAATGGCGTAGGTGCTTTTTTTGCTTTTGTTTCGCCGTTATTTACTTGTTGATCCGGATCGTTTGCTTTTGGTACTTCCTTTACTTCTTTCGATCCTTTTTTGTTGCCGAATAGTTTTTTCACAAACTCATCTAAATCGCCATCAAAATTATTTTTGTTGTTACTCATTCATTTTTGCTCCCTTCTTTTTTCTCTTCTGTAGAAGGAGGTGTCGTTTGCATTGGCTGAATCGGCAAGTACTTCATCGTACCACTGCCATCATCATTCATAATATAAATTTGGGCATTCGGTAAAACTGCCTCCAATGTTTCGAGCACTAATCGTTCACGTGTAATATCCTTATTCAGGCGGTATTCATCATAAAGCTGATTAAAGAGCGCTACTTCACCTGTCGCTTGCTCGATACGTGAAGCTTTTTCCCCTTCCGCTTTTGAAAGGATTGCCGCTGCTTCACCAACCGCTTCACTCACACGCTGGTTTTCATATTTTTCCGCTTCGTTAATCTTTGTATTTTTTGTCTCCCGTGCATCGGTAACGTCCGTAAATGCAGCACGTACTTCTTCATTCGGTACTTCTACATCTTGAAGCTTTACTCCTAAAACCCCAATACCGATGTCGTACTTATCGATTAATGATACGAGCAATTCACGTGTTTCTGCTTCAATATCCGCTTTCCCATCCGTTAATGCCTCATCGATCGTTGAGCTGCCAATGATTGAACGAATCGCACTGGAAGTCGCATTATGTAAAATCGTTCGCGGCTCCTGTGAACTAAATAAATATTTTTTTGGCTCAACAATACGCCATTGAACTACAAGGTCTGTTAAAACAATATTTTCATCACCTGTAATCATTTTTGTTTCTTTATCGAATGCTTCCACCGTACCGTCCGGGTTTTGCTTATAACCGAACTGTAAACTGTATGTCTCTTTTGATAAAATCTCTACAGACTGTATTGGCCATGGCAATTTAAAATGAAGTCCTGAATCTTGTATTGTCTCATCCGCTTGACCAAATGTAATTACTACTGCCTGTTCCGATTCATCTACTGTATACCAGGATGTCGTCACAACAATAATAGCTACGACAGCCAATAGAATTAATGCTACCCACATTAATGTTCTTTTTACACTCATCGTATAAAGCCTCCTTACTTTTCAATTTCCCCTTATTCTACGGGTAATGAATTGTAAAAGTTTCATATTTTTTCAAAATGAGCTTTCAGAAATTTAAAACACAAAAAACTGCGCAGAAAGCTATTTACTTTTTGCGCAGTTTCTTCAATATAATATTTAATTTCTTGCTAAGCATTACCTTCTTTTAGAAACGGGGGTTTCTATTAAGAACTATAACACTGCAATTTAAAGTTCAATTGAATGTTTTGTAAATTTACTGTTAAATTTTTAATCTTTCAATGGTAAAAACACTTTAATACTTGTCCCTTTTCCAATTTCGCTTTCAACTATGATTTTTCCGTTATGCGCTTCAATTAAATGTTTTACGATAGACAACCCAAGACCTGTGCCCCCGGAATTTCGGCTGCGTGCACGGTCTACCCTGTAAAACCGCTCAAAAATACGGGAAATTTCCGCTTTTTCAATTCCGATTCCTTCATCTTTCACTTCAAATATCCCGTATCGTTCATTGGCACTAATTCGCAGCGTAACGGTTGTTTCTTCTTTCGAATAGGCAATGGCATTATTAATGAGATTCGTGAAAATTTGCATTAAACGATTTACATCGCCTAAAATGACCGCATCCTGCTCTATCTCCACATTAAACTGCATATTTTTATTTTCCAATTGCGCACTTGTCAGATCAACAACCCGAACTAAAATATCCTGCAGCTTTGTCGGCACTACATCAAGTGTAAAACCGTGTCGCTCAATTTTGGATAGCTCGAGCAAATCATTGACGAGTACCTGAATCCGATTGCTTTCATCATAAATTATCGTTAAAAATGACAACAGCATCTGCTCATCTTTAAATGCCCCATCCAGAAGCGTCTCTGAAAATCCTTTAATCGATGTAATCGGTGTCCGAAGTTCATGCGAAACATTCGCTACGAAATCTTTTCGAATCTGCTCCAATCGCACAAGTTCACTTATATCATGCATAACAATTACGACACCTAGCCAGCGTCCATGTTCACCAACAACCGGTGCTCCGTAAACTTGCTCATAATATTCTTCATTCGCGATTTCCATTTCAAGCTGCTGACGATAGGGTAATTCCGTCAAAAAAACATGATCAATAAACTTTTCAAGCTCTTTCGGCAAACCGAGCATCATAAAATTCTTGCCAATAAGCTGTTCTTTCGGCAGCTCGAACAATGTCTGGAATTTCCTGTTTACAATCGAGATATTCCCTTCACGGTCAATCATCATTAATGCACTGCCCATATTTTCAATTAATGTTTTCAAACGTTCTTCTTCAATCGCTCTTGTTTTCGTAATATCCTGTAAATTACGGGCCAAAATATTAATCGAATTTCTTAACTCAACAATCGTATTCGGTCCATTCGCAAAAGCACGGGCACGGTAATTACCTTTCGAGAGTTCTCTAGCGGTTTTTGTAATATTCATAATCGGTGTAATGAAATTGCTGACAACCCGGTATGCCATAAAACTCATAATTACTAAACCGCCCACTAATAAAGCGGCAATAATGAGATAAATTTTTTGTTTTGTACGTTGTAAGTCTTCTGTATGTCGATTAATTTCATAAGTACCAATAATGGCCTCTTTCTGGGTTTCCGTAAGTTCAATCTGCTCCTGAACGATTACTTGCTCCAATTGCTTCTCGGAATCCTTTGTTGCTTCATGAACAAATTCATCGGCGAAAAAAGGAAAAAGCTGCCCTATGAACAATCCTAGAACAGCTAAACTTGATCCAATTACTAAAATAAACGAATAAAACAAACGATTTTTCATTGCGTTCATTATTTTTTTGGCTCCTCAAATTTATAACCTAAACCACGGATTGTTTTAATAAACAGTGGTTTACGGCTATTTTCTTCAATTTTATCCCTTAGATGACTAATATGTACGTCTACGATTCGAGTATCACCGGCAAAATCATAGTTCCATACGGCACTCAGCAGCTGATCACGTGTTAAAACACGGTTTTTATTTTTAAGCAGATATACTAGCAACTCAAATTCCTTTGGTGTGAACTCCAAAGCCTCTTCATCAATAAATGCTTCAAATCGCTCAGGGAAAACTTTCAAGTTACCGAATGAATAGACAACTTCACCCGATTCAACTGTTTCTTCTACAACCGGTCCAGAAAAACGTCGCAGCACAGCCTTCACTCGAGCGATTACTTCACGCGGGCTGAATGGCTTTGTCATATAATCATCCGCACCGAGCTCTAAACCTAATACTTTATCAAATTCATCGTCTCTCGCAGTCAACATAATAATCGGGATATTGATGCGCAAACGTCTTAATTCTTTACACACTTCAACACCATCAAGTTTCGGAAGCATTAAATCCAATAAGATCAGATCCGGTGCTTGTTCCACTGCTGTATCAAGGCCAGCTTGACCATCATGGGCCAACAGCACAT
This sequence comes from Solibacillus sp. FSL R5-0691, assembly GCF_037974225.1. GTDB lineage: Bacteria > Bacillota > Bacilli > Bacillales_A > Planococcaceae > Solibacillus. Next base: position 2,487,411 of record NZ_CP150231.1, read on the forward strand.
CAAAACCTGCTTGCTCCAAATTATATTTTAATAATGTTGCAATTGGCATTTCATCTTCTACTACTAAAACCGTTTTAACCATTGTAAATTCCTCCAAAATCGATTTGAAACCCCCATCTCAAAATCAATCTTCCAGTGGATGGCTATCAACTAATTCGTAAATATGAACTGATTAGATCACTATCCTCATAGTAACAACTTTTTTTGAAAAGTACAATTATTCCTCTATTCAGGTATCCATTACCCGTGTATACTTAATTAAATCTTTAATCCTTATTAATTCGATAGGTAAAATAATTTTTACTATTGACTGAATATTTATTATTATGGTAACATTTAGAAAAATTGTTGTTGTACCTTTGTTGTCAGGCAGGGGGAAATTTTTTTAACAACAATTCCTAGTAAATCAATATGTTAAGTATTTTAACGGAAAGTAGGTGCTTCCATGACAAATGGAATCAATATTGAGTTAGTAAATTTAACAAAAAGTTTTGGTGAAAAACAAGTTTTAAAGGATATTAATTTAACCATTCCCGCAGGACAATTCGTGGCAATCGTCGGAAAAAGCGGATGCGGAAAAAGTACACTTCTTCGTATTATTGCAAATTTAGAACAGAAAACTGCCGGAGACTCTCTAAAGGATGGCATTCAACAGGAAGACTTTTCAGGTGTTCGCGTTATGTTCCAGGAAGATCGTCTACTCCCATGGCTGTCTGTACTTGAAAATGTAGGGGTTGGCACTGAGCTGAAAAAGGATTGGAAACCGATCGCATTAAAATCACTTGAACATGTAGGTTTAGAAGACCGCGCAAAAGAGTGGCCACATGTACTTTCAGGAGGCCAAAAACAACGGGTTGCTTTAGCCCGTGCGCTTAGTGCACAGCCAAGACTATTGTTATTGGATGAACCGCTTGGTGCCTTGGATGCATTGACACGACTGGAAATGCAAAATCTTATTGAACAATTGTGGTTAAAACAAAAGTACACATCACTACTCGTGACACATGATGTGGCAGAAGCAATTGCATTGGCAGATCGAATTATTTTAATCGAAGACGGGAACGTTGCTTTAGATTTGCCGGTAAAACTTCCTCGTCCAAGAACCCGTTCAAATCCGCAATTTGCCGAGCTCGAGGAAACCTTGCTTCAGCATCTATTAGGACAGCAACCAAAAACAGCAACACCAATCAAACAAAAAGAATTACAAGCGATTATTTAAGGAGGTATTACAAATGAAAAAACTATTATCTGTCTTTTTACTTTTAACTTTATCGATTATTTTAGTCGGGTGCTCCTCATCAAATGCCGAAAATAAGAAAGTTCGAATCGGTTATCAGAAAAACGGCACAACCTTACTATTAAAAGCGAATGGCGAACTGGAATCACGTTTAAAGGAACTAGGCTATTCAGTGGAATGGTCAGAATTCAATACAGGAAGTTCAATTATGGAAGCATTAAACTCCGGAGCGATCGATTTTGCCAATGCAAGTGATGCCCCATCAATGATGGCATTATCAAAAGGAATGAAATTCAAGTACATCGCTGGTGAAGAACCATCTCCACAAATGGAAGGGATTTTAGTAAAGAATGATGGATCTATTCAATCAATCGAACAATTGAAAGGGAAGAAAATTGCGTACAATAAAGCTTCCATCTCCGAATATTTATTAGTTACTGCTCTGGAAACAGTAAATCTGACATTGGATGATGTAGAATCTGTTATTTTAAGCCCTGCAGATGCGACGATTGCATTTCAAAACGGTGAGGTTGATGCCTGGGTAACTTGGGATCCGTATATGACGGTCTCAGAAAGTAAAGGCAATAAAATTTTAGCTACAGCAGAAGGCATTGTGGAACACCGCAGTTTCTACTATGCATCTGATAAATTTATTGAATCCAATAAGGATGCAGTCGTAGCCTACGTGGAGGAGTTATCTAAAGTCGGTGAAGCAATTGATGCTGATTCAAGTGATGCAGCCGAAATTCTTGAAGAAAATACAGGTATCGAAGCAGATATTTGGGTAACAAGCTTAGCCCGCCGCTCATCTGTCGCTACTTATATTGACGAAGCTGCAGAGGCAGATTTGCAACGATTAAATGAAGATCTTTATGACATCGGATTAACAACGAATCTTGTAGAAGATCTTGAAAATTATATTTGGAAACCATAAGAGGTGAATAAAATGAAGAAGAAAAAATGGTTCCATTTGATTGAGCCGTGGATCATTCCTATTTTGATTATTGTCGTATGGGAAATATCGAACAAAACAGGTATCCTTGCCAATACCATTTTGCCTGCCCCTTCCGATGTAGTAAAAGCAGGCTATGAACAAGCAGTTTCCGGTGTTCTGTTTGATCACCTTCAAATTAGTACGACGCGTGCTCTAATCGGGTTCCTGATTGGCGGGAGTATCGCATTTGTAATCGGAATTTTAAATGGGATCGTCCCTTTTGCACAGCGTTATTTGGATACAACTATTCAAATGCTGCGTAATATTCCGAATTTGGCACTCATCCCATTAGTAATTATTTGGTTTGGTGTTGGGGAAGAAGGAAAGATTTTCTTAGTGGCCATCAGCGTGTTTTTCCCGATTTACGTCAATACATACCATGGCATCCGCAATGTTGATCCACGGTTAATCGAAATGGGAAAAATTTATAATCTTTCGAAATACAAACTGTTTTTTAAAGTGATTATTTTAGGTGCTATGCCATCCATTTTAGTTGGTATCCGTTACTCTTTAGGAATTATGTGGCTCACATTAATTGTTGCAGAAACCGTTGCGGCAAGTTCAGGAATCGGCTATATGTCGATGAATGCCCGTGAATATATGCAACTTGATATCGTTGTGTTAGCCATTATTTTATATGCTATTTTAGGTAAAATTGCCGATTCCATTGCAAAACTGTTAGAGAAAAAATTATTAAAATGGAATCCTGTGTACCAGTAAAAGATAAAAAGGGCTTCGGTGTATACAGCCGAAATGCCCTTTTTTCGTTATTTCAGTGCTTTCATTACATCTTTAACAGCATCTGCAGATAGATCTAGCGCTGTCTTTTCATCTGCTGTCAGCTCAAGTTCGAATATTTTCTCGATACCGCCAGCTCCCAATAATGTCGGCACACCTAAGTATATCCCATCATATCCATACTCGCCCTCTAAATAAGCTATAGCCGGCAATACTCGTTTCTGATCTTTTAAAATGGCTTCTGCCATTTCCACCATTGCCGCAGCAGGTGCATAATAAGCTGAACCATTCCCTAAAAGACTTACGATTTCACCGCCACCAACACGGGTACGCTGCACGATTTCCTCTAAACGTTGGGCAGGGATTAAGCTTTGTAAAGGAACGCCGCCTACAGAAGCATACCGTGTTAAAGGCACCATTGTATCCCCGTGGCCGCCTAATACAAGAGCAGATATATCTTTTACCGATACATTCAGTTCCTCGGCAATAAAAGCACGGAAACGGGCAGTATCCAATACCCCGGATTGTCCGATAACTCGATGTTTCGGAAAGCCGGATTCTTTAAAGACCGTATAAGTCATCGCATCAACTGGGTTTGTGAGTACGATGATTGTTGCATCAGGTGAGGTAAGGGCTATTTCCGTTGCAACAGCTTTCATCACACCCTGATTAATCTGAACTAAATCGTCACGACTCATTCCTGGTTTACGGGCAACACCCGCAGTTATTAAAACGACATCCGAGTTTGCTGTATCCTCATAGTCGGAAGAGCCTTTTACATAAGAATCAAAACCTTGTACGGGCGCTGCTTCCCACATGTCCAATGCTTTCCCCTTCGTAGGATTTTCCGCTGATGGAAGATCAATAATTACTACATCGCCTAATTCTTTCTGCGCGGCTAAAAATGCTGCGGTTGCACCTGTAAATCCACTACCAATAACTGAGATTTTTTTACGTTTTAATGTCACCTAGAACCACTCCTTCATCGTAATTATCTGTACACAAGAAAATTATATACAAAAAAAGGGAGAAAACATAATGTTCTCTCCCTTTTTAACATATCCAAGTATTAAAAGTAAACTATTTCCAATAATGTAAATTATATAACAATATTATTCCTTACTAAACAATTTGTTCATAATTTCACATAAATAGGCAAATGTGTAAAACTTTTAATTAGAAGTTTTCGATTAATTTTGTAGCGAATTCAGAACATTTAACTTCTGTAGCGCCATCCATTAAACGTGCGAAGTCATAAGTTACATATTTAGAAGAGATTGTTTTCTCTACTGATTTAGTAATTAAGTCCGCAGCTTCTTGCCATCCTAAGTGCTCAAGCATTAATACGCCTGATAATAATACTGAAGATGGGTTTACTTTATCTTGTCCAGCATACTTAGGTGCAGTACCGTGAGTAGCTTCGAAAATAGCGTGACCAGTTAAGTAGTTAATGTTAGCACCTGGAGCGATACCGATACCACCAACTTGAGCAGCTAATGCGTCAGAGATGTAGTCACCGTTTAAGTTCATAGTTGCTACTACGTCGAACTCGTTAGGACGAGTTAAGATTTGTTGTAAGAAGATATCAGCGATAGAATCTTTTACGATGATTTTGCCTTCTGCAACAGCTTTAGATTGTGCTTCGTTAGCAGCAGCTTCGCCTTGCTCAGCTTTGATTGCATCGTATTGGTTCCAAGTGAATACTTTGTCGCCGAATTCAGCTTCAGCTACATCGTAACCCCATTGTTTGAATCCACCTTCAGTGAATTTCATGATGTTACCTTTGTGTACTAAAGTTACTGATGGACGGTTGTGAGAAATAGCGTACTCGATTGCAGAGCGTACTAAACGTTCAGTACCTTCTTTAGATACAGGTTTAATACCTAAACCAGAAGTTTCTGGGAAGCGAATTTTGTTAACGCCTAATTCGTTTTGTAAGAAGTTTAATAATTTCTTTTGCTCGTCAGAACCAGCTTTGTACTCGATACCAGCATAGATATCTTCTGTGTTTTCACGGAAGATTACCATGTCAACATCTTCTGGACGTTTAACTGGTGAAGGAACACCGTCAAAGTGACGTACTGGACGTAAGCAAACATATAAATCCAACTCTTGACGTAATGCTACGTTTAGAGAGCGGATACCGCCGCCGATTGGAGTTGTTAAAGGACCTTTAATAGCGATTAAATATTCGTTGATTTTTTCTAAAGTTTCAGCTGGTAACCATTCGCCAGTTTGGTTGAATGCTTTTTCACCTGCTAATACTTCTAACCATTCGATTTTCTTTTCACCGTTGTAAGCTTTTTCTACAGCTGCGTCAATTACGCGAGATGCTGCTGCCCAGATATCTGGACCGATACCGTCACCCTCGATGAAAGGAATAACAGGATTGTTTGGAACGTTTAATTTACCATTCTCTACTACGATTTTGTTAGTCATTGGAAATTTGCCTCCTAATAATCATAAATCTAGGACTGTGTCAAATCACAGTCCCAGATATTTTAACATACTTTTTTAATTAGCGCTCGTTAATTGGAACGTATTTTTGCATATCTGGACCAACATACTCCGCACGTGGACGGATTAGACGGTTGTTTGCATACTGCTCTAAAATGTGCGCTACCCAACCTGAAGTACGAGATACTGCGAAGATTGGTGTGAATAAGTCATGCTCGATACCTAAAGAATCATATACTGATGCTGAGAAGAAATCTACGTTTGCAGGTAATTTCTTTTGTTCAACGATCATATCATGGATTTTTACTGACATATCGTATAATTCTGGTTTGCCTGTTAATTTAGTAAGCTTTTCAGACATTACACGTAAGTGAGGTGCACGTGGGTCGCCTTTACGGTAAACGCGGTGACCGAAGCCCATGATTTTTTCTTTGTTATCTAATTTGTTTTGAACCCAAGATTCAACTTTATCGATTGAACCGATTTCAGTTAACATTTTCATAACTTGCTCGTTAGCACCACCGTGTAATGGGCCTTTTAAAGCGCCGATTGCAGAAGTAACACCAGAGTATACATCTGATAATGTTGCAACACATACACGTGCAGTGAATGTAGAAGCATTTAATTCGTGGTCAGCGTGTAAAATTAACGCTTTATCGAATGCTTCGATTTCGATTGCTGCTGGTTCTTCACCTTTCAGCATATATAAGAAGTTTGCTGCATAACCTAATTCTGGTTTTGGAGCAACTGGTTCTTTACCTTGACGTACACGAGCAAAAGTAGTTACTACAGTACCAATTTTTGCTTGTAAACGGATTGCTTTACGGTAGTTTGCTTCAGCTTCCATAACATCTGCTTCTTCGTCAAATGCACCTAACATAGATACAGCTGTACGAAGTGCCGCCATTGGGTGCACTGTGTTTAAAGGCATAGATTTGAATAAATCTGTGATTGCCGCTGGAATTTCCATATTTTTAGCTAGTTCTTCTTTTAAGTTAGCTAATTCTTCAGCGTTTGGTAAACGCGTGTTCCATAACAAGAATACTACTTCTTCAAAAGTCGCATTGTTAGTTAGGTCGTCGATGCCATACCCTACATATGTAAGTGTATCATCGATAATTGAAGAAATTTTCGATTCTGCTGCTACGATACCTTCTAAACCTTTTGTTGCTGACATAAAAAATCGCTCCTTCACTTAGTAAATTAATTTTGTAAGTGCTTTCTTTTTACTCTATTAAAAAGTCGCACACTCATATCGTTCTGCTCAATTGAACCTATAAGTAAATCGCTTACAAATTTCATTATAATCAATTTTGACGGCTTTGTGAATGAATTAGTAGGATTTTAGGAAAAAACCACATATCTGATAGAATTCGTGCAAAAAAGAGAATTTACAATTTGTAACGAGTTATTAAAGGTATTAATTAGGAGTTGAGATAAATGGATTATACAAATAAAACAAACCAATGGCTAGTAAAAAGTAGGAATATTATCGTTCTCTTACTTTATATCATACTTTTTTATTTCATTCCGCCAATAATTTTCGGACTGTTTTTTGCTTATTTATTGTTTCCCGTTTTCCTCTTTTTCAAGCAACAATTCAGACTGCCCTTCTTTCTCGTCGTCATTATACTTTCCGTCTTTCTAATTTCTGTTGTCGTCTCGGTTATCCTGCTCATCATTCACAGTTTTATCACCATTCTTCCTCAGCTGCAGTCAACACTTTTGTCTTTGGACAGCACCTATATGAAACATCCGCTACTTCCGTTTATTGTTGAAAAACTTCAAAGTTTAATAAGGGACTTGCTGTTCTACACGATCAATTTTATAAAGAATAGTTTTCAGTCTATATTTGAATTTTTCATTTTCATTGTGACATTCTACTTCGCATTGATGGAAAGCTATAAAAACCGGTTATGGTTTTTCGCTTATATTCCGAAAGCGTATCGCACTACATGGGCCCGCTACTTTCAAAAAGGAATGGAGCTTATCGGCCGCTTTATCGTAGTCGAAATGCAATTGTTTACGCTGACATTCATTCTGTTATGTATAGGGTTTTACTTTTTGAAGTTTGAAGCATTTGTTATTAAAGCCTTTTTAATCGCTTTTGCAGACTGCCTGCCTTTTTTAGGAATCGGAATTTTCCTTATTCCCGTTTCGATTTATTATTTTATTGTAAATGAACCGGTCATGGGCATTGCTATTCTCGTACTGTACTTTATTGTCCAAATGATAAGGCAGCTAACTGAATCAATGCTCTGGTCGCATACGTTACATTTACGAATGATCCACACATTTCTGATCAGCGCTGCCTCAGTTTTATTATTCGGTTTTTATGGAATCATCCTCAGTCCAATATTATTGATGATTGCCATTAAAGTAAAACAACATGCTATTTTTGCAAAATAACAACTTGTCCCCTCTTCATTTTTTTACGTAAAAAATAGAAGATGACCGGTTTAAATAAGTTTCGTGTAATGCCTGATACAAATAATAATCCAAGAATATCCGTAATGAAACCCGGTAATGCCAACAGAATTCCGCCAATAAAAATCATAAATGTTTCAATGACCGGTACTGCTGGTGGCTGACCTTGTTTCATGCTTTTTTGAATATCCTGTATAGATTTTGTTCCGCGTTTTTTGGCGATTAATACTCCTGCTATGGATGTGAAAGTGATTAATAATAATGTATAGAAAACACCGATCGCGTTTCCAATTACGATAAATACCGCAATTTCGGCAAATACGAGTGCGAGTAATCCAAATAAAAATTTTTTCATTTATGAACCCCCTCTTCTACTATTTTATACGAAACAGTGGAAAAAAAGTTTCAAAAGAGCTTATAACATAAAACAAACCACCATTCTCATTGTAAGAATTGGTGGTTTTGCTTTACTAAATTATATTTAACGGTTATTACTCTTAAAGAACGCTGGCGTGGCCTTTATAAATGACACCCGTTTCGGCATCCATTGTAATTTCCTGTCCGTGCTGAATTAGAGTCGTTGCTTCTTTTACACCGACAATTACAGGAATTCCCAAGCTTAAGCCGACTACAGCAGCATGGGATGTTAATCCGCCTTCTTCTGTAATAATACCTGCGCATTTTTCGATTGCCGGCATCATTTCACGGTCAGAGCCTACTGTAACAATAATTGCTCCTTCAGTATCGTAAGCTAATGCTTCTGATGCATTGTTAGCAATAATCGCATTACCAACAACTGATAGTTTACCGATACCTTGTCCACGTGCCAATAAGTCACCAATTACATGTACTTTCATTAAGTTCGTCGTACCCGCTTCACCAACCGGAAGACCAGCTGTAATTACAACTACATCTCCATGGCTGACGAATTCATGTTTTAGCGCTTCATCAACAGATAACTCTAAAATCTCATCCGTTGTAGAAACACGTTGCGTTAAAATTGGTTTCACGCCCCATACTAATGTCAATTTCTGAGCGACATTTGGCTGACTTGTAACCGCAATTATTGATACACCTGGTCGATATTTTGCAATCATTCTTGCCGTATTTCCGCTTTCAGTTGGAGCTAATACTGCTTTAACACCAAGGTTAATCGAAGTATAGGCAACTGCCTGGGAAATCGCTTCTGTCATATTCGCTTCTTTTTCACGGCTTCGTGCCGATACAATTGCTCGGTAATCCAAAGCATTTTCCGTACGGATTGCAATTTTGTTCATTGTCGCTACAGATTCTACCGGATAAAGTCCTGCTGCCGTTTCACCTGAAAGCATGATTGCATCTGTACCATCCATAATAGCATTCGCAACGTCTGATGCTTCCGCACGAGTCGGACGAGGGTTGCGCTGCATTGAGTCAAGCATTTGTGTAGCTGTAATAACAGGCTTGCCGACTTGGTTACATTTTTTGATCAATGATTTTTGTACTAACGGTACTTCTTCTGCAGGAATTTCTACACCTAAGTCCCCACGCGCTACCATTAAACCGTCTGACACTTCGATAATTTCATCGATGTTGTCAACGCCTTCCTGGTTTTCGATTTTAGGAATAATTTGAATGTGGCTTCCACCATTTTGTTCCAACAGCTCACGAATTTCTAGGACATCTTTTGCTGTACGAACAAATGAAGCGGCGATGAAATCGATGCCTTGCTCAATACCGAATAAAATATCCGCAGCATCTTTTTCTGTAATACCAGGTAATTTCACAGAAACGCCTGGTACGTTCACACCTTTTTTATTCTTTAAAATACCGGCGTTTTCAACGATTGTATGAATTAACCCTTGTTCTGTATCTTTCGCAAGTACACGCAATTCGATTAAGCCGTCATCCAATAAGATAATATCGTTTTGGTCTACGTCTTCAATCAGCTGATCATATGTGATGGAGAAACGTGATTCATTCCCTAAAACTTCTGTCATCGAAATATCGATTACTTGCCCTGTTACTAAATGCAACTCACCATTTTCCATTGAGTGTGTTCTGATTTCAGGTCCTTTTGTGTCCAATAAAATTCCAACCGGTTTTTTCATGCGTTCTGCTGCTTCACGAATTGAGGCAATACGGTTTGCATGTTCTTCATGATTTCCGTGTGAGAAGTTTAAGCGGGCAACATTCATCCCTGCATCAATTAACTTTTCTAACATTTCTGGTGATTCACTAGCTGGTCCAATAGTACAAACAATTTTAGTTTTTCTCATAGTTTTGTCATCTCCGTTTTTATGCACTTTAAATTGAAAGCTCTTTTGATAATGTATACAGACTTAAGTCTGCTTGGTGCTTAGTTTCAAATGCTTTTCTTAAATCATAATCGATTATAGCGTGATTTTTCACGCCAACTGCTCTTCCACCTTTGTTTTCCAACAATAGCTCTACCGCTCTTGCACCAAATCGGCCTGCTAACACACGGTCCCGAGCAGATGGAGATCCTCCTCGCTGTATATGGCCTAATACAGATGTACGAATTTTAATTCCTGTGCGTTCTTCAAGAAGCTGCGCAAGTTTATGCCCATTCATTACACCTTCAGCTACAATAATAATACTATGGCGCTTTCCGCGGGCTGCCCCACGCTCAAGACGTTTTACAATATCATCCAGCTCGTACGATTCTTCAGGTATTAAAATCGATTCCGCACCTGCGGCCAATCCTGCCCAAAGAGCAATGTCTCCTGCATCGCGGCCCATTACTTCAATAACAAACGTATTTTCATGACTTGTTGCCGTGTCACGGATTTTATCGATTGATTCGACTACTGTATTAAGTGCCGTATCAAAGCCAATCGTATATTCTGTACCAGGTACGTCATTGTCGATTGTACCGGGAATGCCCACACACGGGAATCCTTTATCAGATAATTGCATGGCTCCACGATAAGTACCATCTCCGCCTATGACAACTAACCCTTCGATCCCCTCTTCTTTCATGCGTTCGATCGCTCTATTTTGAATATCATCCTGCTTAAATTCAGGGAAACGTGCTGAATACAGTTTCGTACCGCCTCGTTGAATAATATCGCCAACAGAACCAATATCTAAAAGCTCGAAGTTCCCGTTATAGAGACCTTCATAACCATGATATACCCCGACAACATCAACATTGTGAAAACTCGCTTTACGAACGACTGCACGAATAACAGCATTCATCCCTGGTGCGTCTCCACCACTCGTTAAAACCGCAATCTTCTTCATACGACCTTTTCCTCCTATTACGCTGTTACTAACCACATTAACAGAAAATACGCTCATATGTAACTATTCTAGAAAACAAATTGTAAAGCTTTTGAAAAAAATGAAGAATGCGCTCACACGCATTCTTCGAAGTATACTACTGTTATAAAACAAGCTTATTGTTCTATATACTGTCCAATATTTTTAAATTTCATATAACGATTTTCAACTAATTGATCTGGGTTTTCGTTATTTAATTCATCTAAAATAGTTGTAAGATATTCTTTCATAAAAATCGCCTGCTGTTCAATATCCTTATGGGCACCACCGGCAACTTCCGGGATAATCCCATCAATCACTTTAAGCTGTTTTAGATCAAGGGCTGTAATTTTCATTGCTTCCGCTGCTTCTTTAGCATAGCTTGCATCTTTCCATAAAATTGATGCAGCGCCTTCAGGAGAAATTACTGAATACGTCGAGTTTTCAAGCATCAGAATCTTATTTGCAACCCCAAGTGCAAGTGCACCACCACTTCCACCTTCACCAATTACAATACTAACAATCGGTACCCGAATTCCGGCCATTTCAAACAAATTCCGGGCAATCGCTTCACTTTGACCGCGTTCTTCAGCTGCTTTACCAGGATACGCACCTTTCGTATCGATAAAGCAAATAATCGGGCGTTTGAATTTCTCTGCCTGTTTCATTAACCGCAACGCCTTCCGGTATCCTTCAGGATGTGGCATACCAAAATTGCGGCGGATATTTTCCTTAGTTGTTTTCCCGCGCTGATGGCCAATTATCGTAATCGGCTGACCATTGAATGAGGCAATCCCGCCGACAATCGCTGCATCATCTTTAAATGTACGATCCCCATGCACTTCGATAAAATCTTCAAAAATACGTTCAATATATTCAAGTGTTGTTGGACGATCCGCATGACGGGCTACTTGCACACGGTGCCAAGGCTCCATATTTGCATAAACGCTTTTTTCAAGTTCCTGTAAGCGAGTTTCCAGCTTGTCAATTTCCCCAGTCATATCTACATCCGCTTCCGTGGCAATTGTTTTCAGCTCTACAATTTTTTCACGAAGTTTTACAACCGGTTCTTCAAATGCCATTAATTTAGACATGCGATACGCCCCCCTGTACATGCAGCTTAACGATTGTTGCAATTTTATCGCGCATTTCTGTCCGGTTAAAAATTGCATCAAGCTGTCCATGATCTAATAAAAATTCTGCTGTCTGGAAATCATCCGGTAACTTTTCACGTACCGTTTGTTCTATTACACGACGTCCCGCAAATCCAATCAGACTTTGAGGCTCCGCAATATTATAATCGCCGATCGATGCAAAACTTGCGGATACACCACCAGTAGTCGGATGCGTCAAAATTGAAATATAGAGTAAGCCTTCCTCGCTATGGCGTTTTAAAGCAACACTCGTTTTTGCCATTTGCATTAATGACAATACCCCTTCTTGCATTCGCGCACCGCCACTTGCCGTAAAGATAATGAACGGCACTCTCAATTCTGTTGCCTTTTCTACAGCACGTGTAATTTTTTCACCTACAACCGAACCCATTGACCCCATACGGAAGTGCGAATCCATCACTGCAACAACGACCTGCATCCCTTTTAATGCACCGACACCTGTTAATACCGCTTCGTTCAGCCCTGTCTTCTTCATATCCGCTTCCACTTTTTCCACATAGGCAGGGAAGTTTAACGGATTTGTAGTTTGTAAATGATCGTCCATTGAAACAAAAGAACCTTCATCTAAAAAACAGGCAATTCTTTCATTGGCATTCAACGTAAAATGATGTTGGCATTTTGCGCATACTTTTAAGTTCTTCTCGAGTTCCTTTGTGACATGAATTGTTTTACATTTAGGACATTTTGTCACGATGCCTTCCGGAAAAGATTTTTCATCTTCTTTTCTAGTAATATTATCAGTATTTTTTTTACGACTAATTGTAAATAAATCACGAATCGCCATCGTAATCCCCCTTTATCTTTACATAATCATCCTTTAATAATGACCATCCAATTTTCATATGATTCAATTGCTTCATGTAAATAACCCATTTGCAATGAAGCAAGCATTGTTTTCAATTCCATTTTCTCTTCTTCTGTAATTTCATGTGCCAATAAATTATTGCTGAATGAAACAAGCTGGAGCCAAATTTTTAATGCAAGACGGTTACCTGAAACGATCATACATTCGCGAAGAATGTCTTCTCGTTTTAGCTCCTGTTCAAGCTCTACCTTTGCAAAAAAGCTCTGCCAAATCGGTAATGCCCTTAAATTATCCGACTGACAAATAATTCGAATCGCTTCTTTTTCATGCATTTGTCTTGTCGCATGTACATCCGCGATTGACTTTTCGTCCTGTAAAATAAATGACCCGACAATTTCCACAAACTGATGGTGCTGCATACTCGCCAAGTATGTACCACCGCCATGCCTTGTTTCGATTAAACCAAGAAGCTCCAGACTGCGCAGGGCCTCCCGAACCGAAGACCTGCCTACTTGCAGTTGCTCGCTTAACATTCTCTCTGAAGGAAGCTTCTGCCCTTCTTGAATATTTTGTTCTGCAATTAAATCATGTAATTGCTTCACAATTTGAATAAACATCTTTTTTGCGGGCTTATCTTCCACATTTTTCACCTCACCGTGACGAACGCTTTTCATTTATCAATAAAAGTGGTCAGACCAGTTGCTAAAGTAAGAATACAAAATGTTTTTCACATTGTAAAGAGAAAATATAAAACTTATATTTTATATATAATAAAATTTGCGAATATATAACTAGATTTACGTTTTTTCGATAAATTTAGATGAACCTATATAAAAAGAGCGCCTCTAAAGCTATTAGAAGGCGCTCTTTAATACTATTTATTTTATAATAATCTGCTTCACTTTTATTTGTTGCTTATTGAATCGATGCTCGTAAAAGCCTTCGATATAAAGCAGTCCCTCTTCCCTGATTTTCCCGACAACTTGCTCATATTCTTTCGGAAATACTGTTAAAGAAACCGCTCCAAACTCATCTTCCATTTGTACAAATGCCATCAGTTCACCGCGTTTTGTGCGAAGCTGGCGCATTTCCCGAACTTGACCGATCATCTTTACGAATGTATTGTCTTTAAGCTGCGCCAAAGTCTGAACTGTTGCCGTAACTTCCGGAAAATGGCTTCGAATTTTAACAATCGGATGATCTGATAAATAAAAACCGAGTACATCCTTTTCAAACTGAAGTTTTATTTTTTCGGGCATTGGGGACGTTTCACTATACTTCGGTTTGCCAAATGCGAGCAATGCCCCTTCAAACAAGTCATCCCCGCCCGGTCGTACGAAATCGGCCTGTTTTTGTGCACCTTCAATTGTAGCGAGTAATGTTGCACGATCTTTGCCGAACTCATCAAGTGCTCCAGCTTTAATGAGCGGTTCGATAATTTTCCTGTTGAAATTCGCTGTCGTCAACGTCACCGCCAAATCAAATATTGAATCAAACGGCTTTTGTCTTTCTTCCCGCGCAATTAACAGTTTTTGCATAAATGGCTGCGGTACTCCTTTAATCGCAGACAGACTAAATCGAATTTTCCCGCTTTCCACTTTAAAGTGACGCATACTTCGATTAACCGACGGCGGTAATATTTCGATTCCCCTTGCTTTTGCCTCCATTATAGTTTGGGCAAGCTTTTCCGGATTACCTGTCGCATTTGTCAGGAGCGCAGCATAAAAATTGACCGGATAATTGGCTTTTAAGTATGCCATCTGGTAGGAGATGACACTATAGGCAACGGCATGGCTTTTCGGGAAGCCATAATCGGCAAACCGTACGATTAATGCATACACTTCTTCTGCTGCCTGCTGGGTATAGCCTTTTGACAGAGCACCTTTTACGAAGGATGCCCGCTGCTGTTCTAGTACATCCCGCTTCTTTTTACTCACAGCACGACGGAGCAAATCAGCCTGTCCAAAAGAAAAGCCCGCCATCACATTTGCAATGCGCATAATTTGTTCCTGATAAATAATAACACCGTACGTCTCTTCCAAAATCGGCGTTAAATGCGGATGTGGCATAATGACCTGCTCTTTTTTATGCTTTCTTCTTGCATACATCGGGATAAATTCCATCGGACCTGGTCGATATAATGCATTGACCGCCACAATATCTAAAAAATGAGTCGGTTTAATTTCACGGAGTGCATTTTTCATTCCATCCGATTCAAGCTGGAAAATACCATTTGTATCACCATTTTGTAATAGTTCGAATGTTTCTTCATCATTGAATGGAATTTGATTAAAATTGATTTGCGTATTATGGGTAAACTGTATCGACTTTCTTATTTGTTCTAGTATCGTCAAATTACGGAGTCCCAAAAAGTCAATTTTCAACAGCCCGTTTTGCTCCACTTCCTGCATCGGCCACTGTGTTAAAAATATTCCGTCATGTCCTTCTTCAATTGGTACGACATCCACTAATGGAACAGGACTCAATACGACCCCTGCTGCATGTGTAGAAGCATTCCTTGGGAGTCCTTCCAAACGAAGGGATGTTTGAAACCATTTTTGGCGTATTGGCTCTGCTGTAACCCATGCCCTTAAGTTTTCCGACATTGCATAGGCTTCCTTCAGTGTAATGCCGTGCTTATTCGGTATCAGCTTAGATATCATTTCCAGTGCTTCGCTTTCGAAGTTAAACATACGGGCAACATCACGGGCAACCGCTTTTGCAGATAGTGTACCGAACGTAATAATTTGTGCGACATATTGTTTGCCGTATTTTTTTGCAACATACTGAATAACTTCATGCCGTCTCGTATCTAAAAAGTCGATATCAATATCCGGCAAAGTAATACGTTCCGGATTTAAAAAACGTTCAAACAGTAAATCATATTGCAATGGGTCCACCTGTGTAATCTCGAGTGCAAATGCGACAAGTGAAGATGCGGAAGAACCACGGCCAGGACCTGTTAATATTTGTGATTCCCGTGCAAAACGCATGAAATCGGCAACTATGAGAAAATAATCCGAATAGCCCATCGATTGAATAACATGAAGTTCATAGTTCACCCGTTCAACATAGTGAGTGGGCAATGTAGGCATATTTAATCGTCGCTGTAAACCGTTCACCACTTGCTGCTGCAGCAAGCTCTCTGCCGTTTCCCCTTCTCCAACCGGAAATTTCGGCATATACACATTGTTTGTGTTGATTTCGATTTGACAGCTTAGTAATAGCATTTCCATTTGTATGAGCCATTGCTTTTGATCATGAAACTTTTGCTGCCACTGTTCTGCTGTCAGTAAATGATTTCCCTGTTTATTGCTTTTTACAGCATCACTCAGTTTTACACCGGTGTGGATGGCTTGTGCCACTTCATAGGCAAAAAAGTCCTCTTCATTGAAAAATAGACTTTCATGAGTTGCCACAATCGGCAGAGCATTTTTTTCTGCGAGCTGCACTGCTGAACTTTCCAAATCTGCTGTGTCGGATAAACGCGAAATCCCGATATATACTTCATGCGGATAGGCCTTCATAATTTCTTTCAATAATGATTCTGCATCCTGCTGAAGCCATATTGCCTGCTGTTCGAGAACAGGGATCATAAAAGCAATTCCTTTTCCATATGCAAGCAGCCATCTTAATGGAATCGTCTGCTCTGGTCGAATGGATATACTGCTGGAAATTTTCAACAAATTACGATAACCTTCGTTTGTTTTTGCATATAAAACAAGCGGCAACGATTGATCTTCCGTCAATTCGAGCTGAATCGTCAACCCTACTACCGGATGAATACCGGCCCTTTTCATTTCAAACCAAAAAGGCAAAAGACCGTACAATTTCGTATTAACAATTGCACAGCTTTTTGCCTTTTGCTGATGTAAAAAAGGGATGAGCTCTTCGATACGAATTGTACTTTTCAATAAATCTGCACTTGTCCGTACTTGTGGATATACAGTCACCCGTCATCCCTCCATCATATTATTTATATTCACTGCAAATGACCTTTAAATCTTCAATTACTTGATCTGCCTCTTCCCATGAATAAGCTGTAGCACCAGATGCCAGCGGATGCCCGCCGCCATTATATTTTTTCGCCAGGCCGTTGATAACCGGACCTTTCGAGCGGATGCGAACGCGAATTGTATCATTGTCCTCGATGAACATCACCCATGCACGGATATTCTTTACATTGCCCAATGAACTGACTAATAGGGATGTTTCAGAAGGAGTAGCATCAAATTGCTTTAAAATATCTGCAGGCAATTTAATCGATGCCGCGCCGTGCTCATCCATTTCAAAATGCTGGTATATATAACCTTGAAGATTTAATAGCTTGCGTTCCATTTCGTACATACCATCAAATACTTCATTTCGGTCGAAATTATATTGTACAAGGTGTCCTGCTGTTTCAAATGTTTTCGGACCCGCACTTGGGTATAAGAATCGCCCAGTATCACCGACAATTCCCGCAAATAACAGGCGTGCCGCTTCATCGGACATCTTCCAGTCTGCATACGCTTTGCCTTCTTCATAAAGGTCATAGATCATTTCACTGCATGAACTAGCATCCGTATCCACCCATAATAAATCACCATAAGCATCATCATTCGGATGGTGGTCGATTTTAATAAGAAAATCGCCGTTTACATAGCGCTGATCATCAATACGCTCGGTATTCGCAGTATCAGTCACAATGACCAGTGCATTTTTAAACTGTGCATCTTCAACTTGCTGAGGAGATGCCATGAATGATAATGAATCATCATGCTCACCAACCGTGTAAACCGCCTTTTCCGGATAATTTGCCCGAATCAACTCTGCCAGCCCAATTTGTGAGCCGTACGCATCTGGGTCTGGCCGTACATGGCGATGCAGTACAATTGTTTCATATTGTTTAATTTTGTCAATAATTTGACGTTTCAATACATTTCCTCCTCGTGCATATTGAATACCTATATCATTTTCTATTAAAAATCGTTACAATATTTAGTAGTTTGGCTATTAGGAGGTTCAATATGGTCTATTTAAATTTTCTGTTTGTTGCCTGTATTATAGCATCACTAGTATTTTATTTTTATTTCAAAACAAAGCAGTTCCGTTCGACATTACCAATCCGTCGTAAATGGTATACTGCAAAAGCCGGAGTTGCGCTTGCCGCATTTCTCATCTTCTTTGGTCTGAATGCAACGATTCTGTATCCGGATATTCTCGGGTTTGCCGTTGCAGCTATTTTCCTTATCATTGGTGCAGGTTTAGGTGTGAATAACTATAAACGCATGCAGCATGAAGGGCGATACATAAAAGAGGAATACGAACTAAACAGGTAAAAGAACGGGGTCAGTTGAAAGTGATTACTTTCAGCATGACCCTTTTTTAGCGTTCTAATAGTTGGAATGTCATCATCGCTTTTCCTACAAGATTTGTCGCACTGTATACTTCAAAATCCATTTTCACGAACTTACGGGACATGTCCAAAATTCTTGGACGGACGGTTAAAACACTTTCCATCTGAACAGGTTTGATAAAATAAATATTCATATTCTCAACAACTGCTTCCCCGCGCTTACGACGCTTCAATGCAAATGCACCGACTTCGGATAACAGGATTGTAAAAGCACCGTATGAAATTGCACCAAACTGGTTTGTCATTTGTGGTGTAACCGTAAATTCCACTTCAATATCTTCTTCACCCATGACGCGCATTTCATTTTTCACTAAATCATCGATCGTCTCTCCGTGCTGAGGCTGGCGCTGCGCTAACTGGATCGCCTTCAAAACATCCTGGCGACTAATAACCCCTTTTAATAACCCTTCCTCATCAATGACAGGGAGCAAGTCGATTCCTTCCCAAATCATTCGGTGACCTGCTGAAGCGACACTCGTTTTCATCGAAGCAGCAATCGGGTTCTTTGTCATTACTTTATCAATCGGTTCCGATTCTTCTTTCCCGATTACGTCCTTGCTCGTAATCATCCCGACTAGTCTGTTTTGGCCTGTAACTACAGGAAAGGCTCCATGTGTCGTACGACGGTTCTGTCTATGGAAATCTGCAATCGTATCATTATTTTTTAATACTGCTGTATCTTCCATTGGCACGTATACATCTTCAATCAATAAAATATCTTTTTTAATTAGCTGGTCATAGATGGCACGGTTGATCATCGTTGCCACTGTAAACGTATCATATGTTGTCGAAATAATCGGTAAATCCACTTCATCTGCCAGCTCTTTGTTGGATTCAGTTGTATCAAAACCACCTGTAATCAATACAGCAGCCCCTGTTTTCAATGCGTATTCATGTGCCTGTGTACGGTTACCGACAATGAGCAGGCTCCCTGCATCAGTATAGCGCATCATATCATCAAGCTTCATCGCACCAATTACAAATTTCGTCAATGTTTTATGGAGACCTGTCTTTCCTCCTAAAACTTGACCATCTATAATATTTACAATTTCCGCAAATGTTAAGCGTTCAATATTTTCTTTCTTTTTCTTTTCAATTCGAATCGTACCTACACGTTCGATTGAGCTTACAAGACGTCGGTTTTCAGCTTCTTTAATCGCTCGGTAAGCTGTCCCTTCACTCACTTGCATTTCCTTTGCAATTTGACGAACCGAAATTTTATCGCCAACTGGTAGTGATTCAATGTATTGTAAAATCTTCTCGTGTTTCGTTGACAATTACATCACCTATTTCTCATCATTCATTTATGTCTTTAGTGTACCATATTTAAACAGCGCAATTATAGTATTTTCAATACATATACCCGTATAATTGCTTATAAATGTATGAAAAAGCGATAGGTTTAAATAAGACAAACTGCCCAACAAAATAGTTTGTTGGGCAGTTTAAGTTATGCAAGAATTATATAATTGTTTGGTTACCAGAATGAGATTAGAATTTCACAAACTCCCCTGGTTTCAATACTTGAACTTCTGCGTCTTCAACAAGTTTCGTAAAGTCTGCCGGATCTTGTTCAATTGGCGGGAATGTGTTGTAGTGGACAGGCACGACAATTTTTGGTTTCAGTAACGAAACAGCATATGCTGCATCTTCAGGTCCCATTGTAAAGTTGTCGCCAATCGGTAAAAATGCGATATCAATCGGATGACGTTTTCCGATCAACTCCATATCTCCGAATAATGCCGTATCACCAGCATGGTAAATTGTTTTACCTTCAGCTGTAAATAAAATTCCGGCCGGCATTCCCATATAGATGATTTCGTTGTTTTCCGTTACATAGGAAGATCCGTGGAACGCCTGTGTAAATTTCACTTTCCCGAATTCAAATTGGCGTGCACCACCAATATGCATGTTGTGGACTCTGCAACCTTGCCAGCCTAAATAGTCTGCAAGTTCATTTGGTGCAACGACAAGTGCATCATGTTTTTTTGCTAATTCTACTGTATCACCAACATGATCATTATGTCCGTGCGTCAATAAAATGACATCCGGTTTTTCATTTTCAACCTTTAAGTCTGTTTGTCCATTTCCATTAATGAAAGGGTCAATTAAAATCGTAGTCCCATTTGTCACGATTTTTACTACGGAATGTCCGTGAAATGAAATCTGCATATAACATACCTCCTAAAATAACCTTCCCTGTATCATTCGATATTTATGCATAATTCTCCTTTTTTTGATATGCTTATACCGCGAATTCATTAATTGAATAACAAAGGAGTTTATACAATGTCGAAATTAAAACAATTACAAAATCATCTAAATGAAAATGGTTGGGATGCTGCTTTTATTACAACACCTGACAATGTCTTTTACTTTTCCGGTTTTAGAAGTGAGCCACATGAGCGTTTACTTGGCGTGATGGTATTCAAGGATGCAGAACCGTTTTTAATTTGCCCGAAGATGGAAATGCCTGATGCAGTAGCTGCAGGATGGACTTTCGATGTTGTCGGACATGAAGATACTGAAAATGCCTGGGATGTTGTTGCAAAAAATGTAGCTGCTCGCAATGTTTCATTCGACACATTGGCGATTGAGAAATCTCATTTAACGGTTGAGCGTTTAGAAGCAATTCAGGAACGTTATGAGCATTTAAAATTTGCTGGAATCGATGAAAAAATTAACGCGCTTCGTATTTCAAAAGATGAAGCGGAACTTGAAAAATTACGTAAAGCTGCAGAATTAGCGGACTACGCAATTCAAGTTGGCTGTGATGCCATTGCAGAAGGCGTAACAGAAATGGAAGTATTGAATACAATCGAATCAGCCATTAAAGCAAAAGGCTATGCGATGAGCTTCGATACGATGGTTTTAGCTGGAGAAAAAGCCGCTTCTCCTCATGGGACACCAGGAAACCGAAAAATAAAAAAAGGTGACTTAATCCTGTTCGACCTAGGCGTTATTTACGAAGGGTATTGTTCAGATATTACGCGAACAGTTGCATTCGGTCAGCCAAATGACGAGCAAATTGAAATTTATAATGCTGTCCGCCGTGCAAACGAGGCTGCGATTGAAGCAGTTAAACCTGGTGTCCGTGCAATGGACTTGGATAAAATTGCGCGTGATGTCATTACAGATGCAGGTTACGGCCAATACTTCACACACCGTTTAGGTCACGGTCTTGGTATTTCTGTTCATGAATTCCCATCGATCAACGGTGCCAACGAATTTGTTCTAAATGAAGGAGCAGTATTTACAATCGAACCTGGTGTTTATAAAACGGATGCTGCTGGCGTTCGTATCGAAGACGATGTAGTCGTTACAAAAGATGGTGTTGAAGTACTTACATCATTCACGAAAGAACTTGTAATTTTATAATATATTAGTTTATTTGATTGTATAGATACTATTAAATTTGCATAAACTAAGCGAGCAGTCCCTTTTATTAGGGTTGCTCGCTTTTTAATTTTTATAGACAACTCAACAAATTACTCACTTTACAATTTTTAACTTGTTTTCTAATAGCAAAAATGAGGAATAGACCATTAATTACTCAAAAATAACCGAAAGGAAGTGGTGCATTATGAAAAGATGGTCAATTACTACGTTACTTATAATTGTGCTTACACTATTGCCAATAAGTCAAATTGAATGGAATACGGAAGCCGAAGCAAGTCAAACAAGCAAGGTAAATAATGAAGTCATTTTAAAAAGTGCATCACCGAATAAAGCAGTAAAAGAAAAAAACCCTGTCTCGAATACTGGTTTTATGCCAAAAGTAAACCGCACTTATACGTATAAACCATCATTTGAGGATGCCGGTCCTAAAACATATACCGCTTCAAAAAATGAATCGATTGAAAACTCGGTAGAATTATTGGAAGATGACTATATCGGATATACGTATATTGAAGATGAGCAGCAGCTTGCCTTAGGTGTTGCCTACTCAGATCTATTTTTCTTTTCATTAAGCTATCCAATGAAAGAAAAGACAACTATTACCGATACGGATTATTTATATGATGGTACTACGGAAACAACACAAGTGTATGTTGAAAGCACAAGTGCAACAGTTAAAACAAAAGCAGGTACATTCCAAAATGTAGTTGTATTAAAATATCCAAACGGCATGAAATTGTACCTGGCAAAAGATTACGGTATTATCCGTATTACCGACTTTGAAGGTACTATTACAACAGAATTAATCTCGGTAAAATAAAATAAAAGGCCGGGATATAACCCAAAAAGCGCTATTTTTCTCAGAGAAAAATAGCGCTTTTTTTTGCTGAGCGTTAAAATTGATTTCCATTCCGGGACGCTTTCCGCGGGCGTGGCCTGAGCCTGTAGTCTCAGGCGTCACGCTATTCCCGCAGGAGTCGCCCTCCATTCCAATCAATTTTGCAATATATCCATTTCTTAATAAAAGCATTCCTCTTATTTAACAATAATTCTACTTATGTTCATGCCTCTTTTGCTGTTAACTATTGATTAATTTAATCCTGTCAGTGCACCTAATACATCTTCTACTTCCGCAAATTCAAGCCCTTGTGCGTCTGCTACTGCACGGTATACAACTTTACCGTCCAATGTATTAACACCGCGCTTTAATGCAAGATTGTCCAGACATGCACGTAAAAAGCCTTTATTGGCAATCTGTAATGCATAAGGAACCGTATTGTTTGTTAATGCGATCGTTGATGTACGTGGAACCGCACCTGGCATATTTGCAACAGTATAGTGTACAACACCATGTTTAACAAAAGTAGGATTGTCATGTGTTGTTACTTTTTCTGATGTTTCAAAACAGCCGCCTTGGTCAATCGCAATATCAACAACAACAGATCCAGGTGACATTGATTGAATCATTTCTTCCGTCACTAATTTAGGTGCCTTCGCTCCTGGAATAAGTACCGAACCAATTACTAAATCAGCAGAACGAACAGCATCCGCAATATTATACGGATTTGAAATCAATGTTTGAACATCACGTCCGAATAAATCATCAAGCTGACGTAATCTTTCAGGGTTCAAATCGATGATCGTAACATCCGCTCCCATGCCGACTGCTACTTTGGCTGCATTTGTCCCCGCAATACCGCCGCCGATTACCGTTACTTTACTGCGTGGAACACCTGATACTCCACCAAGCAAGATACCTTTTCCGCCCGGCAGTTTTTCTAAATAATGTGCGCCGATTTGTGTTGACATCTTCCCTGCCACTTCACTCATCGGTGTTAATAATGGTAAAGAACCGTTTGGTAATTGCACAGTTTCATAGGCGATACCGATTACGCGGTTTTCAAGTAAAGCTTTAGTCAGTTCAGGCTCCGGTGCTAAATGTAAATACGTAAATAATATTAATCCTTCACGGAAATACTTGTATTCACTTTGCACAGGTTCTTTTACTTTTAAAACCATTTCTCCTGCCCATGCTTCAGCTGCTGTTTGTACAATTTGGGCACCAGCTTCAATATAGTCCTGATCCGTAAATGCAGAACCTAATCCTGCACCTGTTTCAATGTATACTTCATGGCCATTTGCGATTAAAGACAACACCCCTGCCGGTGTCATCGCAACTCGATTTTCGTTGTTCTTTATTTCTTTCGGTACCCCAATTTTCACCATAATTCCTCCCTTTAACAATCACTTAGAAATATGCTTAACATAAATCAAATCCATTTTACCAATTTTACCAGCAAATTAGTAGAGGATTTTGAATGTAAATTCTATTCAGAAAAGTGAAGGGGCAATAATATCTTGGGACTGTAGAGATTGTACAATTATTTTGCGTAGAAAAATATTTTATAATAGTAAAAACTATTATTTCCTCTATACAAATTTGTGACTATTTCATGGAAGTTATTGTTTTCCACCTATATTTCAGCGCAGGAATTATGTCCTTTGAAAAATTATTTGGTATAATATAGTTATAGATAATTAGGAGGTATGTAAAATGGCAAACCATTATAAAAGCATTGTAGTAGCAGTAGACGGCTCGAAAGAAGCAGAATATGCATTCCGTAAATCAATCGATGTTGCAAAACGCAATGAAGGTGCAACAATCAACCTAGTAAACGTTATCGACACACGTTCTTTCGCAGCGATAGAAGCGTACGACCGTTCAATTGCTGAGCGAGCTCAACAACATGCAGAAGAATTATTAAACGGCTATAAAAAGCAAGCTGAAGAAGAAGGCGTTGAAAACGTTAACCTGATTATTGAATATGGCTCTCCTAAAAATATCATTACAAAAGAACTTTCTAATGTTGTAGAAGCAGATTTAATCATCTGTGGCGCAACTGGTTTAAACGCTGTAGAACGTTTCCTGATCGGTTCTGTATCAGAAGCAATCGTACGTTCAGCTACATGCGACGTATTAGTTATCCGTACTCCAGAGTGATTTAAATAAAGAACATACAAAATGCCATCTTCTCAAATTGAGTCGATGGCATTTATCATTTATCATTTATCATGCATTGCATATATAGTGGAAGAGGCAGTACTTCCGCCTCTAAACTTTATCGCTTCTGATCATTGCTTTCTTTCCACATGCGTACTTTTTCAAAGAACATCGCCAGCGCATCACGGTTTGACATATTCGGTACTTTTGCCAATAAAACCTCACGTGGAGCTTTTAACTGCTCGCTTTGCTTTTGTAAAATCAAAATACTTTTCTCATGCGCTTTTGACGAGAACAGGTTTTCCGGTAATTGGATGACCGCCTGAATCCACGCGTGCCCTTTAATATACTGATGAAGCTGTTTGGCCTGTTCTGATTCGAATAAATTTGCAGGAATCAGGAAAAATCCAAATCCGCCTTCTTTTGTATAATTTAAAGATTGCTCGATAAACAGATGGTGTGCGTAGCTCATTCCCTCTGCCGCGCATAATTCGTAGTCAAGTGCCACTTCTTCATTCGGATAATATCCTACAGGCAAATCACAAACTACCGCATCAACCGGATCGACCAATAGTTTTTCCAAAGCATCTTGACGGAAAAGTGTAACAGGTTGTTCGATCAGGTCTCCTGTCGCTGCTGCCAGTCGAATTAGCAAATCATCGACTTCCACTCCTGAAGCGACTACTTTCCCTTCGAGCGCATTCATGACTGTAAAAAGTAAATTCCCTGTACCGAGTGCCGGATCCACAAGAGAAATCGTCCGGTCCTTTAATTCCTCTTCGAAGCATTGCTCTACAAAATGGCTTACGATGAGCCCCAATGTATCTGGTGTCATTTGGTGGTTCGGCTGTGCACTTTTACGCATTCCTTTTAAAATGGCAATTTGGATTGCTTTACGCATATCTTCCTTCGTTGCACCTACAACTTGCCATTCAAATTTCCCATCCAACGTATCTTCCAATGTTTGCAGTAACGCTTCCAAATAATCCTGCTCTTGCTCGGCAGCAACTTTTTCTGCGTTGTCATTAATATATTTAAAAATTTGTTCAAACTTTTCCATTAAACTGACTCCCTCATTCCATTCATTTGGATTTCTCGCCTGAATACGACATATCCACTAAATGAACAACCCACTCAATGATCATTGAGTGGGTGTTAATTATACATGTAATTACTTTACAACAAAATCACTGAAAACGAAATTATTTTGCAAGAGCTTTTACTGCTTCGATGGCAGCATCATAATTCGGGTGGTCTGTACCTTCTGGAACATATTCCACATAAGCAACTTTACCTGTTTCATCAACAACGAAAATTGAACGTGCTAAAAGGCGTAATTCTTTCATATGTACGCCATATGCTTCACCGAATGATGCATCGCGGTGGTCTGATACTGTTACAACATTATCGATACCCGCAGCTCCACACCAACGTTTTTGAGCAAATGGTAAATCCATTGACACTGTGTAAATTACAACATTGTCGCCTAAGCTTGCCGCTGCTTCATTAAATGTACGAGTTTGCTTATCACAAACACCTGTTTCCAATGAAGGAACAACCGAGAATAAGCGAATTTTACCTTCAGAATCTTTTAAAGTTACTTCTGATAAATCATTTGCAACTACTGTAAAGTCAGGTGCTTGATCACCCACTTTTACCTCATTACCGATTAATGTGATTGGACTGTTTTTAAATGTTACTTGTGCCATACTAAACGCCTCCTTTATATTCCCTAATATTACTAAAAAAGATTTAGCAATTGCAACTAACTGAGCTTATATTCATTTAAATAAAGTAAACAAAAAGAAAAGAGCTGTTTTATAAGACGTATCTTACAAAACAGCTCTTCTCTTGCTTAGAAGGTGTCGATAGTAATTTATTTCCCGTTCTTTTCATTTTTAAACATCTTTTGTATAAATATTTTCATGAACAACGACCGTATCGGCAAAATAATCGGCAATGCTCTTATTATTTGGTGAAAAGGCGACAATTAAATACGGTAAATATAATAATGTACCGTTAATAAACCGGCCGACCCCCTCACGAAATAGTACCGTCATCCAATCCAGTGCTTCCCCATCGTCTTTTTCAACTTTGATTCCAAACGTCATTTTCCCTAACGTTTGCTTGAAAAATTTTGTCATGAGCACAAAATAAGCATAGAAAATAAATCCCGAAATAATTGTCATCGGTGCATACCATACATCGCTGGCAACACTCCAATTCATCAATGCAAATATCGGTCTAATCGAGACACCGATAATCGCACTAACAACAATTGAATCCAACAGAAATGCCCAGAAACGCATCCAGAAGCCGGCTGTTTTTTGTTTTATAGAAGGCGGCTTTACGACAGATGCTTCATCCACTACTTCGATTATGTCAGTCATCGTAATCCCTCCTATTAGTAGTCACCATATAAATACATCATACGAGGTGAATTTGTCGTCGATATAATTTTGGACAATACTTCAGACTCAGCAGATGGTCGCAGCATAGAACCCAGTTTCACACCTAATAATGAACCCCAGCTTGATGTATCCTTTGTATATTCAAACAGCGCTGCATCTTCCAATCCATAATCTGTGCGTAATGCATTAATCGTCGCTTCCTCATTTCCAATTTCATCAACAAGACCTGCACGTAATGCCTGCGTACCGCCCAGTACACGCCCATCCGCTACTTTCTTCACTTGCGCTTCAGACATATTACGTCCGGCTTCTATAATATCAACGAAATGTTCATATGATTCATCGATCATTTCCTGCAGCATCGCAAGCTCCTCTTTAGTAGAAGGTCTTACTCCGCCAAACATGTCTTTATGTTCGCCTGATTTGATTGTTTCAAACTCGACCCCGAAATTCTCGGCTAATTTCCCGTAGTTAATCGATTGCATAATAACACCGATTGAACCGGTAATTGTCTCACGTTGAGCAAAGATTTTATCTGCTGGTGCTGAAATATAATAACCGCCCGAAGCAGCCATTGATCCCATTGATACGTAAATCGGAATTTGCTTTTCTTCTTTAATTTTCAATAACTTTTGGTAAATTTCTTCTGATTCAATGACACCGCCACCTGGAGTGTTTACAGATAATATAACGCCTTTAACTGTATCGTCTTCCAGTACAGCATCCAGTTGCTCCATAAATAACTGATGATTGTAATCGACCGTTTCCCAAATACTCGGTTCCCCTACATCCTGAATTACACCATCTACCGTTAAATGTGCAATTCGACTCGTTAAATCTCCTGTCTCCACGACATTTTCGTATGTGAGCGATTCTGTACCCATCAAGTTATCGAAACTAGTAAAGAAATCGGTCTTAAAAATCGAAATAATCGTATTGATTCCGATAGAGAAAAATAATAATACGGCAGCAATAATGAGTGCCACTACTCGTTTTGTATTCATTTTCACGCCTCCTCAATATATGTACGAAACTATTTTACAAAAAGTTTCATCAAAAACCATTTCCTGCAGTGATTTTGACATACTACCATTTGAACAGCCAACCACCAAACGTTAACTGTTATATGAATACTTGCATTATAAAGTAAAAAAAGGCGGCAAATTTCGCCACCTTTTTTAATTACCCGGGAAATAATTGTCGAGCAATGTTATTTCCCTTACTTTACACGCAATTCAACTCGACGGATTTTCCCTGAAATTGTTTTAGGCAATTCGTCTAAAAACTCGATAATTCGCGGATATTTGTATGGTGCCGTCAGTTGTTTGACATGATTTTGCAGATCTTCAACAATTGTCGGGCTATCCTTTAATGTACCATCCTTTAGAACGACAAATGCTTTTACAACATTTCCCCGAATTTCGTCGGGGCTTGCAACAACAGCACATTCCTGGACAGCTGGGTGTTTTGTTAACGCATCTTCTACTTCAAACGGTCCGATTGTATAACCTGATGAAATAATAATGTCATCATTACGTCCCTCAAACCAGAAATAGCCGTCTTGATCTTTTATTGCCCGGTCGCCTGTTACATACCAATCTCCACGATACTGAATTGATGTACGCTCAGGATCTTTATAATATCCTTTAAATAATGCAGGAGTCGATCTGTGCACTGCAATATCACCGACTTCACCAGGTGGTACAAGGTCACCGTCTTCATTGATTAAATCGATGATATTTCCCGGAGTCGGTTTTCCCATTGAACCAGGGCGTAATTCCATATTTAATAATGTCCCGATCAACAATGTATTTTCTGTTTGACCATAGCCATCACGGACAGTTAAATGGTGCTCACGTTCAAATGTTTCAATCACTTCACGGTTTAATGGCTCCCCAGCAGATACAGCGCTACGCAATGAAGATAAATTAAATGAGTTCAACTGATCTAATTTCGCCATCATTCGATATTCCGTTGGTGTACAGCATAGTACATTGATTTGCTGTTGCTCGATTAAATGTAAAAACTGTGTTGGATCAAATTTTCCTTTGTATACAAATCCTGTTGCGCCACTGCCTAACACAGCAAGAAACGGACTCCAGATCCATTTTTGCCATCCTGGTGCCGCTGTTGCCCATACTGTATCGCCATCGCGTACACCAAGCCACTCAGCTGCCGTTGTACGTAAATGGGCATAACCCCACCCATGTGAGTGCATTACGGCTTTTGGATTGCCTGTTGTCCCTGACGTATAGGCTAAAAACGCCAAATCATTTGCTGTTGTCTCAACAGAATCGAACTCGGTTGACTGCTGATCTGCAAGCGCCGTCAAAGAAGTCCAACCTTCTTTTTCATTTCCGACGATAAAGCATTCGACATTCGCTAAATTTTCCACATGTTCAAACTCATTTACGAACTGCTCCATTACGATAATTGCCTTCGCCTCTGAATGATTTAGACGATAATCGATATCTTTAGCCCGCAAAAGCTCGGAACTCGGGATGATGACTAGTCCTGCTTTTAATGCTCCAATATAAGAAACATATGCTTCTAAACAGCGCGGCAGCATAATTAAAATAACATCACCTTTTTTTAATCCTTGTGCATAAAATGCATTTGCGGCCTGATTTGCCCTTTGTAGTAACTCTTCGTATGTATACCGCTCTTGATGTCCGTTTTCTTCCTGAAACACTAATGCTGTTTTTGAGCTTTTATTTTCATGCTTTTCGAATTCATTTACAATATTATAAATTTCCGGTGCAATTAATTGGTTTTCATTCATTTTCATATTCTCCCCTTTGTTTGAAAAAAATGAGCCTTACATATTAAGTATAATAATCCTTTTCATTAATATCAAAATATTCCGCCACTTTTTGTTGCATAACAAAAATTATTTATAAACAAAATAAAAAGAAACGCTACTTAAAAGTAGCGTTCTTTTTTAAAACGTATTATTGGTTTTGGTTGCCGCCGCGTAATTGCTGCTCAGCCATCTGTACTAGGCGTTTCGTAATTTCGCCACCTACAGAACCGTTTGCACGAGATGATGCGTCAGGACCTAATTGTACGCCAAATTCTTGTGCAATTTCATATTTCATTTGGTCTAAAGCTTGTTGTGCACCAGGTACACGTAATTTGTTTGAGCTGTTGTTGTTTGCCATCTGTCTCTCACCTCCTTGTGACATTAGAATGTGCCGGGAGGAGAGATTAATACATAAAAAACACAGGTAAATTATAGCTCGATTAGGAAATCATTTTCAGTATCTAAAAATTATAGTAAATCAGCGAATTTATCTTCTTTTACTTCCTTTTGAGGGAACTGATATACTTCACGGTTTTTAACGGCACGATCAATTAAATCATCGAATTCCGTAAAGCTTTCAAAACGTTGAACCTTTTCTAGTTTCGGTTTTGTTTTCGGACTAGATGGTGTGAAAATCGTACAGCAATCTTCAAATGGCTGGATTGATGTTTCGTATGTGCCAATATCTTTTGCAATTTTAATGATATCGTTTTTGTCTGCAGAGATTAGCGGACGTAAAATCGGTGTATTTGTCACGTCATTAATTGCCGTTAAACTTTCTAATGTTTGTGAAGCGACTTGTCCCAAGCTTTCGCCTGTTACAATACCTAATGCGCCGATATCTTCACGCACTTTATCGGCTACTTTCATCATCATTCGGCGTGTTGATGTCATTGACATGTTGTCTGGCACTGCGTCTTTTACTGCCACTTGCAGTTCCGTGAACGGAATGACATGCAGACGAATATTTGCACCGAATTTTGTTAATTCATTTGCAAGTTCTTTTACTTTTTGTAATGCATTATCGCTCGTATACGGAGGACTGAAGAAATGAATCGCATCCAGTCGCACGCCGCGTTTCATCATTAAGTAACCTGCAACTGGGCTGTCGATACCACCTGAAAGCATCAGCAATGAACGTCCGTTTGAACCAATCGGCATACCTCCAGCACCTTGAATCACTTGAGCCATCATATAGATCGCATCTTCGCGAACTTCAATGCGTAGTGCAAAATCCGGTTTTTTCACCTGTACTTTAAAGTTCGGGAAATTCGGCAATATCGTCGCACCCATTTCACGCTGTAATTCATGCGTATCCAACGGGAAAGTTTTATCTGTACGATGTACTTCAACTTTAAATGTTAAATCGCCTTTATCACGATAGTCTTCTAAAATTTCAAAGGCTAAAGCTTTCATCACATCCAGATCTT
The DNA here is from genome assembly GCF_037974225.1 of Solibacillus sp. FSL R5-0691. Lineage (GTDB taxonomy): Bacteria > Bacillota > Bacilli > Bacillales_A > Planococcaceae > Solibacillus. The sequence continues at coordinate 2,518,950 of NZ_CP150231.1, forward strand.
TTTCACAAGATGCAACAGGGCTGATTGATTGAATACCGAAAACATGTGGTAAACGATCCATCAGTACATCAAATTTTTCTTTATTTTCAACTTCAATAAACATACGGTCACGCTCTGCACGAATTTTCAGTGGTGCAATATCGTTAAATGAATAACGTACATTATCACGTAAACGGCTGATAAAATCTTTTTTGTTACGACCTTTTGTTGAAAGTTCACCATAGCGAACTAAAATTTCTTTAAAAATCATTGCGTAATATCTCCTTTTAATTCTTTCATTACGATTGTGAATTGCTTTTTAAATGAGGCAATATCTTCGTCTGTATTGATGGCGCCTAGGCTTAAACGGAGGACACCGTTTTTATAGCGGCTATCGATATTAAGTGCTTCCACAACATGGCTTGTTTTCGTCTGTTTTGACGAGCAGGCACTTGATGTTGAAACGATAATATCACGTTTTTGTAATGCATTTATTAAAATTTCACCTTTTAGTCCTCTTACACTGAACGATAAAATATGCGGTGCACCGTCTTTCGGCGACAGGACATATACTTCCTGACCAAATTGCTCAAAGAAACGATGAAGATCTGCAGACCACTTTTTAAAGTTTTCAACATTCCCCGCCATGCCTTCAACAGCTAAACGGGCGGCTTTTGCCAATGATACAGCTTGAGGTACAGCAACCGTACCACTTCTTAATCCAAACTCTTGTCCACCACCAACGATAAATGCCTTAAGCTGTGGTTTTTTACGGAATGCTAACAAGCCACTTCCTTTTAAACCCTGAATTTTATGGCCTGAAATGGAAATGACATCCGGACCGTTGTCTCCATCAAAAAAGACCGGCAGCTTACCGAAACTTTGAATCGCATCAACATGGAACATCGCCTGGCATGTACGGTGAATAATTTGTGCAGCTTCCTTAATCGGCTGCACAGCTCCGATTTCGTTGTTGACATGCATAATGCTCACAATAATAGTATCTTTGCGAAGCTTTTGCTGTAATTCCTCTAAAGAAATAACTCCATATTTATTCACTTTTAGGTAATCAATTTCGTAGCCTTCTTCTTCCAATCGCTTGACTGCTTCCAGAATCGAAGGATGTTCTATTTCTGTCGTAATAATATGCTTGCCTCTAAAATTGCTCGATTTGGCTAAACCAAAAAGTGCTGCATTATTCGATTCCGTCCCTCCGGAAGTGAACAAAATATTCTTTTCCTCTGTATGAAGAATATTCGCCAATTGCTCCCGAGCTTTTGTAAGTAAGGCATTTGACTCGACACCTGCACGGTGAATCGATGCAGGGTTGGCATAATACTGTTCATTCACTAACATAAATGTAGCCAAGACATCTTTGTGCGGCTTTGTTGTCGCACTATTATCTAAATATATCATCTATACTCAACCTTCTTTTTAAAACTAATTTCCCGTAATCTTATTACCATTACAGTTTCCTGCTTTTATTCATCACTTACCAAAGAGAGAGGTTGTGTTAATCGTCAATTTGACGATTAACACAACCTCATAAATGTGCTTATTTATTATAACGCTAAATGGATCAACATGTAACCGTTATGCTTATTATTTTGTAAGCAGCTGCTCCTGAACGAGCTCCTCAATGCGCTTAATTGCATTAGGGTCGATAATTTCAACCGCTTTTGCTGCATCTTCCAGTGCTTTTATGTAGCGGAATTTCTTGAATGCATCTTCAGCTTCAAGCAAATATTCATGTACTTGTCGATTTGTAGCACGGTAGCGGTTACCGAACTGAATAAGACGCTCAATAATTAATACATTTTCAATCATTTCCTGTGCTTTTTCATGTGTTTCCTCAATCGACTGCTTTGCATTAAGTAAATGCTGGTTCACTTGGATAATATTCAACGGTACTTCCTGTAGGCTTTGAACAACTACAAAAATCTGTTCTGCTGCCTCTTCTAATCTAGCATCCATTTCTTCCGGAATCCCCGGAATATTGGCACGTCCTAGCAGGCGCTCTGTATCTTGCAATAATCGCTTTAAAGTTTCCAATTCAGCTCTTGCTTTATTTTCATCGATACGGAGATTTTTCAGTTTGTTCGAGAATTTTTCCTGCTCTTCAGCAATTTGCTCGATTTCATCCGTAATTTCTTTTAGCTCTTCCTGTAAGCTCGAGTAAGCTGACTTTTCTTCTTGAACGCGTGTTGATAACAGTTCATAGCGTCTTTGTAATACTTCCAAATGCTTTAAGCCCGCTTTTGGAATTTCCGCTTCTTTATCCTGTAAACGGTAGCTATGCTGTACATAAGCGACTTCATCATTAATGTCCTTAGTGAGGCGCATTACATCATTGATCACACTGTACATACCAGAACAGTTGCGTTCAACATATTTTCTTGCCATAACTTCTTTTTCCAGCAAGTTATAGAAGTGATCAATTTCATCATTAATTGTTTGAATGCGTGGTGAAACTGCCGGCAAGTTCAATTCAGCAATTGCCGCTTTTAACATTTCCAGTTCGTTTTCAAGTCCATTCAAATATTCAGTCAGTTCTAAATGGCGTAAATAATACCTTTGTTCTTCCATTTCACGCTGTCCATTACGAAGTTCATGAATTGCAGTTGGGATTTTAGTTTGAATTTCTGTAAGCAGTGTCGGCACATCATTTAATAAACTAAAAATTTCTTGTGCTTCACTGTTCAGCTGTAGGACAATTTCACGTGCCTGCAAATAGTTGCCGTCTTTCGTTAACTCATCAAACTCTTCAAACTTCGGCGTAAATTGCTCCAGCTTCTTTTCCAACGCTTCCAACGCAGGTCCAAATGAATGCTGGTGCGCCAAAATTGTCTTGCGTGCAGAGCGGTAATATTCTTTCAGCTGCTCGATTTCAATGCGGTTTTTCTCTTCACTGCCAATCAATTCATCCAGTTCAGTAATAATCTGTACACGTACTTGCTCACATTTAGCAAGCTCCTGTTCGATATCACGTTCTGTATGTGATGCTTTTTTAAATTTAAATCGGTCGACAAATTCTTCCGCATCAAACAACAATTCGTCAATTTTCGGAATTTGCTTATCGACAACATCCAACCAGCGATTACGCCAGTTTTCAAACAGCTCTTCTGTTTGACCGTTCATATTAAGGGCTTTTACTTTTGCGAGCTCCTCAAAAATCGGGTAATGTTGTATTTGTAGTTTTTCCTTATCTAATCGTCCTATTTCTGCATTATGCTTGCGTCTTACTACTAAGCCTGCCATTAATAATGCTAATAGTACGACGACAACAATGATGATATACTTTATCATTGTAAGCCCCCTAATCCCAAATAAAATCAATATTTTAGCTATATACGTATTATTTATAATAACATGTTTTTTTATATTTGTTTAACTATTTCCAGCTTTTTTTACTTTTAAATACCATAATTTTGAAGGAAGGTCATTCAATTGAAACGAGACGGTCATATACATACACCTTTTTGTCCCCATGGTTCTACAGATTCGATCGAAAAATATGTCGAAAAAGCGATAGCAAGCGGCTTTAAAGAGATTACTTTTACAGAGCATGCCCCCTTACCTGAAAACTTTGTCGATCCAACGCCTGACAAGGATAGCGGCATGAATCCCGCTTATTTGATGGATTACTTTAAACTACTGAAGCGCGCTAAAGAACAGTATCAATCTGAAATTAAAATCAATATTGGCTTAGAAGTAGACTATATTGTCGGCTATGAACATGAAACAAAACAATTTCTGAATGAAGTCGGTCCATTGATGGATGACGCCATATTGTCCGTACACTTTTTAAACTTTCAAGACGAGTATGTATGTATTGACTTTTCACAGGAAGTATATTTACAATTTGCCAATAAGGTTGGCGGCATTCTTCCTATGTATAAGCTTTACTACGAAACGGTGAAAAAGTCGATCAAAGCAGATTTAGGCTTATATAAACCAAAGCGTATAGGACATCCTACTTTAATCCATAAATTCCAGCATGCCCATGACGAACAGATCGATGATGCAGCGGACATCAGTGAATTATTGAAGATGATGCAAACCGGTCATTATGAGCTGGATTTTAATAGTGCCGGTCTGAGTAAACCGTATTGTAAGGAGCCATACCCGCCCTATCCATTTGTGAAACAGGCAATTGATTTACAAATCCCGGTTATTTTCGGCTCGGATGCCCATACGGCAGCTGATTTACATCAGCATTATGATTTATTGCAAGACAAAATAACTTTTTAATTGGAGGATTTCTATGTTTGGAAATATTACTTATAACGGGACTTTGACAGAACAGTACGAACTGCTTTCTAAACAGCTAGATGCATTGCTGGAAGGGGAAAAAAACTTAATCGCTAACTTAAGTAACGCTTCCGCTTTATTAAATACTTTTTTAAAGGAAATTAACTGGGTTGGATTTTATTTAATGGATGAAGGCGAATTGGTACTCGGACCATTCCAGGGCTTGCCTGCTTGTGTTCGAATTCCTGTAGGTCGCGGTGTTTGCGGCACAACCGTTGCAAAAGAACAGACAATGGTTGTAGACGATGTACACGCTTTCCCAGGTCATATTGCTTGTGACGCTGCATCCAAATCGGAAATCGTTATTCCTTTAATTAAAAATGGAGTCGTTTTAGGCGTTTTAGATATTGATAGCCCGATTGAAGCACGTTTTACTACCGAAGATAAAGATGGTTTGGAAAAATTCGTGAATATACTGTTAAAGCATATTTAATTGCTAAAAAGGGAGTGCCCGAAAAATAATTCCGGGTACTCCCTTTAACATTGTAGTTCCATTGGTTTTTCATATACACATAGTCGGTTTTTTCCGTTTCGTTTTGCATGGTAAAGTGCAATATCAGCTTGCAAAAACATATTTTTAAAATCCGGACGGCTGCTCTTATGCCACGTAATCATACCCGCAGAAACCGTAACTGAAGGATTTGTTACGTTTGGCACCATCTGTACAATCCCATCAGAAATTTCAATTGCCTCTCTTTCTGAAATATTCGGAATATAGATAGCGAGTTCTTCACCACCCCAGCGTGAGCATATGCCTCTTTTTCCTATTTCACTTTGGAGTCGCTTAGCTATTTGTACGATTACATCATCTCCAACTTGATGGCCGTATGTGTCATTAACTTTTTTAAAGTTATCAATATCAATTAACAGGAACATCCCTGAATCGTCCTTTTGAATTGCCTTTTCCACGTATGCATCGGAGTAACTTCTAGCGTAAAGCTTTGTTAAATGGTCTCGATCCACCATTTCCTGAAGCTGTTCACGCAATACAGAATTGGAAATTGCTAACGAGGAATGATGAATAAGTGATTGCATTAATTTGAAGCTATCAAAGGAGAAGAAATAGGGTTCTTTATGCAATACAATGCTAAACCCGATAATATCTTCTTCTACAATCATTGGAATGGCCATGATCGATTTATACTCAATGTCCCCTGAAATAAGACGGCTGAAATCAGCAATAAATAATGGGTCTTGTGTCGATTGAAAATGTTTTTCCACATGCTGGATATATACATTACACGCTATATGATTGAAAAGGTCTGTACAAGCTTCAGTCAAAATATACTTGTCATCTTCTTTAAAAAGGAATCCTAACTCCATCGGCTGAAACGATTTCATCATTTGCTTTTGTAAAAATAATAGCATTTCACTGATTGTCAATTTCATATTTAAACGATGGGAAGTTTCATTGATCAACTGCAAATCCGTTATGAGACGATGTGATTGATGATAGAGTTTTGCGTTTTCCAAAGCATTTCCTGAAGCTTGGGCAAGCATGCGGATAAATTCTTTTTCTGAACTTGCAAATGGGTAATTGATAGGCGCTTTCACCTGTAAAATTCCGTATATGGCTTGTCTCCCTTTTATAGGAACATTCAATAATCGGCGGTTTTGTTCAACAGCTATATCCTCATTCAATTCTCCCGATACGAAAGACTCGATGGTTGCTGGCCGCTCCGACAAATAGTCGAAAGGTTTTATTTTCACTCTCGTTTGACGGTCTTGGTCATTCGATAAAATCAGTTCAACTTCCAGACCAGGAAAATTCTCTTCAATTGTAACAAGCACATTTTCCAAAATTACATCAATATCCATCGTCGAATGGAAAAGATCGGTCATACCGTACAATTTACGGTACTTTTGTTCATTCGAATAAACTTCATATTTTGAAGTTAAAAATGAATAGGAACCCGATATCGCACTTACAATATCTTCTGTCAGCACTTTTTCAATAGGTGCGTTTACTTGATTATATTTAAATATAATAATAGCTTCTATTTTATCGTTTATTATAAGTGGCATTACATCCGTATGGTTTGCAAAATACGGCTGCTCTCTTAAAAACCCGGGTAACTTCACAACTTTATTACCGTTAAAATAGGGTTGTATTAAATCTAATGTTACATCAACATTCAGCAGTTCTAAGTTGTCGATCGGTTTCAATTTATTTTCGCTTACATGAAATAAAAAACAATGTTCCATATTAAAGTGTTTTATTAGGCTTTCTTCTAATAAGAAAAAGTAATCATAAAATTTACTTCGTTGTAATTTCGTCTTCATACAAAGGCTTAAAATATCCGATTTAAATTGATCAATCTTTTGTTGATTTTCCACCATTAAATCACCTTTTCTTTTACTATTGCAATGTCGGTTCTTTTCACTTAACCACAAGTATACACATTTTATGCCTTATTGACTATTTAATTTTGTTATATTTTTCTAATAAACACCTCCATTTGCATTGTTTTTCGAACATTCAAGCATTTTACCGTTCTTATCTACTACCCAGTTTTATGCTTAAATACCCATACAAATGATCATTTATTTTTATTTTTCATTCCCTCTTAATATATTCAAAAAGTAATACACCCTTGTTGACGAATAGATAAAAAAAAGATACAATAGCCTTTGTGTAAAATGAATGCAGTAGTTGTATAACTTAAATGTAGTATTTTATTCCTTCTGTTTAGACAGAATGGTGTATTGTGTAACCCTTTCGGCTGCATGGGCGAAGATACATGAAAATAGAATACCGTTTAATGTCGGGTACAACTGGTTTTTTCTTTTACAACAAAAACCAATTTTAAGGAGGAGACACAATTATGTCTCGTTATACAGGTCCATCTTGGAAACTATCTCGTCGTCTTGGTATTTCATTAAGCGGCACAGGTAAAGAAATCGCAAAACGCCCTTACGCACCAGGTCAACACGGCCCGAACTCTCGTGGTAAAAAATCAGAGTACGGTCTACAATTAACTGAAAAGCAAAAATTACGTCATATGTACGGTATGACTGAACGTCAATTCAAAAACACTTACCTACGTGCTGGTAAATTACAAGGTGTACACGGTGAAAACTTCATGATCTTACTTGAAACTCGCCTTGACAACTTAGTTTACCGTTTAGGTTTAGCTCGCACTCGTCGTGCAGCACGTCAATTAGTTAACCACGGTCACATCTTAGTTGATGGTAACCGCGTTGACATCCCATCTTACTCAGTAAAACCAGGTCAAACGATCTCTTTACGTGAGAAATCAGCTAACCTTTCAGTTGTTGCTGAATCAATCGAAGTAAACAGCTTCGTACCAGAATATTTATCATTCGATGCAGACTCTAAAGTAGGTACTTTCGTACGTTTACCAGAGCGCTCTGAATTATCTTCTGAAATCAACGAACAGTTCATCGTAGAGTTCTACTCTCGTTAATCTTTCGAGCTTCAGATATATTCGAATCAAACCATCAAGCCCTGTTCATCAGGTGCCTGGTGGTTTTTTTTGCATTAAATAATTTTTTGAAATTTGTTCAATCGCCCCGGTCAACCTTGCTTCGTTGAATAGGATAACGAGGAAAGGGGGTGAATTTAATGGGTTACGGATATGAAGGGTATCAACAACAACCAAGCTACGGTGGTTACGGCTGTGGTGGCGGTAACAGCGGTGGTAACAGCTCAACTTTCGTTCTGATCGTTGTTCTATTCATTCTTTTAATTATTGTAGGCGCTACTTTCGCTTACTAATAGCATCGATCACAAAAATTCTTTAGCTAGCCAGAAATAATTCCAACTACTTATTACTGTTTTTCACGCCATTAGGGTCACTTCCCCCAGTGACCCTTTTAATTTTACGTTCCGTGACAATTTATTCAGCTTTTTCCTTTATACTTAGACGATATACAGCCTGCTAGCAACAAAAAAGATGCTGTACGCTAATTTAGCGGCAGCATCTTTTAACTATATTTTAAACACATAATATTATTAAAAATGTATTTTAGTAAAACAAAAAGTACATTGCTCCTAATACAGCAATTACTATAAATGAAGCAAAAAATGCTTTCAATTTCGAAATGTGGTGGACTTCTGAAATTCCAATCACGGTAATGACATATGTCCAAATACTACTAATAATAATCAGTGTTCCGCAAACAAATTGCAGGATCAAATCACCTAATGATGTTTCCATATAAGAAATCGAGAAAAATGACTGTGGTGCGAACTGCATCCAGAAAAGCAGTACCGGCAATATCCAAATATAAGGAATCATTGTCATACTAATCATGCGGAACATTTCTTTAAATTTCCCTACACCACCGAACGCTTTTGCTGATAGTGTCAATACACCTGCCGATAAGACGGTAGAAAGAAAGTACAGTATTAGACTAACTAGAAATGTTGAATAGACGATATCCCCCAATGTAAATTGTCCTGTAAATTCTTCACCGATAAAGCCGGTTAAATTGCTAGCAAATACTCCGATAATACCAACGAAAATGAAATAAGATAACTTTTTAGTTGTTAACACATAACGAATAGTATCTCGGGGTTTAACAGCAATGCTTAATATGGCATGTCGATCATCGACTGTGCCCGTTAATTGCTCACTCAAAATAATATCCCCCTAAAAATATGTATACATTCTATTATACTGATACTTTTAAGGTGATACAAAATTATTGCTCCTTTAGTAGCATACCAATCTTTTACTATTCGCCAGATTTAAGAGATACATAGCCAGCCTTTTCGACTAATGCCTGCCCTTCTTCCGAAAGCACCCAATCAATCAGTTCCTTAACATTTCCTGTTGGCTCGCCTGCTGTCACAATATAAAATTCGGATGCTATCGGATACGTATTGTTGCGAATCGTTTCTCTTGTCGGTGCAACTCCATCGATTTCCAAAAGTTTAATTTCTTTATTTTTAACCATCTCATTTGAATAGTAGCGGAAAGTATAGCCGATTGCATTTTTATAATTTTTGTATCGGGACACTTCATTGATAATTCCGCCCATTCCTGTCGCTATATCTTCCGTTGGTGCTTCCATCAATCGAGTATCTCCCATAAGCCGTTGAAGGGCTGTCTGCGATCCGCTGTCCTGGGGTCTTTGGAATGCCCTGATTGAATCATCTTTTCCCCCAACTTCTGACCAGTTTGTAATTTCTCCAGCATAGATTCCCTTAATTTGATCGAGCGATAAACGATTGACTTTATTTTTACTGTTGACGAAAAAGACAAATGCTTCTTTTCCGATTGGTGTCAGATGAAGTTTAATCCCCTGTTGTTCAGCCTGGTTAATTTGCGCATCGGAAGGACCCGCTGCAAAAATCATGTCTGTCTTTCCGAAAATCAGATTTGTATAGGCTTCATGCGTCTGGTTGACCATAACTTCACTTTTGTAGGGATTGTATTCTTTTTCTGGATATACATGCTCTGTAATGGCGGCATACAATGGATACAATGCGGTTGCGCCATCCATCTTCGGTAAAGGTTCCTCTAGCTTTAAAGTAGGCTCATTCTCCAATTGAACTAATTTATTTTCATCTGTAAATGGCTCATATTGGTAAATATTCACTTCTGCATCAACAGTCGGCACCCTATTATCGAACCATTTATAAACAGGTTGTATCAAACAGACGACTAAAATGATTCCGGCAATCGTCCAAAAGATTTTTATACGTTTTCTATTTTTATAAAATACATCAAAAAGCACAAGCACATAACCAATGTATATAATGACCGCAGCGGAAATGATGAACGGTATAAAGTGAATGTTACCGCTAAACGCTACCATAAATAATAATATGAAAGTAAAAAAGCTGACAGTCAGTAAGACAAAAATGGAAACGACAATTTTCCATAAATACGATTTATTTCCCAATATTATCACCCCTATCCTATACCTTCTTTATGAAACAGGAAACTCCTTTTAAAAAAACGTCTTGGAAAACTGCTGCCTTCCAAGACGTTTTATTTTAATTAAGCAAATTTAACCATATGGTATTTTTTCTTACCGCGACGGATAATGGCAAAAGCATCTTCCAAACGGTCTTTCGAATCGATTACATAGTCAAGATCCGTAATTTTTTCACCGTTCACACTAATTGCACCGTTAGTTACATCTTCACGTGCTTGGCGTTTGGATGAAGAAATCCCTGCTTCTACAATTAATTCCACGATATTTTTATCCTCTTTTGCCACTTCTACAGAAGGAACACCAGAGAAGGCTACTTTCATTTCTTCTACTGATAATGCTTTTAAATCACCAGAGAATAATGCTTTTGTAATACGCTCTGCTGCTTCCAGACCTGCTTCACCATGAATCAGACGTGTCATTTCTTCAGCCAGCGCTTTTTGAGCTTTACGTAAATGCGGCTCTTCTTCCACACTTACTGCAAGACCTTCAATCTCTTCACGTGTCAGGAATGTGAAGATTTTCAGGTATTTCACGACATCGGCATCCGCTGTATTGATCCAGAACTGGTAGAACTCGTATGGAGATGTTTTTGCAGCGTCTAGCCATACAGCGCCACCCGCTGTTTTACCGAATTTCGTACCATCCGCTTTTGTTACAAGCGGAATTGTAATACCGAACGCCTTCGCATTTTCATCATGTGTTTTACGAATCATTTCCAGGCCAGTTGTAATGTTGCCCCACTGATCCGAACCGCCTACTTGAATTCGAACATTGTGATGATCATACAAGTGGTTGAAGTCGATACCTTGGATTAATGTGTAGGCAAATTCAGTGAATGAAATACCTGAGTCGAGTCGTGATGCAACTGTATCTTTATTTAAAATGTAGTTAACATTGATCAGTTTCCCGTAATCACGAAGGAAATCGATTAATGACATCGGACCAACCCAGTCATTGTTGTTTACAAGTACAGCACTGTTTGCCGCATCCGATGAAAAGTCGAATAAGCGCTCCATTTGCTTTTTTAGACCTTGCACATTTTTTTCGATCTGATCCATTGTCTGTAACTGACGCTCTTCTGAACGGCCAGATGGATCTCCTACAGTTCCTGTAGCTCCGCCAACTAATAAAATCGGTGTATGGCCTGCTTTTTGGAAGCGGCGTAATGTAAGCAATGGCACAATATGTCCGATATGCATCGAGTCTGCTGTCGGGTCAACACCTACGTATAGGGAAACCTTTTCCTCATTTAATAGCTTTTCCATACCTTCCGCGTCTGTTTGCTGGTATAACAGTCCGCGCCATTCCAAGTCTTGCAGTAATTCATTTGTCATTTGTTTTCTCTCCTTTTACATGATGCGTCATTTACTTGTAAGGAAACGAAAAACGTCCCTACACGCAAATGCATGCAGGGACGTCAAATTATTATTTAACGCGGTACCACCCGGCTTGAAGAAATTTCAGTCTTTCTTCCACTTTAAGCGTCTATAACGTGACGATCCGTTCAGGCTCCAAGTACGTAATTCATAAATGCGCTATGTCTAGCTTTCACCAACCGCTAGCTCTCTATGCAGGGAACACATTTATTACTGCAAACTCTTCGTTGCCTGAAATTTATATTTTCTATTCTACCTAGAAAATAGTTGATGTCAATATTTATATTCGTTTATATCTCAAATATGCTATAATAAACAAGATTTTAGGAGGTCGATGATGTGAGAGAATGGCTCGAAAAATTGAATAAAAAAATCGAAATCCTTGCTTCTTCAGAACGAATGCGCTATGTCCGGATCGGAAGCGGTGTATTCTGGAATTTAATATTGCTGGCGATTATTTTTACAGCCGCGACACTATTGTTTGTCGGAGCTGTAGGCGCAGGTTACTTCGCATCATTAACAAAGGATGAACCTTTGCGATCAAAAGATGAAATGCGCGAGCAAATTTTCAGTTATGAAGAAACAAGTGAACTTTATTTTGCGAACGATATTTACATAGGAAAGATCCGAACAGATTTGGACCGTCGTGAAACATCGCTTGCCAATATATCCCCATCCTTAATAAATGCTGTTCTTGCAACAGAGGATGAATATTTCCGCGAGCATACAGGTATTGTACCGAAAGCTGTAATCCGCGGTTTACTGCAAGATGTATCCAACTCATCTACACAGACAGGTGGATCTACACTTACACAGCAATTAATCAAAAACCAAATATTAACGAATGAAGTTTCATATGAACGTAAAGCAAAGGAAATTTTACTTGCGTATCGTCTGGAACATTTTATGACAAAAGAAGAAATACTTGAAGCGTATTTAAATATTATCCCGTATGGCCGAAACTCTTCGGGACGTAATATTGCCGGTATTGAGACGGCAGCGCAAGGTATTTTCGGTGTATCTGCATCTAAATTAAATTTACCGCAAGCGGCCTATATTGCCGGTATCCCTCAGGCACCGTTCAAGTACACACCTTTTACAAATAAAGGTGAGAAAAAAAGTGCGGATGGGATGCAGCCAGGTATTGACCGTATGAAGACGGTTCTTTATCGTATGCAGGAAGCTGGTTATATTACGAAGAAAGAATATGACGAAGCGATTAAGTACGATGTTACACAAGACTTCAAAGGATATGAAATTCGTCCCGAAGAAAAATATCCTTGGTTAACAGCAGAGCTTGAGCTCCGTTCAAAAGAAATTTTTGCAAAAATACTTGCTGAAAAAGACGGTATTGATCCGGATCGTTTAAAAGAAGAAGAAAACTTAAATGAGAAATATACTATAATGGCCGACCGTACAATACGTTCCGGTGGTTACCGTATTTACTCTACGATCAATAAAGATATGTATGATGCCATGAAAAAAGTGACGGAAGAGTTCACTTTATACGGTCAAACATACAAAAAGAAAGAAAAGGATCCTGAAACAGGAGAAGAAATAGAAGTGGATGTTCCTGTACAAACAGGAAGTATCGTTATTGAAAATAGCACCGGCCGCATTTTAAGTTTCGTTGGCGGACGCGACCACACTATTACACAAGTGAACCATGCAACAAACGCATTCCGTTCAAATGGTTCAACAATGAAGCCATTACTTGCCTATGCACCGGCAATCGAATATGGTGTCATCGGAGCAGGAAGCCCTGTTGTCGACGTGAAATTTAAACATCCGGTTACTGGTTGGGATCCTGTGAACTATAACCCGAACCAGGAATTAGGTATAATTCCTGCACGTCAGGCTGTTGCGTCATCGCAAAACTTGGCTGTAGCACGTTTATATGATTCCATTTTAGATCGTCGCCCTGCTACTTTCCTGGAAAAGATGGGCTTCTCTAAATTACTGCCTGTTGATTACGAAAACAGTTCGACCGTTCTGGGCAGTTTGACGATTGGTGCTTCTGTTGAAGAAAATACTAACGCTTATGCTACATTTGCCAATAATGGTCAATTTATCGATGCTTACATGATTGAACGCATTGAAGATCTGGACGGCAATATTGTTTATGAACATGAAGTAGAGCCTGTGAAAGTATTTGCACCTGAAACAGCGTATATCATGACAGATATGCTGCGTGATGTGTTGAAGCAGGGCGGAACTGGTACATTGGCAAAGAGCCAGCTGAAATTCTCGTCTGACTTTGCTGGCAAAACCGGTACAACACAGGACCATAACGATGTTTGGTTCGTGGGATATAATCCGAATATCTCGGTAGGTGTCTGGATGGGTTACGAAAAACTGCGTACCCTTTATGCATTTAATAACCGTTACCAGCACCCAAGTCAACGTGTAAACCGTCTATGGGCAAATTACTTGAATACGCTATATGATATCAACCCGGAATTAGTCGGTACGAAAGAAGCATTCAAAAAACCTGAAGGCGTTGTGACGCGATCATTTTGTGGTATTTCAGGCCTGGCACCTTCAACTTCATGTGCCAATGCCGGTTTAGTCACTTCCGATCTATTTAATAAAAATGTATTTTTACCAACACAGCCTGATGACAGCTTTGTGTCTTCTACATCGGTTGTGATTAACGGCAACACGTATGCTGCATTACCGAATACACCTACTGAGTTTGTCCAAATGAGCGGTTTCGGATTGAATCAGGCATTCGTTGACCGGATGTTAGGCAGACTGGGTGGAGACGCTTCAAAATTGCTGTCGTTCAGTTCTGGTAATGGAGTTGTAACCGGTGCTCCATTCTCTGCGGACAGTGCACCACCGCAACCTGTTTATGCGACATTAGCAAACGGTTCACTATCATGGACAGCCTCTGCATCCAATGATGTTGTTGGCTACCGCGTATATAGTGTTACCGATCAGGGTAGATCGCTTGTACGTTCATTAAAATCTTATGAAGGTTATCGGGTATCAGTTTCACCAGGTGTTCGCTACATCGTTGTAGCAGTCGATATTACAGGATTAGAATCAGGCTATTCGAATGAAGTCGGAGAAGTGGTTGAAACTGCACCACCAGCTCCACCGGAAACGGAAGATGAGGAAAATGTTGTACCTGGGGAAGTAATTGAAGACCTGGATGAGATTGAAGTTGACGTCGATCCGGTCGAACCAGAACCATCAGGGGAATAAAAACAAAAAATCTCACCAACTTTTATAGGTTGGTGAGATTTTTTAATGTAATTAAATTGATAATTGTTCTGCTTTTAATACATCTTTAAGTAAATTGACTGCTTCATCAATTTCCTGTTCGCTCACTGTTAAAGGCGGTAATAGTCGAATCACTTTCGGGCCGGCAGCAACTGTTAATAGACCAGCTTCATCCAATGCGGCCACATAAGGTGCCACATCTTCTCCGCCAAGGCTTAGACCAAGCATTAACCCTTTCCCTTGAACTGAATATTTATCTTCCGGAAAAGCTTCTTCCAGTTTATTAATAAAGTATGCTGATTTTTGTTTTACATTATCCAAAAAGGCATCATTGAATATTTGATCGATAACTGTTTGAGCAACGGCAACACCTAATGGATTCCCGCCGAATGTCGTACCGTGTGTACCTGCATTAAATGTGTTGAACAGCTTTTCTGTCCCAAGAATTCCCCCGATTGGGAAACCGCCGCCGAGACCTTTAGCCATTGAGACAATGTCCGGTTTAATAGCTGTCTGTTCAAATGCAAAACGAGTTCCTGTACGTCCGATACCTGTTTGTACTTCATCAACAATGACTAAAATATCTGAGGATTGCTGAATTTCATGAATGGCTTTCGCGAATTCATCCGTTGCAGGATTTACTCCGCCTTCACCTTGAATCATTTCAAGCATAATCGCAGCAGTATCTTCATCAACTGCAGCTTTCAATGCTTCGATATCATTAAATGGCAATGTTATAAACTCACTCACTAAAGGACCGAATCCTTTACGCACTTTATCTTGTCCAGTTGCGCTCATCGCACCAAATGTACGTCCGTGAAAGCTCTGTTCAAACACAATGATTTTATGTTTCCCTGTATGCTTACGTGCTAATTTAATAGCCGCTTCGTTCGCCTCTGCACCACTATTACAGAAAAATGCATATGATAAATGCAAATCTTTCACTAATGATGCGGCAAGTTTTTCCTGTCCTGGACTTTCAAATAAGTTACTAATATGCCACAGTTTTTGACTTTGTTTTTGAATAGCTTCAACGATTGATGGATGTGCATGCCCTAAACTACAAACAGCAATGCCGCTCGTAAAATCTAAATATCTCTTCCCTGTCGTATCAAATACTTCTGTTCCTTTGCCTTCGACAATAGCAAAAGGTCTTCTTGCGTAATTTTGGAATAATGCACTCATTTCACTAGCTCCTCACTTAAAATAGTCGTCCCGGTTAAAGCTTCATTAACAATTTGTACAGAAGGTATACCTGCCTTCAAACAATTCAGGGCACCCTGTACTTTCGGAATCATCCCGCCGTAAATATGCCCTTCTTCAATCCATTGTTCGATCAGGCGTGGTGTTACTTCTGTCTGGTATTCATCCTGTATGCGAATACCGGCCACATCCGTCACAAGCAGGAGACATTCCGCCTCGACAGCCAATGCAATTTCACTTGCCACTGTATCGCCATTAATATTCAGCGCCTGCCCATCCTTTGTTGCACCGATACAGGCAATAACAGGTACAATTCCAGCTTCCGTCAAAGAGTTTAACATATTAATATTAACACGCTTCACTTCTCCAACATATGCGTAATTTTTATAATCTAAAAATTCACACTCCAGCAGTCCCCCGTCAAATCCATTCAGCCCAATAGCAGAAATATTTGCTGAATGGAGCTCATGTACAAGTGAAGGGTTTACTTTTCCGATTAAAGTTGACTGTACAATACCGATCATTTCTTCACTTGTTACACGCAGTCCGTTTACCGTTTGTGACACGATACCGGCAGCGGCTAATTCACGGTTGATCGCAGGTCCACCTCCATGTGTAATAATGAGTTGGAACCCTTGATCCTGCAACGCTTTAAAATTGCGAAAGAAGGTCTCGTTAAGACCTTCTAATGTGCTGCCGCCAAGTTTTATGACCATTTTACGAGCGGTATGATGCGTTGATTTGAACGTAGTCATAAGTCAGGTCACACCCCCATGCAAATCCGTGCCCTTTCCCAACTTCAAGTGACACATATATTTTTACTTCATGCTGTTTTAAAATTTCGATAAGCTCATCCTCGGAAAACTTAATTGGTTCGCCATTTTCCACCATTGTTGCCCCACCGATTTTGATTGTGATTTTATCGGGATCGATTACAGCACCTGAATAGCCAACTGCTGCAATAATACGTCCCCAGTTTGCATCACAGCCAAATACTGCTGTTTTTACAAGCGGTGAACCTACAACTGTTTTTGCAATTTTACGTGCCTCTTCATCTGAAACTGCTCCATCCACTTCTACTTCAATCAGCTTTGTTGCACCTTCCCCGTCACGTGCAATTGACTTTGCTAAGTCTTCTGCCACAAGACGTAGTGCTGTGTAAAAGTTTTCCCAGTCAGGATGTAATGGAGATAGTGGTTCATTTCCCGCTAAGCCATTAGCCATTACAATAACCGTGTCGTTCGTAGATGTATCACCATCCACTGTGATTGAATTAAATGTGCAATCCGTTACACTTGATAATGCTTTTTGCAGCTCATTTGATGCAATATTGGCATCTGTTGTAATAAACCCTAGCATTGTCGCCATATTTGGTTCAATCATTCCGGAACCTTTAGCTGTTCCTGATACAATGACTTCCTTGCCATCAATGATCGTGGCATAAGTTGTATTTTTCATGACAGTATCTGTTGTTAAAATTGCCTGAGAGAAATCAATACCGCTTTCTAACTTTGAATCGGGATTTAATTGTTCAACACCTTTTTTAACCGGCTCCATTTTCATAATTTCCCCGATGACACCCGTAGAGGCTACCCCTACCAAATTGGATGCGATGCCAAGCTTTTGTGCGGCAAGCAGTTGCATTTCATATGCATCCAATACGCCTTGTTTACCTGTACATGCATTGGCATTTCCTGAATTGACGATCATTGCCTGCATTTTTTTCGTTTCATATACAACTTCTTTTGTTACTTTTAAAGGTGCTGCCTGAACTGCATTAGTTGTAAATACTCCGGCAACGCTTGCCGGTACTTCACTTACTAGAATCGCTAAATCTTTTTTCTTATGTTTAAGTCCGCAATGAACACCTGCTGCAGTAAACCCTTTTGGTGATACGATATTTTTGCTTGATAATTTCTTCATCTCTATTGTTGAAGTCATCTAATGACCCTCCCTTAATTGTCCTCGTCATAATCTGTTCGCTGATGAATGAGAAGGCACAATCGACTCGCCTTCCCCCCCAACCAATCAACTTGATAGTCATTTATTTCTCATCTTTATAAATCAAATAAAATACGGAACGAGTTGTAAGCCTGTTTGCTGCGGGAAGCCGAATTGGACATTCATGTTCTGAATAGCCTGGCCGGCAGCTCCTTTAACTAAATTATCGATCACACCGATAATCGTTGCCCGATTTGTCCTTTCATCGAGTTTCACATAAATATCACAATAGTTTGAACCTTTCACGCGATTTGTTCCCACTGCGGAAGCCTGTTGAATGACACGGACAAATGGATGATCTTTATATGTTTCTGTTAAACAGTCCACTAATTGTTTTTGAGTAACCCCTTCCGTTACTTGTGCATAGGAAGTTGCTAAAATACCTCGTGTCATCGGTACAAGATGCGTATTAAATGTTACTGTTGTTTCGATATCGGTAAACATTGAAATCGCTTGTTCGATTTCGGGAATGTGCTGATGTTCATTAATTTTATAAATCGAGAAGCTCTCATTTGCTTCACTGAAATGTGTTGCCTGTGACGGTTTGTTCCCTGCTCCTGAAATTCCGCTCTTCGCATCGATGACGAGGAAGCTCGGATCAATTAGACGATGTTTTATAAGAGGCAGGATGGATAATAAAACAGCCGTTGGATAGCAGCCCGGGTTGGCAATTAAATCTGCGTTTTCAATTGCCGACGCATTCCACTCCGTTAATCCGTAAACACTTCGATCCACAACTTCCTGTGGTGCCGGATTTTTTTTATACCATGTTTCATAGCTTGCTAAATTTTTCAGCCGGAAATCCCCGGATAAATCAATTAATTTTGGACCCCGTTCAACTAAAGATGGAAAAATCGTACTTGATACCCCGGATGGCGTACTTGCAAATATGACATCGTATTGCGCCAATGCCTCATCATCCAATTTAAGTAATGATTGATTATAAATATCCGTTAAATGCGGAAATTTATCCGAAAACTGAGTTCCTTCATCAGAAGATGTGAATAATCCAATTTCTTCTACTTCTTTATGATTATGCAAAAAACGCAGCAGTTCTAGCCCGCCGTACCCTGTTGCACCAATAATACCTGCCTTCATGTTGTCACCTCGTCAATTTTATATAACCGAAAAAATCTTTTACGAATTCTAAATGATAAAAATAAGTATAAGTATGTATATTTATTTAGTCAACTGTATTTTTATATAATTCTAGATTATTCTAAATTATTGTTCAATAATAATACAAAAGGCGCCTACATATGTAAGCGCCCCGATTTAAGAAGTACTGGCATATAAAATTAATCTTCCATTGTCGATAAGTCGCCTGCCGGTAAATCAAGTTCCCATGCCTTTAAAACACGGCGCATAATTTTACCGCTTCGGGTTTTCGGCAGCTTATCTCTGAATTCAATTTCGCGTGGTGCCGAATGGGCGGATAGACCGTTTTTTACAAAGTCTCTAATATTCGATTCAAGCGCTTCGCTAGGCTCTATCCCTTCACGCAATGAAATAAATGCTTTAATAATTTCACCGCGCACCGGGTCTGGTTTTCCGATGACGCCTGCTTCCACTACATCAGGATGTTCAAGCAGTTTACTTTCCACTTCAAATGGTCCTACACGTTCTCCTGACGTCATAATGACATCGTCTACTCGACCCTGGAACCAGAAGTAACCTTCTTCATCCTTAAATGCAGAATCACCTGAAACATACCATTCTCCTTTTAAGAAATAGGATTCATAGCGTTCAGGGTTCCCCCAAATTTGCCGCATCATTGCAGGCCATCCTTTTTTGATGGCCAAATTCCCCATTGTATATGGCGGGACTTCATTGCCTTGATCATCTACAATCGTTGCATAAATACCTGGCACAGGTTTCCCCATTGATCCCGGCTTAATATCCATTGATGGGTAATTGCAGATCATATGGCCACCCGTTTCCGTCATCCACCATGTATCGTGAATACGGTGATTTAATATTTCCATACCCCACTTTACGACTTCCGGATTTAATGGTTCACCGACCGATAAAACGTGACGAAGAGTTGAAAGATTATATTTACCGATAATATTCGGACCTGCACCCATCAACATTCGAAATGCAGTTGGCGCACTATACCATACTGTGACACCATATTCCTCAATTGCTCCATACCAAGCCTGCGGACTAAATCGTCCCCCGATAACGACATTCGTCACACCATTTAACCATGGACCGAAAATCCCATAAGCCGTCCCTGTTACCCATCCAGGATCGGCTGTGCACCAGTAGATGTCATCCTCCTTTAAATCCAGTACCCATTGTGCTGTCTGATATTGCTGGATCATTGCATAATGGACCTGTAATACCCCTTTTGGAGCACCCGTTGAACCGGAAGTATAATGCAAAAGGGAGCCATCTTCCTTATCGACCCATTGAATGTCAAAATCCTGAGATGCCTCTGCAAAGTATTTATTAAAATCTAGTATCTTATCCGTTTCTTCAATATTTTCCCCGACAACAAAAACCGTTTTTAAATGCGGCAGCTTCTCAAGCGGGACTCTGCTTAACAATGCTGGTGTTGTAATGATTGCGGTCGCTTCACTATCCATTAACCGGTCATATACGGCCCCTTCCATAAATGCTTCAAATAATGGCCCCACGATTGCGCCAATTTTCAATGCACCAATTAAGCTGAAATAAAGCTCCGGCGTGCGTGGCATAAAAATAAATATACGGTCCCCTTTTTTTAAGTCCGCCTTTTCCTTCAACACATTCGCAGCCTTATTTGTATGACGTTTCATATCATAAAAAGAATAGGCTTCTTTTCGATTCCCATCACTATAATAAAGAGCGACTTTGTTTTTGCGGTGTGTTGTTGCATGTCGGTCTATTGCTTCATATGCAATATTGACCTTCCCCGTTTCAAACCAAGAAAATGCTGTTTCACTATGTTGCCAAACATGATTCGCAGCTGTTTCCTCATAATTTTTTAAATTATGTTCCCCCGGAATAACTGCTAGCTTTTCCATTGTTTTCATCCCCATGAAAAATCCCCTTTCATTAAAAACTACAATCATTTTACAATAAAAATACTATAATAGGCAAAATATTTAAAACTTTCAATCAATTTAGTGACATCTCGCGAATTTAAGCGTATTTTCGCATGAAATAGAGTATAATAGATGTATTAAATGCAGGTGGTGTGATTATGATTCATGTGAAAAATTATTATCGTCTTGAATTCAAAACGAAGAATGGTAATGTTTTAGTAGAAGGACCTGTTTCTTCCGAAAAATTAGCTACCTACACATTACATGAAGATTTAAAAGCTTTCAGACCTTCCCATCAACAGCATGAAGCCCTTGTCGGGATTGCTAAGCTGGAAGAAGGGCGCATTATTGTCATTCGACAGGATAATATTATTGTCGGCTATGTTACGTATCTCTATCCAGATCCTTTGGAACGCTGGTCTGAGGATCGGATTCCGAATATGATTGAGCTTGGCGCCATTGAAGTCATTCCTTCTTTTAGAGGATCCGGCTCCGGCAAAAAATTATTGGAAGTATCATTTATGGATGATGCAATGGAAGATTATTTGGTCATTACAACTGAATATTACTGGCACTGGGATTTAAAAGGGACAGGTTTA
Organism: Solibacillus sp. FSL R5-0691; assembly: GCF_037974225.1. Taxonomy (GTDB): domain Bacteria; phylum Bacillota; class Bacilli; order Bacillales_A; family Planococcaceae; genus Solibacillus. The sequence goes on from NZ_CP150231.1 coordinate 2,540,589, forward strand.
TCCGTGTGGGAATACCGGAATATGATGGAGAGAATGATGACATCCGTCAATTTCGAGTATTATGCAACAGATGATCCTGAAATCACTTCCCATCCTGCCAACTGTCTCATGGCGCGTGTGGGGGCACGTGTTGGAACTGAGACATTGGAGAGATTTGACAGACTTCGCTTTAGAAATCGTTTCATGTATTAATTCTTATCACAAAGGGGAATGAACTATGATTGTCGAAGAAATTATGCAAAGAGAGATACATACACTCCTGCCTGAAAACACAGTACGTGATGCTGTCGGACTAATGCGGGATAAAAATATCCGTCATGTGCCGATTGTAAACAAAGAGAATCTTGTTGTAGGCATCATTACAGACCATGACTTGAAAAACGCTTTGCCTTCCCGGTTACGCGAAGAACCGGACTCTACGATTTATGATGCTCCAATCGAGAAAATCATGGTCAAAAATCCGATTGTCGGCCATCCGCTAGACTTCGTTGAAGAAGTAGCCATGACTTTTTATGATGCTAAAATCAGCTGTTTACCTATTGTTACTGCCGGAAAGCTGATCGGTATCGTCACGACGACTGATTTACTATATACTTACATCGAATTAACAGGCGCACATAAACCCGGATCTAAAATTGACATTCGGGTAAATGACAAGCCCGGTATGCTGTTTGAAATAACAAAAGTATTCCATGATAACAAGGCAAATGTATTAAGTGTTCTCGTATATCCTGATGGTGAAAATAAGAAGTCCCGAATTGTAAGTGTCCGTCTGCAAGTAATCAATCCGCTGCATATTATTGAAGAGTTGCGTAAGCAAGGATACGATGTATTGTGGCCAAACTTGCCTGGCGTTACATTATGAAAAAAGCTGTATTTATTTATTCACCAGAACAACTCACTTACAAATTTTCGGACACACACCCGTTTAACCACAAACGGTTACACTTAACGATTGATTTATTGAAAAATATCGGTGCCCTTAAGGATGAGGATATCGTCCCTGCCCGTATTGCGACAGATGAAGAAATTGCGCTGGCCCACGACATGCAATATATCGAAATCGTAAAAAAAGCTGGTCATGGCGAGTTAACACCCCAGCAAGGGGAACCATATGGTATTGGAACAGAGGATACACCGATATTCAAAAATATGCATGAAGCAAGCGCACTGCTCGTTGGCGGTACATTGCAGGCAGTCGATCAAGTACTGCAAGGTAAATCTCAGCATGCTTTAAACTTGGGCGGCGGACTTCATCACGGTTTCCGTGGAAAAGCATCCGGTTTTTGCATTTATAATGACAGCAGCGTAGCGATTAAATATATTCAGGAAAAGTATGGGCTACGCGTTTTATATGTAGATACTGATGCACATCATGGCGATGGTGTTCAATGGTCCTTTTATGATGATCCGAATGTATGTACATTATCGATTCATGAGACAGGCCGCTATTTATTCCCTGGTACAGGCAATATAACAGAGCGCGGGAACGGTGAAGGATACGGGACTTCTTTTAACTTCCCTATTGACGCATTTACAGAGGATGAGAGCTTCCTGGAAATATATGAACAGTCCATGCGTGAAGTATTTGAATTTTTCAAACCCGATGTCGTCTTGACGCAAAACGGTGCAGATGCTCATTATTTTGATCCGCTCACACATTTGTACGGGACAATGAACATTTACAAAGAAATACCAAAGCTTGCGCATAAATTGGCACATGAATATTGTGAAGGTCGCTGGATTGCAGTTGGCGGCGGTGGCTATGATATTTGGCGGGTCGTTCCGCGTGCTTGGTCACATATTTGGACGGAGATGACCGATCAGCCTGCCCCGACTGGACCGTTACCGCAGCAATGGCTCGATAAATGGCAGACGGAATCGCCTGTTCAGCTAATACCGACTTGGCATGATCCACAACCTTTATACGATCCGATTCCGCGTAAAGCTGAAATTGAGGAAAAAAATGCACGAATGCTTGAAAAAGCCCTACATATAATTCGTACAGAAAAAAACCGTTTATAATGTTGCTATAAATTCCGGGTGAAATTATAGAGCTATCCTAAAACAAAAGCGCCTGTCAGCTGTTGACAGACGCTTTTATTATTTACTTGAACCGCGCTTTTCTATGCGGTGTGGTAAGATGACATGTTGCTGTTCAACTTCCTCTTTGTTCATATACTTCGTTAATAAGCGCATTGCAACTGCTCCGATATCGTATAAAGGCAATACAACACTTGTCAGTCTAGGTCGTACCATGCGCGCTAGTTTTGAATTTTCGAAGCTGATGATTTCCACATCATTCGGTACATTTTTCCCGCTATCTTGAATGCCATGGACTAATCCAATTGCCAACTCATCATTCCCGACAAAAATGGCAGTAGGCGGTTGCTGTAGTTCACTTAAATTCGCCCAGCTTTCCAATCCACCGTCATAAGAGCCATCTCCGGCATCAATTAAAGCATCATCTATTTCTATGTTTGCTTTTTTAAGGGCATCTTTATAGGCAGCAAGTTTATGCTGACCATTCACTGTATACTTTAACGGCCCTGAGACAAATGCAATTCTCATATGTCCATTATTAATAAGTGTTTCTACAGCTTCAAATGCCGCATTATAATAGTCAATATTTACAGAAGCTACTTTTTCAGTAGAACTGATAGACCCTGCCAATACAATCGGTACAGGGCAAGCCTCCACCGCACGTTGAATAGTGTCTGTTACCTCTTCACTCATCATCACAATGCCATCCACTTGCTTCCCTAGCATCGTATCAAGTAACGTTAGTTCTTTTTCTTCATTTTGATCTGAATTCGCCAAAATAATGTTATAGCGGTACATTGTCGCAATATCTTCAATGCCTCGAGCAAGCTCGGCATTTAAATTATTCGAAATATCAGGGATGATGACTCCTACTGATGTTGTTTTTTTACTTGCTAAGCCACGTGCTACTGCATTTGGACGATATTCCAGACGCTCTATCACTTCCAACACTTTTTTTCTTGTTGCAGGCTTAACATTTTGATTTCCATTTACTACGCGAGATACGGTTGCCATTGATACATTCGCCTCACGTGCAACATCATAAATTGTGACAGTCAAAAGTTTCTCCCCCTTTTTTATCTTAGTGATACAAGTTTTTCAAATTGACTAGTAATACTAATTGTTATGTATAGCTTCATCATATAATATTTTCATTTCTCTTTTCAATCCAAAACCTAGTGAATACCTGGTTTTTTCATCAATTGTCTTAAAATATTCAAAAAATATGCCATCAACACGGAAGCACTTGCGAAAAATACAGAAAGGCCCATGTTGAAATGACTCAACATGGGCTTATTAATATTTATTTTGACACTTCGTATTGTTTCATGAATTTTAATAGTTCATCGTAGTATGCATTGAATGTCGGGATATCCATTTGCTGTTGCTGATCCGATAATGCGATTGATGGATCTGGATGCACTTCTGCCATGACACCGTCTGCTCCAATAGCGATTGCCGCTTTTGAACATGGCAACAATAAATCACGGCGACCTGTAGAATGCGTCACGTCTACCATTACCGGTAAATGAGTTTCTTGTTTTAAAATCGGAACTGCCGAAATATCCAATGTGTTACGAGTAGCTTTTTCATATGTGCGGATACCGCGTTCACATAAAATAATGTTTTCATTACCTTTTGACATGATGTATTCTGCTGCATGGATGAACTCATCAATTGTTGCTGCAAGACCGCGTTTTAATAATACAGGCTTATTCGTTGATCCAGCCGCTTTTAATAGTTCAAAGTTTTGCATATTACGAGCACCAATCTGAATGACATCAATGTAATCTAATGCATGATCTAAATCAGCTGGTGTTACGATTTCTGTGATAACACCTAAACCGTATTCTTTTGAAACATCTTTTAGAATTTTAAGCCCGTCCAGACCTAAACCTTGGAAATCATACGGTGATGTACGTGGTTTGTATGCACCGCCACGGATCAGTTTTAATCCTTTTTCCTGGATTGTTGCAGCTACTGCGGCAACTTGTTCATATGATTCAACCGCACATGGTCCAAATACGAAAGAAGGAGCACCTGTACCGATTAATTCACCATTAACATTAATGACAGTATCTTCTGACTTTTCTTTACGTGAAACGAGTAATTCTTTTTTCTTTTCTGCTTCTAATTGTTTAAGCGCTGTTTTGAAGATTTGTTTAAAAATATAATCAACCGTCATTTGATTTAACGGACCGTTATTGTTTTCTTTAATTAAGTCAAGCATATGACGCTCGCGTAGCGGATCATAGCGATTCACACCTTGTTTTTCTTTAATCTTACCAATTTCTTCTACTACAGTTGCACGTTCATTTATTAAACGTAAAATTTCTAAGTTCAGGCTGTCAATCTGGCTACGTAAGCTTTCTAAATCTTGTTGATGCATATTCCTCTACCCCTCTTCTTTGCGTATCCGGCACTTTCAGTTAAATAAAAAGTATGATACATTTTTAAGTAATAATCTTATTATAATCAAACTATTGTAGAATGTCACGCATTTTTAATTTAGCGCTTCAACTCGCTAAAGTATATTGTGATAATAATAGAAAGGAAGCGTTTTCATATGGCAAACAAATTGTTCGCACTTGATATTGGAACACGGTCCGTTGTCGGCATTATTTTAGAGCAGCATGCAGACACCTACCATGTTGCCGATATATTAGTAAAAGAACATAAAGAGCGTGCAATGGTTGATGGCCAAATACATAACGTCCTGTATGTAGCGGAGCTAATACAGGAGATCAAGACTGAATTGGAAGAAACGCATGGTCCTTTGGAGAAAGTGAGTGTAGCAGCAGCCGGGCGTGCATTAAAGACCGAACAGGCCAGTGTTTCCATTTCTATTAAAAACCGACCGATCTTTACGGAAGAAGATATTAACCGCCTGGAGCTGCAAGCCGTTCAGCAGGCGCAGCAACAATTATTGCTCCATAAGGAAGATACAAAAAATAACCATTATTATTGTGTCGGCTATTCCGTTTTATATTTCCGTTTGGATGGTGAAGAAATTGGAAGCCTCCTTGATCAGCAAGGTGATGAAGCATCCGTTGAAGTGATTGCCACTTTCCTGCCACGTGTTGTAGTGGAATCATTGCTTGCCGCATTAAAGCGAGCCGATTTGGAGATGGAGGCGCTCACGTTAGAACCGATTGCCGCAATCAATGTCCTTATTCCACCATCTATGCGCCGCTTAAATGTGGCACTTGTTGATATTGGTGCCGGAACTTCGGATATTGCCATCACAGACAAAAGTACGGTTGTCGCATACGGAATGGTGCCGACTGCCGGTGATGAAATTACCGAAAGTTTAAGTGACCATTATTTACTGGATTTCCCGGTCGCTGAAATGGCAAAGCGCCAATTGCATACGAGCGAGGAAATTCTCATCCAGGATATTTTAGGATTTGACGAACATTACCCACGGGAAGAAGTAATTAAAGCAATATACCCTGCAATTGAAAATTTGGCAAAGTCCATTGGCGAGGAAATTTTAAGGTTAAACAATAACATCCCACCAAAAGCGGTCATGTTAGTTGGCGGCGGGAGCTTAACACCCCGCTTGCCGGAAGAAATCGGCAAAACACTAAATTTGCCGGCTAACCGTGTGGCGGTACGTGATGTGAATGCCATACAGAATTTAACACGCGCACACAATATTGCTGCAACGCCTGAGCTTGTGACACCGATTGGAATTGCGATTGCTGCACAAAAAGCGCCGATTCATTACATGTCAATTCAAGTGAACGAACAAATCGTAAGACTATTTGAATTAAAGGAAATGACTGTCGGTGATGCATTTTTGGCTGCGAATATTAGAGCAAAACAATTATACGGCAAGCCAGGACATGGATTGTCGATAACAGTGAACGGTCAAAATGTTTTCGTGCCTGGTGAACATGGTCAGCCTGCACAAATTATACTCAATGGGGAAAATGCCTCGATTAAATCTCTTATTAAAAATGGAGATCAAATAAAACTGATTCCAGGAAAAGACGGGACAGCCGCAGCTGTTACTATTGGGGATATTATTGACCATGCTTCCGTCATGACTGTGACAATTCAAGAAAAGCCATATAATATTGAACCGAAAGTATTTGTAAACGGTAAAATCGTCAAACTCGATACACCTATACAGGACCGAGACGTAATTGTCGTCGAAACAATCGAAACGGTAGAAGATGCATTGAGGTCATTGAACCAATCTGTGCATATGCAGCAGTTCCAATCTTATTTTGTTCATATCGACGGGAAACCTGTATCATTCCCTGATTTTTCATCACAGCTTTTCATTAACGGAAAGCTAGGGAAACTGCATTACCCTATTCAAAATGGGGATATTATTACATTTGAACAACGCCATTTACCGACAGCTGAACAAATTGCAGCACATTTAAATTTATTGCTGGAAGAAAAAGCGATCGTATCGTTTCAGCATGAACAAGTCGAACTTGTAAAAGTAGCCCGTGAGTTTTTACTAAACGGTCAAGTAGTCCAACATGAAGCAATTGTGCCGAATGGGGCTACAATTAATATTATTGAGAAAGATACAAGCAAGTGGATTTATCAGGATGTCTTTCGATTTTCCAACTGGCAGCTACCTGCAACATTTAAAGGGTCATTTACGATTTTACGGAATGGACAGCCCTCTTCGTTTGATGCCGAAATATTCGGTGGTGACCAATTGGAAATTCAGCTAACGGATCAACCGGTTATTGAATAAAATAAAAAACGGCTCCCCATATTTTGGGAGCCGTTTTTCTTATTGTACATCTGTATGGCGTGTTGAGTTTGGTGCGATATCCGGGTCTGTATTTACACTATCCGGATCCGGAGATTCAGCAGCAAGTACTTCTTCATCGACCATTTTGTCTAATGGTAATGGTTCCTCACCTTCCGATGAAGCTGTTCCATCATCCATAACAGGTGGTTGTTTTGCTGTCTTTGCTTTTACTTTTTCAACAATTGAAGAAGACTGCTCTTTTAATTGCGTTGAAAGCTGTGCTGTCTTTTCCTTTGCAGTACCAGAAAGCTCAATACTCTTATCTTTTAATGTAACAGCTTGTACCGCCACATCATTACGCATTTCACTGCCTGTCTTCGGTGTCAGTAATAATGCTGTCGCTACACCGACAATACCGCCTACCAATGCTCCGATAACAAAATCCTTAACATGAATTTTTTCATCATCATAAATCGAATCATTTAATCGGTTATAATCATAGCGTGTTTCTTCCATTTTAAAAACTCCCCCTTGTTATTGAATGTCGTTTCCCTTATTACTTGCGTTTTAAGAAACCAAACTTTGACTTTTGGCCTAAATTTGGTGGTGTTTCATTTGTTTTAGTACTCGTATACACAATATCTTCTTCATTAATCGGCTTGCGCTGACGCCATTGATCTGCAATCCCCATTGCTACATTACTCCATTGAACGACTTGCGCAATCTTGTCTTCATTTTTATGCACTTCTGTTGAGATCGATGTTGTAATACGTTGAACGGATGAATTCAAGTTATTAACAGAATCACCAACACCTTTTACAGCATGCATTACTGAATTTAACTTCTCCGATTTATCTGAAATATCATCTGCCAGTGCATTTGTTTTTGTAAGCAGGCTTGTTGTCTCACGTGTAATGCCTTCCATTTGTCCTTCAATACCGGCAACTGTTCCTGCAATTGAATTTAATGTATTCTTCACAGAAAACAATGTCATACCAATACTTACACATAGGACTAAAAATCCGATTGCAGCCACTAATGCCGCAATATAAAGTAATACTTCCATCAAATATAACCTCCTCTATCTAGTTCCATTTATTACATTCGACAAAAATTGCGACAATCCTTTTCCTAGAAAAGCATTTTTTCCGCAAAACCCTCAAGAAATACAAGCTTTTCTTACGTGAATACCATTAATTTGTTATTTATTTATTCACTAAAGGCGAATGACCTTTTTGTCCATGCTTTCATATTCCCCAATCTGTTGATGAATAAAACCCTTTATGGATATAAGTTCTACATTTCCCCGCAATAACGGAAAGCCCAATTGGTTCATTCAAAATACAATATTGGTCGTCATAAGTATTTCACGTTATGTATGGAAAAACAGCTTATCCTTTAGTTTGAGGTTAAGCTGTTTTTCAATTAGTTCAAAATTGCTTCAAAAGCATCTTGATATTTATGAACATCTCCCGCTCCCATGAACAGGAATACGGCATTTTCATGTTTTTTAAGTTGATCAATTGTTTCAAGTGTTAAAACAATACAGCCATCAATTAAGTTTGCTAAATCCTGAATTGAAAGCTCACCTTGTTTTTCACGTGCCGAACCAAAAATATCACATAAGTAGGTTGCGTCGGCACCGCTCAAACTATCCGCAAAGTTTTGTAAAAATGCTTTAGTTCGAGTAAAGGTATGCGGCTGGAATACCGCAACAACTTCACGATCCGGATACTTTTGGCGTGCTGATTGCAAAGTTGCCGCGATTTCTGTTGGATGATGTGCATAATCATCTACTAAAATCGCATTGCCCATTTTCGTTTCAGTAAAGCGACGTTTTACCCCGCCATATGTGTTAAGGCGTTCTTGTATCAGCTTTGCCGGAACCCCTTCATAATGACACAGTGAGATTACTGCCAACGAGTTTAAAATCGTATGATCACCGAATAACGGGATAAAGAACTTACTGTAAAACTCATTTCGAACATAAACATCAAACTCCGTACCTTCCGATGTTTTAACGATATTACGCGCTGAAAAATCATTAGCAGGATCAAAACCGTAGTAGACAACCGGTACATTGGCTTGAATTTTCTGAAGCTGTTCATCATCACCGCAAGCAATAATTGCTTTATTCACCTGTAAAGCAAGCTGTTGGAAAGCATCATATACATCATCAATGCTCGTGAAATAATCCGGGTGATCAAAATCAATATTTGTCATGATTGCATAATCCGGATGATACGCTAAAAAGTGGCGACGGTATTCGCATGCTTCCATAACAAAATATGAAGCATCTTCTTTACCTGAACCAGTACCATCACCGATTAAATACGATGTCGGCATATAACCGCCTATAACATGGCTCATTAAACCAGTCGTAGACGTCTTACCGTGTGCACCTGTAATGGCAATAGAAGTATAGCGATTGCTGTATTCGCCTAAAAACTTATGGTAGCGAATAACTTCAACACCCAACTCGCGTGCACGAACTAATTCTGGATGATCATCATTAAATGCATTCCCTGCAATAACGGTTAAACCTTCTTTAATATTGTTTTCATCGAAATTTAAAATTTCTATTCCTCGATCACGTAATGGTTGTTCCGTAAAATAATATGTTTCATAGTCGGAACCTTGAACTTCCTCTCCTGCATCAAATAGAATTTGTGCCAGGGAACTCATGCCTGAACCTTTAATACCGGTAAAATGATAGCGTGTCATTATTTATAAAACCCTCCTAGGATACGAAGACCCCATTGAATTATCAATTTATTGTTTCAAAGTATGCCTACATTATAGCACTAAATACACGTTACGATAATTGAACGACAATTCTAATTTTTTTATTGTTCAACTTGCTGGTGCATTAGCCTCCGAATTGCTCAAACAGCTCTTCCTCTGTAATATATACATCTCTTGGTTTGCTTCCTTTTGGTTCTGAAACATAACCATGTCGCTCTAACATATCGATTAATCTAGCTGCCCGATTATAGCCAATATGATAACGGCGTTGTAAAAGTGATGTCGATGCTGAGCCTTGTTCAAACACAAATCGGCATACCTCTTCAAACAACTCGTCTTGTTCCTCTATTGTTTCTGAGCGTTTTAATAGTTCTTCCTGTTTAAATATATATTGTGGCTCGCCTTGTTCACGTACATACTCGATTATTTCTTCGATTTCATCATCTGTTACGAATGTACCTTGAATACGTGTTGGAGCCGACATTCCATTTCCTAAATATAGCATATCTCCTCGACCGAGCAATCGTTCTGCGCCCTGTGAATCCAAAATTGTGCGAGAGTCGATTTGCGATGATACAGAAAAGGCGATACGCGTTGGAATATTGGACTTGATCAGACCTGTTATAACATCTACAGATGGGCGCTGTGTAGCAACAATTAAGTGTATTCCTGCAGCACGGGCCTTTTGCGTAATTCGTACAATGCTGTCTTCCACATCTTGCGGGGACATCATCATTAAATCTGCCAACTCATCGATGACAATTAATAAGTATGGAAGTTTCTGTGCATACATACCATTTGCATCGCACATTTTATTATATGCTTCTATTTTACGTGCACCGCTATGCATAAATAACTCATAACGTCTTTCCATTTCCTCTACTGCCCATTTTAATGCTGCAGTCGCGGCTTTAACATCTGTAATTACAGGGCTGACTAAATGCGGAATATGGTTAAATGGCGCAAGTTCTACCATTTTCGGGTCAATCAGCATCAGCTTTAATTCATTCGGATTTGCTTTATACAGAAGGCTCACTAAAATCGAGTTAATACATACCGATTTACCTGAACCTGTCGCACCGGCAATCAGACCATGCGGCATTTTCCGTAAGTCGATTGTGACCGGCTTCCCTGTTAAATCCAAACCGAGTGCTGCCTCCAATGGTGAATCCGAATCTTTAAAAGAAGCTGATTCTGTCACTTCCGAAAGGCGAACCGAACGGGAAATCCTGTTTGGAATCTCAATACCGATTGATCGCTTCCCTGGAATTGGCGCATCGATTCGAATATCTTTTGCAGCTAATGCCAATTTAATATCATCCGTTAAATTGCGGACTTTGCTTACCTTTGTACCGTGTCCTACGGTAATTTCAAATTGAGTAACGGCCGGTCCTTGGACTATCGATTCAATTTGAGCCTGGACTTGGAAATGAGACAGTGCTTCCACTAAATTTTCGCCTTGCTCATCCATCCAGTCGCGGTCTTCCACCATTTCCTCCGGCGGTACTAAGTATTCAAGCGGTGGTTTCACATAAGGAATTCTTTTTACTGGTGGTGCTTCTATTACGGTTTCAGCTTCCTCTTCCATCACTTCTTGCGTAGATAATTCTTTTCCATCTGCCGTTTCTTCAACAATTGGCTCTTCCTCTACTTTAACTGACGGTAGTTCTGTCACTTCTTGAATTTCCGGTACTTCCTGAACGTTCAATGTTTCCGGCACTTCTTCCACTACAGCTTCCGTAGTTGCTGCTACTTCTAATAGCTCTTCAACTTTTTCAGGTATATCGGATTCACGTTCCAGTAATCCTACAGATGTAGAAGTGGATGTGCGCATCGTTTCCTCTTCATACTGATTCGTCGGCTCATGCTTTATAACATGTTCGTTAAAATTGATTTCAGCATTTTCCTGTACTTGTCGTACTTCATTTTGCAATGGCTCTGTTGCTGGATTAACAGCTTTTGCTTCATCATTGTTTCCTTGCTGCACTGTATCCTCTAGTTCTGTATTAGCTTCATCTGTCTGTGCAGCCGGATGAATTATGTTCTCTTGCTTTACTTCATCTACTTTATTTTGTTTGCTTTGCATGCTAAGCTGCTGCTCGACAAATTGTTTTGTCATCAATTTTTGCTTGTCTGACTTCAGCATCACCACATTAAACGGAACACGGCTTCTCGTACTGATTGGCTGAACTTCATCCGTTTCTTCCTTCTTCTCTTCAATTACAACGGCTTCTTCAGATGATGGAGGCATTTGCTCCACATTTAAATGACCGATGTGAATCGTTGAATTTTCAATCGTTACATGTTTCACTTGAACATCATTGATTGTTTCTGCAGCTGAAGGTTCGTCTACTACAGCCTCTTCCACTTCATTTTCTACCTCAATAACCGCTTCTGTCAGATGTTCAACTACCTCTTCTTCCATCGGTTGCTGCTCTTCTTCAACTGATTCGTCCGTTTCGCCAAAAATTAATTCTTCCGGTTCAGCTGCTGGATCTGCCTCAGCTTCAGATGCAGTTTCTAGTTCAGGTTCTGATTGTGACTCTGGTTCAAGGTTTTCAGTCTGTGAAATTTCTACTTCTTTACTAGACTCGTATATTCCTTGTTCAAGATTTGGCACAGCTTGTTGTTCTTCCTCATTTGTTGGTATAACAACCTGCTCCATCGCTTGTTCTGCATTATCAGTATGTTCTTGTTCAGTTCGTAATTTAGGTTCCTGCTCTTCTTTTTTTAACTTTTCATCCTGCTGCTTTTCAATTAATTTTTCAATAGGTGACGGTTTTTTAAAACCATGGACAGGTGATGGAACGTCAGTAGGAATAAAACGTTTCCTAATTTCGATCGGTTTTAAAATTTGTTTATTTTCAGTTCTTTCACCACGTACAGGCTTATTGTGACGTATTGCTTCTCGTTCTTCTTTTAAATTTGGCAAACGGCGAACCGGGTCTCTTGTATGTGCTGCATTTGTATGACTTTTCCCTTTACGGCGGCGTTCCAGCAAATCCCGAATGCCGGAGACTTCAACATCATATACTTCCTTCGCAGAATGTTTTTGCAAATAATTCGGTAATGTCAGTTCTTCCTTATCATCATCATAAAAGCGCGTCGTTTGTCGCTGCTCATTTTCCGGTTTTACTGATTGCTCATAATTATCTTCTATTAGAGGAAAACGGAATGCTTTTTTTGGTGCATCAGGTTCTTCATAATAATCTTGCTGCGCTTGTGATTGGTTTGTCTGATTTATATCATCCGATTTTGGTGATTGTTCATACTCATCATATTCTTCATCTGAATCCATTTTAAATAGTTTATTAAATTTATTTTTAATCCAACTCATAAATACCACTTCTTTCCTTAAAAACATTGCCGTACAAATTCCACTATTTGCAACGGTCTTTATTCTTATTTAGATTGCTGTGCATAAATAATATACACCTCAAAAGCATATCATATTTGCCGGTTAAATGCGCTTTGTCGCTGATATTTTTAAGGATAAAAAAAAGTTAGTATGAGAGACTCAGCTCAACATACTAACTTATCGTACTTATTAACGAGTTGGAACTTCGAATGGGCTTCCTACTTCTGCAGAATCATCCAGTACTAAAATCCCTTTTACTTCTGGTGCACCTGGAATTGCCAGTTCACGTGCTGAGCAAAGCATACCGAATGAATCTTCACCACGCAGGTTACCTTCTTTGATCAGTAAACCTGAAGGCATTACAGCGCCAACTTTAGCTACAACTACTTTTTGGCCTGCATCAACATTCGGTGCTCCACATACGATCTGTAATGTTTCATCCCCGACATTTACTTTACAAACACTTAATTTATCTGCATTTGGATGCTTTTCTTTTGTTTCAACATAGCCAACTACAAATTTTGGTGAGAAGTCTACATCCAATGAGATTTCTGCGCCATTTGCTTTTAATGCCGCTTCTAGTTTTTCTACAAGCTCCGGTGTTACTTCCACATTTCCTGCAACATCCAGTTGTACGTACTTACTTGCATTAAAAAGGTTGAAAGCTTTCACTTCACCAGTTGTCTCTTCTTTTAAAATGGCTACATCGCCAGCGCGATCCATCGCTGTTTTTACGATTGACTCCATTGATAATTGAACTAATAGGACATCTCCTACGTGTGCTTTGTTGTAAGCTACTTTCATTTTTCTTCTTGCTCCTTTTTTACTTTGTTTTTCGCTAAAATAAATATTGGTTCTAAATGACCGTTTTCATATACAAATGACAAGCTCGTAATCGGAACCGCGCCAACTGTAAAGAAATGCATCGTCATCTGCGCTAATACATCATACCCTACTTCATTGCGAATATCACCAATAATTAATACATCCTGGTGCGGGACAGATACCGTCATTTCGCCTTCAATTTGGCCTTCCATTTCCTTTAAAAAGCTTTCGTTTAAAATTCGGCTTGCATCATAACCGTCATTCTGATTTAAAAAGTAATATACATTGCCTGAAACTTCATCCCGTTTAACAGAAGTCGGCAATTTTTTTACAGAAAAACGGGCTGCTTCACGTATATGCTCCTCTGTTACATTTAATTTCGATAACATGGACTCATCGATTAAACGATATGTTGTGCCTAGATCAAGCGCATAATAAATACGTGTTTCCGCCGTATGATCAGTCATAATAAACGCATGTCCTTCATTCGACTTTTTAGGGAAAGATGTTGAGCGGATGATCGGATAAACTGATGCCAGTCCAGCAAACCCCTGCTCTTTTTCCCGTTGCATCGCTAAAAAGGTTTGTTCGATTGTATAAATCACTTCATCGATTGCCTGCTGTTTTTTCTTTTCGTACTTCGTTAAAATTTCGGGTAAAGAAATATCCATACCCCGCCCGATTTTTTTATGTTCAAGACGTAATTTATCATGCTTTTCATCGAATGTGAATGTAAAGTTTGCCTCACCTAACTTAGCCTTCAGTTCAGCTACTAACTGTTTCGATTCCATTCAACCACTCCTTTATCTAATCAAAAACGGCTCACAAATGTGAACCGTTCCATTTACTTCATCTATTGTAACAAAAAAGCTATATGATTACTTTCCCTAACGCTTCAACTAGTTAACCACTTTCACTGATTTCACAATTTCCATCATTTCCTTGATTTTATCGTCCATTTTCTTATCCTCGGAAATAGTCGACAATTTCACTCCGCCAATATTTACAATCAGCTCATATTTCTCTTCAGGTAATTTCGTGACAGCAGAAAATCCGAAATGGCCATCCTCTTCGAAAGTTTTTTCTTCCACAATTTCATTTTTGTTTTCCTGCTTTAACAAGTCATACTGTAACCGACTGTCTTCCGGTTCATTTTGATTGACGAAAAGTATATAAGAATCTTTTCCGTTCAAAATTGTGTAATTCAATTCATCGATTCCTTTTTCAATGCTATATCCTTTTGGTAAATATAGCTCTATATGTCCAATCGTTTTGTTTGCTTCGTTCGTTTCGCTGCTAAATATTGTTTCAGCATTTTCCATCCCAGCTTGTGCCTGTTCTTCGACTGTTTGACTGCATGCTGATAATATAACAACAATTGAAGTAAGCAAAAACAAATGTATCCATTTACGACCCATTGCTTTCCCTCTCTTTCAAACGTTCAATCGTATCATAATAATTTTTCGAGCCGTATTGCAACGAATGTGCTTTACATCTGATCCTTTTGCTCTTTATTCATTTTAAATAAAATTTGACCGACTAATAATTTCACAATATGTTCAAACATTTCCTGACGGTCAATTAAATTATTTGAGAAAATACCGACTGCTCCTTGATGATGGCGAATATTTTCGCTATTTGTATAGACGTCCATCACCGGCCCAAGTTCCTTGCCCATACGAAGCTCCTGAGCAATTTCTTCAGGTAAGGCAAATTGTGCCCCTGAACTGGCAATAACTGTTCCATCTTTTAAAACAGCCGCACCCCAGTTACAGCAATACATCGTTCCTTCGATTTCATCGACTCCACCTTCAAGTCCAAATGTCATATCTGCATTTGTCAGCATCATTGTATGGCGTGCACGATTGATCGCACCTTGTCTCGTTTCTTCATTTGAAAAAGGCTGAATCGATACATCTGAGGGTACTTCCATATTTTCGATTGTGGCTTCAGGGAAATACTGTTTGACAATTGCTTCAACGGCACCTAATTTCGCCTTATTTTTTGATCCGACTGCTACTTTCATTATTTCATCTCCAAGCTGTTCGTTTTTAAACGGTCTATACCTGTATAAAATGGTTTACCGATTTCCTATGTAAGTCACGTTCAACCTAGTATCCGCAACTAAAAAACAAGAATGCGATAAGTTCGCATCCTTGTATTATAATATAATATTGAATTTTTTTATACGTTTGCGCGAATAGTTTCGATTGTAGATCGGTCTGCTGTTTGAATTAATTTTACTAACAATTCTTTAGCCGCCGCATAGTCATCCACATGAATAATCGAAGCAGAAGTATGAATATAACGTGAGCAAACCCCGATTACTGCAGAAGGAATACCGTCATTTTGTGTATGCACACGTCCTGCGTCTGTACCGCCTTGAGAAACGAAATATTGGTATGGAATATTGTTTGATTCTGCTGTGTCCAGCACGAACTCACGCATACCTCGGTGTGTTACCATTGAACGGTCCAGGATTCGAAGTAATGTTCCTTTACCTAATTGTCCAAATTCATTTTTGTCGCCAGTTGTATCGTTCGCAGGTGATGCATCCAATGCAAAGAACAGATCAGGCTTGATCATATTCGATGAAACAGCCGCTCCGCGTAAGCCGACCTCTTCCATAACATTCGCTCCGGAATAAATATGGCTTTTCACTTCCTGACCTTGAATCTCTTTTAACAGTTCAATCGCTAAACCACAGCCGTATCGGTTATCCCAAGCTTTTGCCATAATTTTTTTCGGATTGGCCATCGGTGTGAATGGGCATACGGGAATAATGGATTGCCCTGGACGTACACCTAAATTCAACGCATCTTCTTTAGAATCTGCCCCGATATCAATCAGCATATTTTTAATATCCATTGGTTTTGAACGCTCAGCATCTGTTAATAAATGCGGCGGAATTGATGCAATAACACCCGGAATTTCACGATCTTTTGCATAGACCGTAACGCGTTGTGCCAGCATAACCTGATTCCACCAGCCGCCAAGTGTTTGGAAACGGATCATGCCGTTTTCAGTAATGGAAGTAACCATGAAAGCAACTTCATCCATATGGCCAGCGACTAATATTTTTGGCGCTTGTTCATCTTTTGCTTTACGCACGCCGAATACGCCACCTAAATTATCCTGGATAACTTCATCAGAATATTTTGCTAATTCAGAGCGCATAAAATTGCGGACCGCGCGCTCATTCCCTGGTGCACCAGGCAGTTCTGTTAATGTTTTAAAAAGAGCAAGTGTATCTTGATTCATTCTGCAACACCTCTAAATGTAGATTTGCATTCATTATACCACAAATTGCAAGCAATATTTCGACTTTCGAACCTTCTATTATTTTTACTCTATTTTCAGAATATGATAAAGTAAATGTAGTCACTATTTTGAGGAGGTATTTTGAGATGAATTTAAAAGACTTTACAATAGGGGTAGTAACAGGGATGGCAGCAGCTGTCATTGTTAAAGAAATGAGCAATCGTGTCGCACCATTTGCGAATCCAGATCAAATTTTAGCCAACATCAAAGATGAATTTAAAAAACACGCACCAATTGATGGTTCTTGGATTTACATGAAAACAGAAAACTTCAGTAATGGCTTTACAGAAACTCCGGTCTATCGTGGAGGTATTTCCCGTACAATCGATGGCGAGCTTGAAAACTACGAGTTCGCAGCAGATGCACGTTCCGGTGCCATTGTTGATATTAAACAAATATAATGTAGAGGATGCGATGACGTAATTTTAGTCATCGTATTTTTTCGGCCTCCAATAAAAATATTTTAGTCAACTTGACAAATATACTTGTCAAGTTGACTCGATTGTTTTACAATCATATACAAGAGGTGAAGAAATGAAAACAAGATTAAAGGAGTTGCGGGCAAGGTATCAGTTAAATCAAACCGAATTAGCAAAACGCGCAAAAGTATCAAGACAGACGATTAGCCTGATCGAACGCGAAGAACTCGTCCCTTCACTATTAATAGCCGTAAGAATATCAAAAATTTTGAATGAACCGATTGATGAGATTTTTATTTTCGAAGAGGAGGAATTGTAATGAAACGAACGGTAAAACAATTTTTATTGGGAGGTATTGTAGGGGGACTTATAAGTGTCTTTATTGTATCAGGCGGGTTTACACTGCCGTTGTACGAAATTGCAACAGAAATGACTTTTGTTTTTTTGGGGATTGCGTTTCTTTTAACAGTTGTTGGCTTCATTAAATTAAGTCAGTTAAAAAGACAATCACTACACCAACTAAGCGGTGAAGACGAAGATTTGCAGGAAGAGAATTTATATAAACTGTACAGTGATGCTTCACTGGCAATTAATATGTCATTGATTCTTAGTATTGTAGGAGCTTGTGTAGCTATCATCACAGAACAGTCAATCATTATTCAGATCATATCAGTTCCTGTTATATTAATCCCTATTATTGGTACACCACTAGTAGGCAATTATATTAAATATGTGTATCCGTACCGTGAAATCCCTTCTTATAATGATAAACAATATTCGAAAAAGATGTTTGAAATGTCGGACGAAGGCGAACGCCATATTATGTTGCAAGGATTATACTCCGCATTCAATCTGACAAATGTTTTATTATTATGTTCTTTGTTGCTGTGCATGTTCTATTCAGTCGCATCCGGCGAATCCCAGCTTTTCGCCATCCTTATCATCGCTATCATATTAATTACTGTAAACACTCAATACATGCTGAAAGTACGCAACCGATAATAAAAAGCACCTGCATCGATCATCATGCAGGTGCTTTCGTGTTTACTTAATTAATGCCGGTTTTGAACGTTCCAGGCTATCCGTTACTTCCTTGCCTGTTGCGTCCCACTGAATCATGCGGTAATACGCATCATGGTAAAAGATAAAGCGGTAGCCATTTGACAGCGCTTCTTTCATTAACTTTTCCTTCGCAAATACGCTTGTCATCGGATAATCGTCATACGCCAATACCCAAAGCGGATTTTGGTGGGCATGTGTCGGCATAATATCCGCCATATGTAGCGCCACTTCACCGTTTTGTTCAAGGCGGATAATCGCATGTCCTTCACTATGGCCGCCTGTATGGATCATTTTTAATCCAGGTGCCACTTCCAGCTCCCCTTCATACGTTGATACTAAATGCTGTACAGGCTCCCAGTTTTCTTTCCAATACGTATTTTTTGAACGAATGTTCGGATTGCGCATCTCGTCCCATTCTATCTGTGTCGTGTGGATAACTGCATTCGGGAAAACCGGAACAAGCTTGTCCCCTTCCCACTTCGTTAAACCACCAGCATGATCAAAATGGAGATGTGTCATTAAAATTGCATCAATATCGCCTGGCTGTAATCCAGCTTCAGCTAAGCTTTTTTCAATTGTTGATTCTTCAGAAACACCGAAGTTGCGCAGCTGCTTTTCATTTAACTTACCGGCACCTACACCCGTATCGATTAAGTAATTTTTCCCCTCGTATTGAATTAAAATCGGTTCACATGCTAATTCAATCTGGTTCAATTCATTCACCGGATATTTACGAGACCACAGTGCTTTTGGCACTACCCCAAACATAGCTCCGCCATCCAGTGCTGTGACACCTCCATGTAACCATGTCAATGTCATGTTGTGAAATTCAAATCGATCCATTTCTCCATCCCCCTAAATCGTTATTATTTCGTCTTGTATTGGCATTCTAGTCGATATATTGGCTGACCGAGTTTCGAGAATTTCTCCTCGTATTCTGTCATAATATTATCTTCCGGCATATTCGCATGTAAGTCTAGCGATACATAGTTTAATGCCATACCATACTCGTTCATACTTACGAGTGAATATTCAAAAAGACCACGGTTATCCGTTTTGAAATGGATTTCACCGTTATCAACTAAAATGTTTTTATAAATTTTCAGGAAACCTTCATGTGTCAGGCGACGTTTTGCATGTCGTACTTTTGGCCATGGATCCGAGAAGTTTAAATAAACACGGTCCACATCCCCTTTTCCGAAAAACTCTTCCAACTTCGCGCCATCAACTTTTAACAAACGTAAATTCGATGGTTTGTTTTCTGCTTCGATTTTTTCAAGGGCACAGACGATAACACTATCAAATAATTCAATACCGATATAGTTAATATCCGGATTTTGCAGTGCCATTCCTAAAACGAATTGCCCTTTACCCGTACCAACTTCAATATGAATCGGGTTGTCGTTGCCGAATACTTCATTCCACTTACCTTTATAATCTTCCGGGTTTGGAATAATTACATCAGGATGTTGTTGAATGTATTCCGCTGCCCATGGTTTATGCTTTAATCTCACTTACTTATCCTCTTTTCTATTGTGTAGCTGCCTCATATTATAACGGATAATAGCTTCGTTTGCTTTTATTTTGCTAAATTCCACGCATTTTTCTGAACGGAAATTTCAATTGTATTTTGACCAGGAGTTAACTTTTGAGTTTCCCCGTCTGCATGTACCAAGACCGGATCCTCAAAAATCAACTGTACATCCGTCGCTGCAAACTGCTCAACTTCCTTCAAAAGTGTATGCTTCCCTAAAAAGACTGTTCCGAAAAGAAATAATAATTTCCATTTCGATAAATTGGAAACGACGGTCAGTTCGAACCGGCCGTCGGTTGTATTTGACTGTGGAGATAACTTCATTCCCCCACCAAAATAAGGCTGATTGCTCGCCGTAACAAACCACACATTTTCATAGCGCCTTATTCTCTCTTCCTGGAATACTGTAAGCGTAAATGGTCGATATGAAAACAGGGCTTGAATGACATAATACGGATAACTCAGCTTTCCCAGTTTCCATTTATTAAGGGTACTTTTGAGTGGGGAGTTGTTTGCGGTATTCGCCACTAATGCATCAAACCCTACACCAAAATTATTAATGAAGTATTTGGTTCTCCCATTGAGGTTCACTACCCCACAATCGTGTGAAGTACTTTTTACTGTGTTTACAAATTGCTCTAGCTGTTCACCCGTTTCGAATGCTTTATATCCTCTGGCAAAATCATTGCCGGAACCTGCCGAAATTGCCCCTATATAGACATTTTCAGAATGGACTGCACCATTCAGTACTTCGTGGATTGTCCCATCGCCTCCGATAGCAATTAAACAGACCGGGTTTTCCTTTGTTGACCGTCCGGCAAATTCCTTTGCCAGCAGAAGCGAATTACCTTTGTATTTTGTCCAATGGATTTGATAAGGGATCGTCAACTGCTTTTGGAAATGGCGCCAACGTTTAACCCCCTGGCCGTTACCTGCCTTAGGATTAATTATAAAATGCACTTCCATTGTTTAATCTTCCTTATTTTCCGTATTCCAAATATCCCGATGAAAGGATGTTGTCTGAACAGTATTTAAGATGGATTGTGCCCCACGTATTTGCATATGCTTCATCGGTGAAACGGAACGCGCTAATTGGCCCATCCACTCAGGGAATTTTCGTTTATCCACAAATGAAACGCCATACATTGTTCCAGGATAATCAATATAGCCATTTCGTGTTAACAATACTTTTCGAATCGGCAATTCAATTTGATTCTGTTGAAAAATCTGTTCGATCACTTTTTCCATCCGGTTTAATTGAATTAAAGGGCTTAACACTTTTTTTTCATTTTTCCCGACCTTCTTTAACCAGAAACGTTCACTATTTGCAATATATACCGCCTGACTTTCCTGTTCCAAAACCGTAATGCATAGACATTCTGTCGGTGTCATAATGATAATATCCAATTCTATCGGCGCTTTTTTTACACGTAAAATCGGATAATAGAATACTAAGTAATTGTCCGGCAATGTTTGAAGCATGGAACGCAATAATGTATCACGCATAAATTTTGGATCTACATAAGATTTTTCACGTAATGTCGAGCTTGCCCATTTCATTTGAAAATGAAAAAACTGATCAATGAACATTTTCTTAAGTTCTTCCAATGTTTTTGGCGTATAGACAAGATTCGGTTCAAAAATTAACGTCGTATCTTCTTCCTGATACGCATTTTCTTCTACAGCCCAATCGTTGGAAATGTTCACTTTTTCGATATCTTCTTGTTCTTCTTCAAATACTTCTACATCTTTTTTGAAAGGGAAAAGTTTTTTGAACAATGATTTTTTCTTCTCTTCCTTTACTTCTTCCTCAATATGTTCCCAACGTTCGATTGTTTCACCCGTCTGCCATTGATACTTTATTCGCTCCCACTGATTTTGCTTTAAGCGAATAAACTGCGTTGGATAGCGTGCCAAGTCAATTTCGTATCGTGAAATATAATCTTGAAGTTTTATTAACTGAGCCATTTTATCTACTCCCTAAGTTCATTCCAAATCTTCATTACGTTATATTCTACAGGTTATCTGCAAAAAAAAATAGCGCCTTGCCGTTAAGCAACGCGCTATTTTTAAATTAAGGAATTATAATTTTCCCATAACATCGGGGTTGATTTCCATTCCGGGTCGGACGCTTTCCGCGGACGTGAGGCCAACAGGATGTTGGTCACAAAAGCGTTGCCACAGGACGTGGCGTTCTTAGCTTTTGTTCCTAGTCTCAGGCGTCACGCTATTCCCGCAGGAAGCTTTGCTTGTGACTGACGCTTACGCTTTCGTCACAGAGAAAATCTTGTAGCGAAAGGCGTAAGCCGTCAGCTAGTGTTTTAACAGTGCGAAAGGTGAAACCGTCAGCACGAACACTCGCCCTCCATTCCAATCAACTTGTTCGCAATAATGTTTTTGCTTATTAATATAATACGGCGTACTAAATTAAGCTTTAATCCCTTTTGGAATTTTTGTTTCAAATTGTGCTTGTAATTTACGTGTCCATTCGCCCGGTGTACCGTTGCCGATAACTTTACCGTCAATTTCAATAACTGGCGTTACTTCTGATGTTGTTGAAGAAACGATTACTTCATCCATAGCAAGCAGCTGTTCTTTCGTCATCGCCTGTTCGTTAACAGGAAGACCGATTTCCGCAGCACATTTAATGATTACTTGACGTGTAATTCCATTTAAAATCAGGTTATTGGCTGGGTGTGTATAGAGTACGCCTTCTTTAATTCCGTAAATATTTGAAGATGAACCTTCCGTAATGATTTCATCACGGTGTAAAATCGCTTCATAGCAGCCCTTTTCATAGGCTTCCTGTTTTGCAAGAACCGCACCAAGCAAGTTTAATGATTTAATATCACAACGTAACCAGCGAATATCTTCCACAAATGTAGCTTTTACACCTTTTTCAAAGTTTTCTAATGGGCGCGGATTTTCTTTTGTATTCCCTGTAATTACCGGTTTCACATCATCCCCAGGGAAAATGTGGTTACGAGGGCCGGCACCACGTGTAATTTGGAAGTAAACATGACCTGTGTCAATATTATTAGCTTCTACAAGTTCATGCAATAATTGGTGCAATTTATCTTTAGTATAAGGAACTGTAATGCGGATTTTTTCAGCACTGCTATAAAAACGGTCAATATGCTCAGTCGCTGTAAACAATTCTCCATTATATACTTTCACGACTTCATATACACCGTCGCCGAATTGGTAACCGCGGTCTTCCTTATCCACCAGTACTTCTTCATTTTTTACAATTTGATCATTCCATAAACTAAAGCTCATCTCAAATACCACCTTTTTATTAGTTAGTTGCTAAATTTACGATTGCTTCTGCATAAATCGCAGCCGCCTTTATCAAGTTTTCAATATCAACAAATTCGTCGGCCTGGTGGGCAACATCTTGTTCGCCTGGGAACAGCATTCCGAATGCGACCCCTTTTTCCATAACGCGTGCATAAGTTCCTCCGCCAGTTGAAAGTGGCTTCGAGTAGTCATTGCTGTATTTGCGGTAAACTTGCAGCAATGTTTGCACCAATTCATCTTCCTCGCTCACATAATGCGGAACTGAATTGCTCACTACATCTAGCGTAAACGCTTCATTTTGGAGTAGTGCCTGTGCTTTCGTAATTTTTTCTTCGAATGGATATGTTACAGAATAGCGCATACTCACTTCAATTGATGCACCACGATCATCAAAGCTTATGATTCCAGGATTTAATGTTGTCGGTCCTGACATTGCATCTTCAAATTGGAAGTCCAATGCTGCTCCAAAATGATCCTCAAAAACACGGACAATAAAATCAACAAATGCCTTACTTTGTTTTGTCTTCACAACATTTTGTAAAAATTTCGCTAAGTAAACTGCTGCATTTCTTCCCTTTTCCGGTTCCATTGCATGAGCTGATTTACCTTTCACCACAATTATAATCCCATTATCATTTTTAGTGAAAGTACCTTCAACATCATTTTCTTTTAAATATTTCAGAAAATTCTCATTTGTGCTTTCTTCGGCATATTTTAAAATAGCTGTCGCTTCATCAGGCACCATATTTGTTCGGTTGCCTGCATAGAATGACAGTAATTGCTCATCGCCTGATTGTTTTTCTTTACTTGAGAACGTTAAATGGGCAATACCTTTTTCAGCGTTGATTAGCGGAAAATCTGCATCAGGTGCAAAACCAATTGTCGGCATTTCCTCTTTTTCGAAGTAGCGCGTTACGCATTGGAATCCACTTTCTTCATCTGTGCCAATAATCATACGTACACGTTTTTTCAAAGGAATTTTTGCATCATGAATCAGCTTCATCGCCAGCCATGCAGCCATTGTTGGACCTTTGTCATCGATTGCACCACGGCCAAATAATTTTCCATCGGCCACTTGTCCTTCAAACGGAGGATATGTCCAGCTTGCAGCATCTCCTGCAGGCACTACATCTACGTGGCAAAGTACCCCGACAAGTTCTTCACCATGGCCCATTTCAATATGGCCGGCCATATGATCCACGTTTTTTGTAATCATCCCTTGCTCGATACCTTTTTGAAGCATGAATTCCAATGCTGCTTTAGGTCCAGCACCGAAAGGCATTATATCAGAAAAATTATTTTCATCTTTTACACTTTCTATTTGAATCAATTGCTGTAATTCCTGAATAAGCTCTTCTTTTCTTTCCTGAGCCAGTTGTAACCAATCCATCACGACACCTCATTTTTATAATATTGTTATTGTACTCCTTCTTCTTGAAATTACAATAATCATTTGACAAAATCATCATTTTCTCTATTTCTAGGAATATTAAATATATGAATTTTCTGTAAAAATAGTGTTTTTCGTCTTTCATTTCTGGAAATCTGTTTGGTTTTCCGCTATAATGTATGTGTCAGAACATCTATTCTGACCAAACTTTCAGAAAAGGGGATGTCTAAGGCAAACTATTAAAGCCTAAGTGCACTCCGCACATATTTTGTCGTCCGCTAGTCTTATGCCATGAGAAATTAAGATCGAAGGAGTGGTTTTTAGAAATGAA
Source organism: Solibacillus sp. FSL R5-0691 (assembly GCF_037974225.1). GTDB lineage: Bacteria > Bacillota > Bacilli > Bacillales_A > Planococcaceae > Solibacillus. Next base: position 2,565,640 of record NZ_CP150231.1, read on the forward strand.
GCCAACTACTGATAGAATGCTTAATCGTATTAAAGACGTGTATATGTTTATCCTGAATAAAGGAGAAGTGACTACACAGGATTTAGTCGAAGAGTTTAACATCACTCCTCGCACCATTCAAAGAGATTTGAATGTGTTAGCCTTCAATGACTTGGTAATGAGTCCAAGTCGGGGTAAATGGACAACGACGAAGAAAAAAGTAAAAATGACATCTTAGAATTCTTGAAAGCGGCTGATTCTTTATTTTGTGAGAAAGGACTAATTGTCCCAACATAACGTAAGGTGTCGATCAGTTACAAATGAAATATTATGAACATTGCTGACTCAGCAAGCGTTCACTTAGTTCTTGACACAGAGAACTAAAAGAAGCGAATGCCTTTTCGTCGGGGCATTCGCTTTTCCTTTGTTTATTATTTTATCGCTAAAAGTTCAAGTTCCTGTTCTGTCAGCTCGCGGTATTCCCCTAAAGCCAATTCTTCATCAAGCTCCAATGTTCCCATTGACAGACGCTTTAAATACGTCACTTTCTTGCCTACCGCCTCGAACATGCGCTTCACTTGATGGAACTTACCTTCTTGGATCATCAGTTCAATTTCCGATTCTTCGCCAGAAACTAATATTTTTAATTCCCCCGGCTTTGTATGATAGCCATCATCCAATGTTACACCTTGTGCGAAAGTTTCGATATCGGCTTCCGTTACTACTCCGTCTATTTTCGCGTAATACCATTTTGGGACATGCTTTTTAGGAGAAAGCAGATTATGTGCTAAATTACCGTCATTTGTAATTAACAGCAACCCTTCCGTATCTTTATCCAACCGTCCGACAGGAAATGGCTCAAAGTGCTGATAAGACGGATCAAGTAAATCAATGACCGTTTGATCATAACGGTCTTCTGTAGCTGAGATGACACCCGGTGGTTTATTCATCATTAAATAAACAAACTCCACATATTCCACACGCTCACCGAATACCGAAACATTTTGCTTTTCAGGATTTACATGCATTGCTGAATCTTTTACGGTAACTCCGTCCACTGTTACCGCTTTTTGTTTTAATAATAGTTTTACTTCTTTTCGTGAGCCGTAGCCCATATTGGCCAATAATTTATCTAAACGCATAAAGTCCTCCATGAAAAAAGGGGACGCCTTTTATTGTAGACGTCCTCATTTTTATTTTACTAATCTTAATTTACGTGCAATTTTCGTGAATTTTTCACCTAATAATAATTGGGCTAACCCTAGTCGATATGAAATCGCGCCGTAAAGAATCGCACCGACTCCTGCACAAATAATTGCATATAGCAGTGCCAAGACTTTTGTATCTGCCGGGGCAATCGCCGTTAAAATCATATGTGTAATCCATACACCTAAAGCCATCACAACAGTGAGAATAATAATTAATAAAATACGTCGCAAAACAACTGTCGCATTGTAATCTGTCACTTTTTTCAGGACAAAAATATTAATTGCGATTGTCGCTCCATAGCCAAGTGCTGTCGCTAAAATCGCTCCATCTACCGACATGAGGTGGATAAGCGGTATCGTGAGTATCGTCTTTGTAAGCAAGCCGACAAGTAAACTGAAGATGACCCACTTTTGGTAATTGACCCCTTGTAACATAGCAGCTGTTACTGAAAATAAAGCAAAGAAAATCGCAAGTGGTGCGTAGTGACTTAATACTTGTGTACCCATTTCGCTGAAGGAATAGAAGAAATGATACAAATCTTCCGCCAAAATTGAAATTCCGATCGCTGCCGGTACAGTAATAAACAGCAGTACTTGATACGTTTTATCCATCGCACTATGTACTTGACGCAAATTACCTTCCGTATAAAATTTCGTCACCGTCGGAATGATTGCCATTGAAAAGCCTGTCGCCAACACAACAGGTATCATGACGATTTTTTGTGTTAGCAAATTGAGCATTGTAAAATACGGTTCATAAATTTCCGCCGGTACTCCACTTGCGCTCATCGCACGGTTAAATGTCAGCAAATCGATAAGCTGGAATAACGATCCTCCCAACCCGACGAACACAACAGGAATCGAATATTTGAAAATTTCTTTGTACATATCCGAATAAGGAAGCCTCTGTTCTTTCGGTGCAACAGTTTGAACAGCCTTAATTTCAGGGCGTAGCTTTTTCCAGAAATAAAACAATGTCAACAGTCCGCCAATCGCTCCAATAAATGCGGCAAACACCGAGAAATTAATTGCGGCAATCTCATCACCGCCCATCACTTTAACAACGAGGAATGCCCCACCAAGTAAAAAGACAATGCGCACGATCTGCTCGACTAACTGAGAAACAGATGTCGGTAAATAGTGGCCGTATCCTTGCAAGTAACCACGTACTAAACTCATAAACGGTACAACAATTAATGCATAGCTCACCCATTTGATCACGTTCGCTACTTGCTCAACAGTAAATGTCTGTTCTTCACTGTCAATCACTATATTTGCAAGCGGGGTTGCAAGCAGATTCATTAAAATAAACGCTACAATTCCTGTAAGCGTCATCAGTAAAGCACCTGTTTTTACTAGTCTTCGGCCGGCATCATAATCTCCAAGTGCATTATATTTCGAGACGAATTTTGAAACTGCAATCGGCAGTCCCGCAATGGCAACACTTAACATAATGTTATAAGGAATGTAGGCGTAATTGTATAAAGCAATATTATCTTCACCTACAATGGCGTAAAACGGGAAAATATAAATTAACCCTAAAAGCTTTGATAGAAACAACCCGATTGTCAATATGGCTGTTCCTTTCATTAATGAAGACATGAAATAACCTACCGTTCTATATGAAATTCTCTTAGTATAACAATTCACTTACCTTACAACTCTGTAGAGCAAGTTATTTATTTACATTATTTAACTTCCTTCATGTGACGGTACTCTCCTCAAAAAGTTCCCGTACATTTCCTTTTACAAGTTTACATGTGAAAGACCATTTACTCAAATAGTTTCTTCACTTCGTGTATAATAAGTAAGAGAAAAATCCGTTGAACGAAAAAATTTTTGCAAAAGAAAGTGAGAAATTATCTATGTATGATGTAATTGTAATAGGAGGCGGTCCATCAGGATTGATGGCAGCAATCGCAGCAGCCGAGCAAAACAAAAAAGTGCTGCTCCTTGAAAAGGGCTCAAAAGTAGGAAAGAAATTGGCCATATCAGGTGGTGGACGTTGCAACGTAACAAATCGACTATCAGCGGAAGAAATCATTAAACATATACCCGGCAATGGACGTTTTTTATACAGTCCCTTTACCGTTTATAATAATGAAGATATCATTGCATTTTTCGAAGGGCTTGGCGTGGCATTAAAAGAAGAGGATCATGGACGTATGTTCCCTGTCTCCAACCGCGCACAAGATGTTGTAGATGCCCTTGTCAATGAAATGAAACGATTAAAAGTAGAAGTCCGTTTACACACAGCAGTAAATAAATTACTCATGGATGATGAAAAGATCTATGGTGTACGTTTGGAGAGCGGCGAAGAAATCCGTACTAATGCAGTTGTTGTCGCAGTCGGCGGTAAAGCTGTTCCTCAAACAGGCTCAACTGGAGACGGTTATCCGTGGGCAGAACGTGCTGGCCATACCGTTACTACGCTTTACCCTACAGAAGTTCCGGTAACTTCTAAAGAACCATTCATTCAATCACGTGAGCTGCAAGGGCTGGCATTACGTGATGCAGCTGTCTCTGTCCTGAATAAAAAAGGAAAAGTTCTTGTTACACATCAGATGGATATGCTGTTTACGCATTTCGGTTTAAGTGGTCCTGCCATTTTACGATGCAGCCAATTTATTGTAAAAGAGCAGCTGAAATCCGGCAGCGCGCCCGTACAAGTCCGAATTCAATCTTTACCGGAATACAACGAGGAAACATGCTTCCAAATGTTGAATAAAACAATTAAGGAAGAACCGAAAAAAGCGGTGAAAAACTTATGGAAATCACTTGTTCCGGAACGCTGGCTTCTATTTTTAATGGAGCGCGCAGGTATTGACGCACAGTTAACAGGCATAGAATTATCTCAGGAGAAGATTCGCAATTTTGCACGTGAACTTGTCGCATTTACGATGGACGTTCACGGTACCCAACCGATCGAAAAGGCATTTGTTACTGGGGGCGGTGTTTCGGTAAAAGAAATAGAACCAAAAACAATGGCTTCCAAGAAAAAACAGGGACTCTACTTCTGTGGTGAGATTTTGGATATTCACGGTTATACAGGGGGTTATAATATTACTTCCGCGCTCGTAACAGGTCGAATTGCAGGTATGAGTGCTGGTCAACAGTAATGTTATCTGATTTTAATCGTAAAAATACTAGAACTGCTCATCATTCCCTAGTATCATAAGAGGTATGTACACTCAGGAGGATACGGCACGATGAATAATTCTCAAAAAAACCAGACTATGCTTTATTTAGCATCAGATGAGCTAATGCAAACGCATTTATCTTGCACTAAAATAAGCAATCGTAATAAAGATGAATTTACCTTTTCCATTCGTGTTTTTTGCTATGTCGAAAAAAATAACTCCTATGCGAAAAGTGTTCCATTATATTTGATACTCGGCTTAAATAAACAAGGCGTCGGCATGACTTTGGCTGTCGATTTAGTCAATATCCCAAATGTTTGCCCGATGCAATTAAAAAAGATTGTTGAACATTTGCAAAAAAGTCCGGCACTATTGCTAGTCGTTTGTCAGCAGCTCGATAAAATTGCTTCTTCTTCATCAATTGAAGAGGCCGTGCAAGCAAAACTGGCAAAACATTTCTTCATTGAAAATGCGCCAAAAGGAATTACAAGCTTTACGACAAATCGGCAGGCAAATGAACTGTACTGGCTCATGCATAAAAACCAAATAATTTCAGATATGGATTCTTTTAAATTGGACAGTGAAGGCGGACATATCGCATTTACCGTTCAGGTTGGCTTTAAACATGATTTTATAATGCAATGCTATGAAGTAGATTGCATGATGCATATGTTCAATGAAGACGAAAAGCTCGGCTATTATTTTGAGCTATATTTGGATCAGGAAAATTACCATCATCAGCTACTATATGAAACGTTGCCTGATCAGTTCATGGACAACAAAACATTTTTAAATCAGGTTTTGGAAGAAATGAAAAAGCGCAATGAAGAACAGTATGACGATTATTTGCAGGATCTAATCGAAAAGTTTACAGCGAGCATATAGAAAGAGTCAATCCCGGTATTGGGGATTGACTCTTTTGTTTATACATATAAGTAAATTGCGAAGAACATTGCGACACTGCCCCCCAAAACAAAAACATGCCAAATTGCATGGTTGTATGGAATGCGGTCATTTTTGTAAAAGTATGTGCCGATCGTATACGAGAGGCCACCGATTAATAATGTGGCAAAGCCTGCGATTCCGATATGCGCGAATAGTGGCTTGGCAACAAAAATAATAAGCCAACCCATTCCGATATAAACTAACAGCGACAGTAATTTGAAACGGTAAACAAAAAATTGTTTTAGTATAATACCGATTGTTGCTAAAATCCATTGAATCGCAAAAATCATCCAACCTAATTTGCCTCCAATTGCGACTAATACGATCGGTGTATATGTTCCTGCAATCATTAAAAATATTGAGCTATGGTCGAGCTTTTTCAGAAAGGTTTTATGTTTCGGCCATGAATGATACATCGTTGAAGCAAAATACAGGCAAAACATTGAAATACCAAAAATAATATAGCTTATAAGCTCTAAAGTTGTGCCTTGATGCTGGGCTTTATTTATTAACAGCAATGTTGCGGGAATCGTCAGCAATGCCGCAACTCCGTGTGTCAGCCCGTTCCAAAATTCTTCCTTTGCACTATATCCACTTTGTTCCATCATGATTTGTGTCATAAAGCCACCTCTTTCATTATTCAATTATAAAAAAGTGTATTCAGTTGTTATAGAAGAACATGTCATATTTTCCATATGATATTTATCATAGGTTTGCTGGAAATCTTTTATTATGACTAAATAATATATTCTGTTGACTATAATCATTACAATATTGACTAAATTCATCCTTATAGTGACTAAATCTTTCCGTTTATTGACTAGATTAATTATTTCCGATGAATTGCGCAGGAAAACAGACAATCTCCGTATGAACGGTTTTTAAAAAAGGAAGTTTCGGCAATTCACTTCCATTCAAGAAATAGGCTATATAGAATTGATTTGGAGGTGTTTTTTTGAAAAAATCGAATCATTATTTATTCATTGAAGCAGCCGTCCAGCGAATACTCCCAAATGATCCGGAAGCTGCTGCTTTTCAAGAAGAATTTTACCGTATGAAAGCCGGATTTGCGGGTGAAAAAAAGCTGAAAAATACCTTAAAAGATTTCTCCTTTAAAAGCGATTATTCTATTTTTTATAACTTTGAATGTGTAAATGACCGCGGTTTTACCCATCAAATCGACGCCCTGCTCATTACTCCGTATTTCATCCTCATTTTCGAGGTAAAACAACTGTCAGGAAAGCTCTCTTATAAACCTGTTTTTCACGAATTTACCCGCATAACAGAAAATCAAACTCGCGACAACTTTCCAAATCCCTTTGATCAAGTGTACCGCCACAAACTTTTTATCAAACAATTTCTACAAAAATTAAATATAACGATGCCCGTCCTTCAATTAGTTGTGATAGCCAATTACCGCGCAGAGCTTGACGTCTCATTGGAAGGTTTCCCGATTATCCATATAAGCGGATTGCCTCGTTATTTAGAAAAACTTTATGCGGAAAATAACCATAAAAAGGTCAATATAACGGATATATGCTCCAAACTGAAAATGTTAATACAGCCTTTGCCTGCCAGAAAAACCATTGCACGCTGCCGGTTAAAATCGGGCGTATTATGCCAAAAATGCGAGTATATGGGCCGGATGCATTACGAGCGCGGAATTTGGCAATGCGAAAAATGTCACTCAAAATCCCGGGTAGCTTTACATGAAGCACTGCATCATTACCGGGTGCTGATTAGTCCTCATATTTCAAATAAAGAATTTCGTGAATTTACGGGCATAAAAAGTACTTTTGCAGCTTCAAAAATATTGGCGCGGCTCAATTTTGAAAAGTATGGTGCAACAAAAGGCCGCTATTATCTAATTCCTGAAGATATTTATTATAAGGGCGATGACTAATATGAGAAGTATTGGCAAAATAACAACGTCCGTTGGCTAAATAAGAGTCCCCATTGACTAAATCATCACAGATATTGGCTAAATTCCCTCCACCTTTGGTAAAATTTCCGGTACCTTTGGCTAAATCTCCCCTCCCTTGCCTCCTATTTCGTTCCACTAAAAAACCCTACCGGATATTTTTTTCCGGTAGGATTTTGGTAATTACGCTTGAATATGACGAGCGATTTTTTCTGTTAAGCGAGTCGTTACTTTCGGCAATAATACTTTAATAGCCGGATTTAATACTGCACCTGAAAGACCGCCAGCAGTTACTTCTACTGTACCTGTCATATATGTACCGCCATCTTTCGGCTCGGCTGTAAATTCACCGCCGCCTTTAATATTATCTGATAGCCCTGTAATTTCAAATTTAATTTTAGAAGGCTCATTCATTTCGATAATTTTAATTTCGATTTCAACTTTTTTCTTTAAACCTTTAAAGTTTCCTTCGAATGTCCAATGTGATGTTTGGGCATCCAGTTCTTTATGCTCTTTGTAAGCTGGAACTAATACTGCCCATTTTTCTATTTTACTTACGAAAGCCCATACTTTGTCCTGGCTAACCGGGATTTGTACTGAATGTGATGCTTGTGCCATGTTGTTACACTTCTTTCTTCAATTCATTAAATGTCACCATTTACTATTCTAGTATTACATAGAAATCGGTTACGCAACATAGTTATTTTTGCTTTTCATGCAAGATTTGTGCTATTTCCCTTAGTTTCTTAGTCGTTGTACTCTTCGTCCATACAAGCCTGGCTTCCCCATCAAAAGCTATTCTTCCAATATTTAATATCATCAACTGCTCATCCTCTAACATAAAGCGTAGATGTGTAAATGATTGCGGCGCCCCCTGCCATTCAACCTGTGTACCGATCACTCTTATATTCATGCCATAATACACGCTATCATCTATTTCAATCCGTTCCCCAATTTTTAAATCTGCCTTAGGTAATACAAAATTCCCTTCTACTGTTTCATATGTTAAATACGGCTCATTTCTTGCTAAAAATGCAGCCTGTTCATATGTCGTCACAAAGGAAATTTCAAGTTCATTGCTTCGCGGATAGACTTTTAGCGTAACGTCATGGGGGACAGACTGTACGAGCTGTTCATCAAATGAATAATCTTTCTCCACAGAATACGGTTCCTTAGCGGTCATATCTGAGGTACAGCCACTAAGTAAAAATAATAACGTAATTAGTAATAACTTTTTCATCCGCGGTCCTCCTTATCCATAAAAGAATAGAATCCATAAAAATAATAAGATTGATGCTGACATAATCCAGTCATAAATTTGCTCATTTCTAGGCTTATCCTTATCTTCCATTAAAGGAATTACAATAATAAATCCTAATGCATATACAATAAATTGAAGATCCTGATAAACTACATATTCATGTTCCTGCAAATAATTATTGTAGTAATGCATTGAAACAAAGACTGTTATATAGACTAATGAACCTTTCCAGCTAACTGTTTTTGGTTGTTTTTGCCTGGACTTCGGTAATTTCAGAATAAGCTTTAAAATATAGGAGAGCATTAAAATTGCTCCGCCAACCATTGCTAATTCCCCAAAACTCAACCCAGCTTCCTCTACTTTTTGATTCCATCTTGAATAATTAACCGCCGATGTATCTTCAAGTTTATAAAATAACTTTGTTCGAACATCTTGGACCGCGAACCATCCACCACTTTTATAGATTTTCAGCTTCAGGTGTTCACCATTCGCCATCACTATAAGCACATCTCTATTAAAACCATTATTAGAAGGCCTTTCAGCCAGCTTTAGATCATGTAAAAGCCGGTTCATAGCAAGGGCATCTTCTTCGTTCTTAAACGCATGCACATCCTTAAAACGACTCGAATCCCGCGCAAAAAATTGTTGTGCATCACTATATTTTGAGCTTATAAAAAATTCCTCGACCGTTGTTTCTTCAATGAGCTTTTCCAAAGGGGTTGCTGTTTGGACTGGTGGTTCCACTTGAGTTGGCCCCATTAAAAAAAGTATGAATACAACGATACAAAACGAAACGGCAGTCAGCCCATACCGCCAGTCAATCGAACGTTTGGATGCCTTCTGCAATATTTTTGCTCTCAATTCAGGGGTGAATTTTTGTTCCTCCCCTATATAGCGGTCTATTTCATCTTTCCATTTCGTCATATTGCTGCACCTCCCATTCAAAGTTCATTAGCAGTGGCTTCAGTTTTTCTCGCCCTCGAACAAGCCTCGTTTTTACAGTGTTTTCACTTACCTGTAAAAGTTCTGCAATTTCCCTGATTTTATAATCATCGTAATAATGAAGAATAAGGACTTCACGGTATTTTATCGATAGCTGCAACAAAGCTTCAACTAACTCTGACTGCTGTTCTTCATGAATTTTCTTTTGTTCAATGGAAGGAGTGGCAAGCTTTTTTGGTAAAATATAGGTCATTTTGCGTTTCCAGCTTCTTAAATAATCATGACTTTTATGTATCGTTATTTTCACTAAATATGTTTTTAAAGAAGATCGTCCTTCGAATCGCTCCTGTTGCCTGTAATAAGCTAAAAATGTGTCCTGCACAATTTCTTCTGCAGCTGCCCAATCCTTTACATATAAATAGGCAACACGCATACAGTATTCACCATATTCCTCCATTACCTCTTCTAAATGTGCTGACACGATCCCACCCCTTTCACTGTTTTCTTTATAGTCGCATATTTCCAAGAAATTGTTTCACTTTCTGGAAATTTCCTTTAAATTTTTCTTAAGCAAAAAAGCCATTTTTCTCAATGAGAAAAATGGCTTTTAAATATTGTTTCAATTATTTTACAACGATATTAACTAATTTACCTGGGATAACAATTACTTTCACAACTGTTTTTCCATCGATAAACTCTTGAACTTTGCTGTCTGCTAAAGCAACTTTTTCTAATTCTTCTTTAGTAATATCTTTAGCAACCGTTACTTTTGCACGTACTTTACCTAAAACTTGAACAACAACTTCGATTTCATCGTCAACTAGTTTCGATTCATCGAATGTTGGCCATGTTGCATACGTGATTGTATCTTCGTGTCCTAAAATTGACCAAAGTTCTTCAGCAATATGCGGTGCGATTGGTGATAAAAGCTTCACGAAGCCTTTTGCATATTCTGTCGGAATTACTTCCGCTTTATAGCAATCATTAATGAATACCATCATTTGTGAAATTGCAGTGTTGAAGCGAATGCCTTCATAGTCTTCCGTCACTTTTTTCACAGTTTGGTGATACACTTTTTCCAATGTTACATCAGATGAATCCTGAATTTTTGCAGCCAGCTTTCCTTCATCTGTTACGAATAAACGCCAAATACGATCTAGGAAACGACGTGCCCCGTCAAGACCGTTCGTGCTCCATGCAACAGAAGCTTCCAGCGGTCCCATGAACATTTCGTATAAACGTAAAGTATCTGCACCGTGTGAAGCGATAATGTCATCCGGGTTTACTACGTTACCTTTTGATTTAGACATTTTTTCGTTGCCTTCACCTAGAATCATCCCTTGGTTAAATAACTTTTGGAACGGTTCCTTCGTATGAACAAGTCCTAGATCATAAAGCACTTTATGCCAGAAGCGTGCGTATAGTAAGTGAAGTACTGCGTGTTCTGCACCACCGATATAAATATCGACTGGAAGCCAGTGTTTTAATAATTCCGGATCTGCAAGCGCCTGATCATTTTTCGGATCGATATAGCGCAGGAAGTACCATGATGAACCAGCCCATTGTGGCATTGTATTCGTTTCACGGCGTCCTTTTTTGCCTGTCACCGGATCTACTACATTTACCCATTCTTCAATATTGGCAAGTGGTGATTCACCTGTACCTGAAGGACGGATATTAGTTGTTTTCGGTAATTCCAATGGCAGTTCTTCTACAGGAATCGTTGTCATTGTGCCATCTTCCCAGTGAATGACTGGAATTGGTTCACCCCAATAACGTTGACGGCTGAATAACCAGTCGCGTAGACGGTAAGTGATTTTCTTTTCCCCTACACCATTTTCAACTAACCAATCGATTGCCTTCGCAATGCCGTCCGCTTTATTTAATCCGTTTAAGAAATCCGAGTTAATGTGCGCACCGTCACCAGTGAATGCTTCTTTCTCGATGTCTCCGCCTTCAAGAACCGGAATAATTTCTAAGTTGAACTCTTTTGCGAATTCATAGTCACGCTCATCATGTGCAGGAACAGCCATAATTGCACCAGTTCCGTATGTTGCCAATACATAATCCGCAATCCAGATTGGCACTTGCTTGCCGTTGATCGGGTTCACGGCATAAGCACCTGTGAATACACCTGTTTTTTCTTTAGCTAAGTCTGTACGTTCCAAATCAGATTTTAACGATACTTTTTCCAAGTATGCTTCTACCGCTTCTTTTTGGTCTGCAGTCGTAATATCAGCTACTAATTTATGCTCTGGAGCTAATACACAGTATGTCGCACCAAATAATGTATCCGGACGTGTCGTGAATACTTCGAAGTTTTTGTCTGTGTTAGCAACTGTAAATTTCACTTGTGCACCTTCAGAACGGCCAATCCAGTTACGTTGCATTTCCTTGATTGATTCCGGCCAGTCAACATCCACTAAATCATCAACTAAACGGTCTGCATATTTTGTAATACGCAATACCCATTGTCGCATCGGACGACGTACTACAGGGTGACCGCCGCGCTCAGAAACGCCGTCGATTACTTCTTCGTTTGCAAGTACTGTACCTAATGCTTCACACCAGTTTACTGCTACTTCATCCACATACGCTAAATCCATCTCCACTAACTTCGTGAAAATCCATTGTGTCCATTTGTAGTATGAAGGGTCTGTTGTGTTGATTTCACGATCCCAGTCATAAGAGAAACCTAGCTCGTTAATTTGACGTTTAAAAGTTGCGATGTTTTTTGCCGTAAATTCAGCCGGGTCATTTCCTGTATCAAGTGCATATTGCTCTGCAGGTAAACCGAATGCATCCCAACCCATTGGATGAAGAACATTATAGCCTTGCATACGTTTAAAACGAGATAAAATATCTGTCGCTGTGTAGCCTTCAGGGTGTCCTACATGAAGACCCGCCCCTGACGGATACGGGAACATATCCAATGCATAAAACTTTGGCTTATCCATTCCACTTTCAGTTTTGAATGTTTTATTGACATCCCAGAACGTTTGCCACTTTTTTTCAATTTGCTGATGATTAAAACTCACAATAATTCCTCCTTTAAATATATTCTTGCTGTGGTTTATGTATTTTAGGCGCATCATCAATGATTTAACAGAATATTTAAAAAATAAAAAAATCCCGTCCCATCTTATGATAAGAAGGGACGAGAGGTATTTTACTCCCGCGGTACCACCCAAATTAGTGACGCAGCACTCAGCTTCATTTCTTAACGCGAATACACGGCCATTAGCTACTATTACTTCACTATAGCAAACTCCGAGGCGAGTTCAATTTGACACTTACTAGCTTCCACCTGCCGCCAGCTCTCTATAAAGTGCGTCCATTTACTATTCCTCATCACAGTCAATATTATTATTTCATTCATTTTAACGAATTCAGCACAAAAGTACAAGTAACTGTTTTATGTTTGTTCGTTACCTAGTGTTCGATCGAAGACCAGACACGGAATAATAGCGAGAATAATGAGTAACGATAGTATAAGCATCAAAATTTGCATGCCATATAAATCTACCATTAACCCGCCAAAAACAGGGCCTATCATCCGTCCAATTGTTGAAGCACTATTGACGAGTCCTTGATAGAAACCTTCTTGTCCATGAGGCGCCAATTTATTGGCAATCATCGGGATTACCGGTGTAAAGAATACTTCCCCGAATGTCAAAATGACCATAGCCGCAGCAAACATCTTAAAGTCCTGTGCAAAATAAACGACGATATAAGAAAACGACATCAATATGAGACCCAGCACCAGCTGATGTTTTATTTTGTTTTCCCAGCGTGTTATTAGTGGTCGGATAACCGGCTGAACTGCGACGATCATGAAGCCATTAATTGTCCATAGTAAACTATATTCGGACAGGCTCATTCCAAGCCCTTGTGTATAAGAGGAAATGGTCGCGCTCCATTGGGAATAGCTTAACCAGCAGACGATTAAAGAAATACTTAATATACTGATCGCCACAATCGGTCCTCTGTTTCTTCTTTTTGTCTCATTTCCTGAGAACGGTTTGGTTGTCAGTCCCCTCATATCAAAACGTTTATAGGTCGTAAGGACAAGCACAAAAAATACCACATAGAAAAATAGATTCGCACTAAATACATAGTCAAACTTAATATCGGCAACAATACCTGCCAATGCCGGGCCAATTGCGACCCCTACGTTGTTTGCCAAAAAGATAGAGTTGAACGCACGTCGACCCCCTTCAGGCCAGGCACTCCCTGCTATTGCATAAATCGCCGGGTATACAATCCCTCCACTGAAGCCCAACATCGTTAAAAATACAATGTACTGCGGCCAGTCATGCCAGATGGTCAACAGAGTGATTGAGATTAAATTAAATACAACCCCAATTAAAATTGCTTTATAGCCACCTAATTTATCAAATAAATAACCACCTACTAGATTGCCGAATACACCTGCCAATGAATTTAGCATAAGGACAATCCCAGCGGTAGTTAAAGATTTACCTAAATGATCATGAATATAAATACTATTTAAAGGCCATAAAAATGAATTTCCGACCGTATTTACGAATGTGCCAATAATTAAAAACCATACTTGTTTCGGCACTCAACTTCCTCCTTCAATATTTGCTCAATTTACTAGTTTATTCTTTAAAAGGAATTTGTACAAGAAAAAGATTTCTAGTAGGACACGGTGTACTGTCCGTGTTAGAATAATACGTTAGAGGAGTGAGCAAGGAATGACTGAAACAAATTTCCCTTTCCCGTCAGACGGGAAACGTTATTATACATGGAATCGCTATTTACGAAATGAATTCGGAAAGAAAGTTTACAAGGTTGCTTTGGATGCAGGGTTTGATTGTCCAAACCGCGACGGTACGGTCGCTTTTGGCGGTTGCACTTTCTGTTCGGCAGCAGGATCAGGAGACTTCGCGGGCAGTAAAGTCGATCCGATTCCGGTACAGTTCGAAAAGATTAAAGCAAAGATGGAGCACAAATGGAAAGACGGTTTAACAATGGCCTACTTCCAAGCGTATACAAATACACATGCTCCACTTGAAGTATTAAAGGAAAAGTTCGAAGCAGCACTTGCCTGTGAAGGAGTTATGGGACTTTCAATTGCAACCCGTCCCGACTGTTTGCCGGATGATGTTGTAGAATATTTGGCAGAGTTAAATGAACGTACGTATTTATGGGTTGAACTGGGGCTTCAGACAGTTCATGAAAAAACAGCAAATTTAATTAACCGTGCACATGATTATGCGACATATGTAGAAGGTGTCAATAAACTGCGCAAGCATGGGATTCGTGTTGTGACACATATTATTAACGGATTGCCTTTAGAGGATTACGATATGATGATGGAAACAGCCCGTGAAGTGGCGAAGCTTGATGTACAAGGCATCAAAATCCATCTTCTGCATCTTTTAAAAGGAACACCACTTGTAAAGCAATACGAAAAAGGCATGCTTGAGTTTATGGAAAAAGATGCTTATATCCAACTCGTAGCAGATCAGCTGGAAATTATCCCGCCCGAAATGATCGTCCACCGTATTACAGGTGATGGTCCAATCGATTTAATGATCGGTCCGATGTGGTCTGTCAACAAATGGGAAGTACTGAACGGAATTGATGCGGAGCTGGAACGTCGTGGCTCTTATCAAGGGAAGTTTTATAAGGCGGATGTGACAAAATGAAATTAGAACGTGTTCTTCAATATGCCCAAACCTTGTTGGAAATGTCCGTTTCCGAAGGTGATATTGCGGTCGATGCAACTGCAGGAAATGGACATGATACGCTTTTTCTGGCAAATCTCGTTGGAGATGACGGCTATGTATATGCATTTGACGTACAAAAGGAAGCGGTTGATGCCACACTGCACCGCCTGCTTGATCATGCACTTGAGCACCGGGCGATCGTTTTGAAAGACGGGCATGAAAATGTCGCAAACTATATTCACAAACCTGTTTCAGCCGCAATTTTCAATCTTGGTTATCTGCCAGGCAGCAATCATGAAATTGTGACAAAGCCGAACACTACAATCCAAGCGATTGAAAGTTTGTTAAAGCTGTTAAAGGTGGGGGGAATGATCGTTTTAGTCGTTTATCATGGTCATGAAGGCGGAAAAGACGAGCGTGATGAAGTGATTCGCTATGTAAGTGATTTACCGCAAAAACATGTACATGTGCTGCGCTATGAATTTATGAATCAGAAAAATGATCCCCCATTTATCATTGCATTAGAAAAAGTAAAAGAATTTCCGATAGAGGGCTAAGTTTTCTTAGCTCTTTAATGAGGTGAACCGATGCGTTTATGGCATACCGAGCTAATCCCTTTTATCCCGAAAAGTCAGCTGCTTGCCCAGTGGCGTGAGCTGAACAGCATTTTTGCCAAAGAAGACAAACATGTACTGATCAATTATATTTACGAGTACCCGAAAGAGGATTTATATATTTATACACAAATTGTTCTGGAGGAGATGCGCGCGCGAGGCATTACGATACGGACAATCGATAAGATGGAACGTTATTTTGCCGATCTTCATATTCCTGAAAATTATCCGCCATACACTCATCATCACAACGATGAATATTTAACAATCTGTTACTATAATCTATACGAAAAATATATTCGCGGACAAAAAGATTTTACTAAGGAACAGTTCGAAGCATTACACCTGTATTATTCCACGAAAAAAGGAGCAGCTTTTTAAGAGCTGCCCCTTTTTTTCTATTCATCTTGCTTATATGTCTCCCAGAAATCTGCGTTTTTAATACCGAGTTTTTTCGGATCAAACACTGGATCTTTGCCTTCTTTTTTCTGTTGCTCATAATCTTTCAGTGCAATGAGGGCTGGCTTCATGATGAACAATAGCATAATTACGTTAATCCATACCGTTAATCCTAACCCGACATCACCAAATGCCCAAGCTAAATCGGATGTTTTAACCGTACCGTAAAATGCCGAAGCCAATAATACGAACTTCATTAAGAATATTCCAATTCGTCTTGCACCACCATTAAACATATACGAAACATTCGTTTCAGCGATATAGTAGTATGCCATTAATGTAGTGAATGCGAATAGGAATAATGAAATTGCGACAAACCCTGAACCGAAGTTATTTAAAGCAGGGAACGCTTCATTTACAGCAGCTTGTGTAAAGCCTGAATACGTAATTGACTCATCCATTTTTGCTTCGATTAGAGCTCCGTCTTGACTACCCTCATGGACATTGTATGTACCCATGAATAAAATCATTAATGCTGTTGCAGAACATACTAAGATTGTATCAATATAAACTGAAGCCGCCTGTACCAATCCTTGCTTAGCAGGATGGGAAACTTCTGCAGCTGCTGCTGGATGCGGTCCAGTACCTTGACCTGCTTCATTTGAGTAGATGGCACGTTTTACGCCCCAGAAAATCGCACTACCGATCATGCCGCCAAATACAGCGTCGGTAGCGAATGCACTACGGAAAATTAAAGCAAATACTTCAGGCACTGCTGTAATATTCATAATAATGATTATAAACGCTACTAACAAATAAGCTAATGCCATGAATGGAACTAAAATCTGGGCAGCATTCGCAATACGCTTAACACCACCAAAAATAATGACTGCTAATAAAAGAATTGTAATAAGACCTGTAATCCATGGTTCAATCCCGAATGCATTATCAACAGCACCTGCAATGGCATTTGCCTGAACACCTGGCATTAAAAATGCAACGGATGCAATCATCGCAATGGCAAAAATAACACCTAATGCGCGAATACCTGTTGTCTTTTCAATATAGAATGCCGGCCCACCACGATATTGCCCATCTTTTTTCTCTTTGTAAATCTGAGCTAATGTCGACTCCATATAAGCCGTTGATGCACCGATAAATGCAGTAACCCACATCCAGAACACTGCACCCGGTCCACCGAATGCAATTGCAGTTGCGGTACCGACAATATTACCTGTACCGACACGCCCCGACAATGCAATCGATAATGCCTGGAATGACGAAACACCTGCTTCTGATTTTTTCCCTGAGAACATTAACTTGAACATGTCTCCAATTAGCCTGACCTGGGCGAATTTTGTAAGGATAGAGAAAAACAAACCAACGATTAAAATACCATAAATCATTACCGGGCCCCATAAAATATTATTGGCCCACCCTACAAAATCATTCAAAAAATCCATATTATACCCCCCTTGTTGAAATAATGTATTAATTCGAAATTTAGTATATTACAAATATTCGAAAATTTCGATATATTTTTTTATTTTTTAAAAAAAACCTAACAAATTGCAAGTTTGTTAGGTTCTTCACTATTCAATAATATAGCCCAAATCTCTTAAAACATTGTTAATATAATCAATCGTAAATTTAAAGACATCTTCCCGCTCTAATTCAAAATACAGGCTATGAAGACAGCCTTTCCACTGCTTGTAATGAAACTCTGAAAGCGAATGCTCGGTAATCCATTTCTTTGATGTACTGATGTCTGTTACTCTATCATTTTCACCTGTCATTAATAATACAGGGATATCCGGAAACTTCAATTCGGGATTACGGATTGTCCGAGTCATCTGCTGCCAGTCCCGATACCATTTAACCGTCACCATGCTCGTTAACGGTAATTGTTCTTTCAATTCCATTAACACATCTGTATTCCGTGTAAGATGATGAGGCTCCAATTCATGTTTCAGCTTAACATTGGATGTAATAGCGCTGAAGCTTGATAAAGCATTCGACAATTTTCCAGGTGCCAGCTTTAAATTAAACCAAGGGGATGTTAATACAACACCCGCACATTCTATTTTATTGTTCTGAAGCACATACGTAGCGATTGCAGCTCCTAGCCCATTTCCGACGATAAAAAGCGGTAAATTATATTCCAGTGCCACTTTCAATAACACCTTTGTATACTTGTAATATTCTTTAAAATCCTCATCATGATACTTTGTATACTTTCCTTGTTCACCATGTCCCGGCAAATCTCCCATTACAACATGAAAGTGGGAACTGCGGAACTTTTCGATTAACCATGCGTACCACCGATGATGTTCATATGCGCTATGAAGAATAACGACTACGGCTTTTGGTTGTTGCTCTGTTTCCCATTTCCACATGGCCATACTCCTTACATATAAATTATTTTACTGTCATAAATACGTGACCTTTAATAGAGGTCAGAGTTGTTAAACTGTATCAAAAAAATACGATGTTACACCTTCTTTAACACCGGCATCATTATATTACTTTTTATTTGTTTAATTATAATACATTCCGTTCTAAAAGAAATGTTAATTGAAAAATCTTCACGTTTTGTTACGATATCTATAGATTTATCTACAATTTTATAGAAGAAATGAGGAATTGAAAATGATTTACCCTTATAAGGATAAAGAACCGACGATCCACCCTTCCGCATTTATTGCCGACTATGCCACAGTTACCGGTGACGTAACAATCGGAGCCGAAACTTCAATCTGGTTTAACACGGTCATCCGCGGCGATGTCAACAAAACAATAATCGGAGAGCGTGTCAGCATACAGGATTTGAGCTGCCTTCACCAAAGCCCTGCTTATCCTCTCATTATTGAAGATGAAGTAACAATAGGTCATCAAGTTACATTACATAGCTGTACAATTAAGAAACGTGCTTTAGTTGGTATGGGTTCCATCATATTGGACGGTGCCGTAATCGGCGAAGGAGCATTTGTCGGTGCCGGCAGTCTTGTTCCACCGGGAAAAGTGATTCCTCCTAATTGTTTAGCGATGGGTCGACCAGCAAAAGTCGTACGTGAAGTAACGGCAGAAGACCGCGCAGATATGGACCGGATTATTTCCGAATATGTGGCGAAGGGTCAATACTATAAATCACTTCAGAAATAATTTTACACTCAAATATTATTTTTCGGAATCTCTACCTATTATATAGGAAATTTAAAAGAAATTATAAAAAAGGAGCACTCCATCTAACTGGATGCTCCTTTATATTTTATTAAATTCCTGCTTTTGCTTTCAGTTCAGCTGCTTTATCCGTATTTTCCCATGGTACATTTAAATCTGTACGACCGAAATGACCGTATGCTGCTGTTTGCTTATAGATCGGGCGACGTAAATCAAGCATTTTAATAATGCCTGCAGGACGTAAATCAAATAGCTCACGAACCCAGTTTACGATTTCTGATTCTGCCACTTTACCTGTACCGAATGTATCAACTGCGATTGACACTGGTTGTGCAACACCGATTGCATACGCCAGTTGTACTTCAGCACGGTCAGCTAAGCCAGCTGCTACAATGTTTTTAGCAACATAGCGTGCTGCATATGCTGCAGAACGGTCAACTTTTGTTGCATCCTTACCTGAGAATGCCCCGCCGCCGTGACGTGCATAACCTCCGTAAGTATCCACAATAATTTTACGACCTGTAAGACCTGCATCTCCTTTAGGTCCGCCAATTACGAAGCGACCTGTCGGGTTGATGAAGTATTTTGTAGCTTCATCCAATAAATGTGCAGGAACTACCGGTTTAATCACGTGTTCTTTAATGTCTGTTTGGATTTGTTCCAATGTTGCTTCTTCATCATGCTGTGTTGAAATAACGATCGTATCCACACGAACAGGTTCATTGTTTTCATCATATTCAATTGTCACTTGTGTTTTACCATCCGGACGTAAATATTCCAATTCCCCTGATTTACGCACTTCTGTTAAACGACGCGCTAATTTGTGGGCTAAAGAAATAGGCATCGGCATAAGTTCCGGTGTTTCGTTACATGCATAACCGAACATTAAACCTTGGTCACCTGCACCGATTGCTTCAAGTTCATCTTCCGTCATTGAACCTTCACGTGCTTCCAATGCCTGGTCAACACCTTGTGCAATGTCAGGTGATTGCTCTCCTACTGCTACTAATACTGCAAGATTTTCAGCATCAAAACCGTACTTACCGCGTGTATAGCCGATTTCTGCTACTGTATCGCGGATAATACCCTTCATATCTACATAAGTAGACGTTGTAATTTCACCAGATACTAATACTAAGCCTGTTGTTACCGTAGTTTCACAAGCTACACGTGCATTTGGATCTGCAGCTAAAATAGCGTCTAAAATGGCATCCGAAATTTGATCACAAATTTTGTCCGGATGTCCTTCCGTTACACTTTCTGATGTAAACAGTCGACGATTTGTCATGTCATTTCCTCCTAAATCACTTTGGCAATTGTTTTTTATTGATACGGTACTCATTACCCATGTCCGTTATATTTCAGCGCTTACGCATATGCGTATCCGGCCTTTTTAACGTCAAGCTATATTTGCTTTAACACGAGGGTCTGAAAGGCTGTAACTATATAATTTTCGCTCAGTACGAAATTGTAAAACAGAATAAAAAAAATCCTTTCGCTCATAGCCGTGTTCATCACACGTGAGGAAAGGATATTACGTTTCGTTACCTTTCACTCTTATCGTTCAAGGGAAATTTTGCCCTTGCATCAGGTTGGCACCAACACGTATAAAATATACGCAGGTTGCCGGGTTTCATTGGGCCTGCCCCTCCACCAGCTCGGGATAAGAGTATCCGTTCAATTAAACATCTTACGCAAAAAATCAATGACTGTCAACAAATTTTGACTTTTTTCGATATGTCAAAATTTACGAAAAAATAATTTGCAATTAGTATAGATTATTTCACTTAATGTGTTATACTATTTTTGAATTAGGAATCAACTCCCCTCTATAAGGGAATACTATAAAAAAGGATGGTATTTAATAGATGAATTCGGTAGAAATTGCTAACGAGCTGAAAGAACTTTTAAACGGGGAAAACATCAAAACTCAATTATCTGTTCCGCAATTAATTGAAAAAGCGACATCACGCGGAGAAGCAACGCTAACTGTTGAGGGTGCTTTACGCGCTGAAACAGGCAAATATACTGGCCGCTCTCCTAAAGATAAATATATAGTAGAAGAAGAAATCTCAAAAGACAAAATCGATTGGGGTAAAGTCAACCGTCCGATCTCAGCAGAAGTATTTGATAAACTTTATGTAAAAGTTTTAAATTACTTAAAAGAACGCGACGAGTTATATGTATTCAACGGTTTTGCCGGTGCAGACAAAGATTCTCAATTATCTATTAAAGTAATTAATGAATATGCTTGGCATAACCTATTCTGTCATCAATTATTCATCCGCCCAACAGCAGACGAATTGGCTAAACACGTTGCCGAGTTTACAATCGTATCTGCGCCAAACTTCAAAGCAGATCCGGAAGTAGACGGTACTGGATCGGAAACATTTATTATAACATCTATTGAAAAGAAAATCATCTTAATCGGCGGAACTGAGTACGCAGGTGAAATGAAGAAGTCAATCTTCGGTATTATGAACTACTTATTACCTGAACAAGGTATTTTCCCAATGCACTGCTCTGCCAACGTTGGAGAAGAAGGCGATGTAGCATTATTCTTCGGTTTATCTGGTACAGGGAAAACTACGTTATCAGCTGACAAAGACCGCAAATTAATCGGTGATGATGAGCACGGCTGGTCTGACAACGGTGTATTCAACATTGAAGGTGGTTGCTACGCAAAAACAATCAACCTCTCTGCTGAAAATGAGCCGGAAATCTACAATGCGATCCGCTTTGGTTCAGTATTGGAAAACGTGGCAGTAGACCCTGAATCACGTGAATGCGACTATGCAGACGGTTCTTTAACAGAAAACACACGTGTTGCTTACCCAATCGACTTTATCGACAATATTGTATTGCCATCAGTAGCAGGTCATCCGAATACAATCGTCTTCTTAACAGCCGATGCATTCGGTGTTTTACCTCCTATCTCTAAATTAACGAAAGAGCAGGCAATGTATCACTTCCTAAGCGGTTTCACTTCTAAACTTGCCGGAACAGAGCGCGGTGTAACAGAGCCGGAACCAGTATTCTCTACATGCTTCGGTTCTCCATTCCTACCGCTTGCTGCTACAGTTTATGCTGAGCAATTAGGTAAGAAAATTGATGAGCACGGTTCACAAGTATTCTTAGTAAACACTGGTTGGACTGGTGGCGAATACGGTGTAGGTAGCCGTATGAAGCTTTCATATACACGTAAAATGGTTCGCGCTGCAATCGAAGGTAAATTAAACAATGTTGACACTACAAAAGATGCTGTCTTCGGATTAAACATCCCAGTAGAAATTGAAGGTGTACCAACAAATGTATTAAATCCTCGTGATGCATGGGCAGACAAAGTGGCATACGACAAAAAAGCTTCTGAACTTGCTGAACTGTTCAAAAACAACTTCAAGAAATTCGAGAATGTTGATGAAGAAATCGTCCTAAAAGGCGGTCCATTAGTATAATTTACTAATCAGCTATGTTTATTCAACTGAAAGAGACTTGGACATAACCCCAAAAACGCTATTTTTCTCTGAGAAAAATAGCGTTTTTTTGCTGAGCGTTAAAATTGATTTCCATTCCGGGACGCTTTCCGCGGGCGTGGCCTGAGCCTGTAGTCTCAGGCGTCACGCTATTCCCGCAGGAGTCGCCCTCCATTCCAATCAATTTTGCAATATATCCGTTTCTTAATAAAGGCTTTCCTCTTTTTTAACAATAATTCTACTTATGTCCCTGCCCTTTTTTGTTGTGTATCTATTGACGTTTCATCCAGTCACATAAATTTTTCACAGTGTCTCGGTTCAGGTTTGGGGGATAGTGATGCTTTAATCCGGATGAGTACCATGTCTCAACAGATTTCCCTTCCCTTTTTAAATATTGCTCCAATTTATAGGCATGCTCGATATCAACATGCTGATCTTCTGTACCGTGAATAATGAGGACGGGGGTTTGAAGTTTTTCGATTTCAAATAATGGTGTACGGTCATCATAGTTTTCCGGTACTTTATTTGGCGTACCGCCAACGATTCTTTTCAATCCGCGCCGCATATCCACACGCTCCCAATATGTTGCGGTCGCATCTGATACTCCTGCCCATGTTACGAGCGATTTAATATCTTTACGTAAAATTGCTGTCCACAATACCATTAACCCGCCGCGGGAAAAACCATATAAATTCACTTTATCCACCTGAATAAATTGCTTCAGTACTTCTATGCCGTTTACCGCATCATAACGGTCATCCCCGGCAAATTCGTCCTTCCCTTCCCCTCCGCGATTTCCGCGGTAATACGGGGCAAATACAACGAAGCCCTGCATCGCAAATTGGGCGATACGTGCAGGTCTGACCATGCCAATCGATTGAAGTCCCCCGCGCAAATATAAAAGCGCTTCATATGTACCAGAGGCTATAGGACGCGCCAGTAATCCTTTTACACGCAGTCCTTGTGACCAATACGTGATTTCATCTAACCGGATATGAGGATTTGGTGACGGGTAATTGCGTATCGAAAAAATCTTACCATTGTCGTTCATGATTTTTCACTTCCTGCAACATCTTTTTCATTCCTGCATCCCGCATATAGAAACTCAATTTTGGCTGCTGCCACAGCTCCTCTTCTGTCAGCCATAACATGCCTTCCGTTTCATGGTCTCCTGTAAAAGGTTCGATGGCCTTTACTTTAGCAGTAAAGACCGCTTTGCAAAACGGAACCTCATCATGCACAATGTAGTAGGCAAACCACTTTACATCTTCTATGACTACATTTGCTTCTTCGTAAACCTCTCGGACAGCCGCTTCGTACAACGTCTCGCCGGGTTCCTGCTTGCCACCTGGAAACTCAACACCTCTACGGTGATGAATCGTGCATAACCATTTCCCCTTATATTGTACGAGCGCCAATACATGCTTCGGTTCAACTTCGAATGGACCTTCATCAAATCTTAAATCAACTTGTAAATTATTTTCATCGATAAATGTAAACATCTTTTCGCTCAACTCCTACTATATAGTGTAACGAACAGATGTCACCCGTTCAATCAAATCGCCTATTTAACGAGTAAAGTAAGGCAGTTGCTCAACGAATTTTTTCGTTTCCTCATCACCGAATTCATGTATCAGCGCATAGACTTTTTTCAGACGGTGGTCGATCTCATGATTTAATCTGTCCAAATGATATGGAATAAACGGCATATGGGCCCGGAATGCATTTGACGCCTCCAGTTCCTGCATCTGATTGAACAGCTTCATAAATACACGCGCTTTGAACGGCTCCATTTTCAGTACAAATTCATAGGATGACCCCGGATGCAGATTGCATGTTAAATTGGCAACGGATACATAAACATTATTTTTTCCCATTATTCTCACCTCATAGTTAAGGTGGACGGCAATAATCGCATTTATACATCGTAAGGAAACGCACAGTCATACCGTATCGCAAAGACCGCTGAATTCAACAAAAAAACGACTCCGAGTTTGGAGTCGTTTTTCTGATATTATTTGCCTAAATAAGCATTTAACATCCATGTATGTTTCTCAAGGCTTTGGAATTGAGCATTCAGTAAATCCTCTGTGCGGTCATCGCCTTCTTCAGAAGCTGTTTCCATTGCCTTATTTAAAGCATCCATAATTGTATTGAAGTCTTTAATTAAGATAGCTACCATTTCTTCTGTTTCTTCTTTGCCTGATGCTTCTTCAATTAAAGAAAGATCTAAATGTTCCTTTAATGTGGCAACAGGTTTACCGCCCTTTGTTAAAATACGTTCTGCGATTTCATCTAAGTTAAGTGTTACTTCGTTGTAAAGTTCTTCAAATTTTACGTGTAATGTAAAGAATGATGGTCCGTTTACATACCAGTGATAGTTATGTAACTTCGTATACATTACCGACCATGTTGCTACTAAATCATTTAATTGTGTGTTTAATTGTTTCTTTGCCATTGTCCTTCACCTCATAAATTATTTTTAAAATTTCTAAGCGAAATTTTAATCCTGATATTTTACTATTTCTATTATTTTTAGAAATGTATCATGGTTGTATTATATCCGTTCTATCACTTCTTAAAACATTTAGTTCAACCATTATTCACACATACCCTGTTTTTTTCCTGTAAAATGGAAGAGAGCGAGGTGAAAAACATGAGCTTACCTATTGTATTGATAGTGATCGTAACGATTATGGGAATATTCGCATTCTCTATTATTTTACTTGCCCGGAAAAACAGCGTATCATTAAAACAAACCGTTGATGCCAAACCAATCCGGACTTATAAAAATGGAGAGCACAAACAGCAATGAAAAAACTATTTATCGGATTCATTCGTCTTTATCAAAAATATATTTCGCCCATGTCGCCGCCTTCCTGCCGGTTCCATCCGACATGTTCACACTATGGGATTGAAGCAATTCAAAAGCATGGTGCAATAAAAGGATCGATCATGACCGTTATTCGAATACTAAAATGTCAACCGCTTCACCCAGGTGGATTCGATCCAGTACCTGAAAAATGGCCTTCGAAAAAAAAGTAATTTTCGAAGGCTTTTTATATTGTTTTTTTTTATTGAATCCTGTATGATTGAAAATGTTCAAAAATACAAATCGTAATTATTACTATTTAAGGAGATTTACTTATAATGAAAAAATGGTTTTCAATCATTTCGATGTTTACGCTAATTTTATTATTAGCTGCTTGTAATGCAGAGGATACTAAAAAAGATAAAAACGAATCACAGCAAAATGGAGATGCCCTTTCGGTTTATACTACCGTTTATCCATTGCAGTACTTCACAGAGCAAATCGGTGGAGAGTATGTTGATGTCTCTTCTATTTATCCAGCAGGTGCAAATGAACATTCATTTGAACCAACCCAAAAAGACATGATGGCATTAGCAGATGCGGATTTGTTTTTCTACATCGGTCTTGGACTCGAAGGTTTTGTTGAAAATGCGCAAAAAACTTTGGCAAATGAAGATGTAAAATTAGTTGCTACTGCTGCTGATGTAACGGAAGATCAGCTTCATATTTCAACAGGTCATACACATGCCGAGCATGAGGAACATGATGACCACGGACATGATGACGGAGAAGAGCATGCACATGAAGAACATGATGCCCATGTATGGTTATCCCCGGTCATTTCACAGCAGTTGGCATTAACGATTAAAGATGAACTTGTCGATGCATTACCGGAACATGAAGCAACTTTTAATTCAAACTACGAGCAATTAGTAACAGAGCTTGCAGCATTACATTCAGACTTTGAAGAGATGGCTGCCGCTACGACGAATAAAACATTCTTTGTATCGCATGCAGCATTCGGCTATATTGCGGGACATTACGGTTTCAATCAAGTTCCTGTCGCTGGTCTTAACTCACAAAGTGAACCTTCGCAAAAGGAATTAACGACAATTGTTGATTTAGCAAATAAAGAAGATATCCAATATATTTTCTTTGAGCAAAATGTTTCATCTAAATTAACGGAAATTATTCAAAAAGAAGTAAATGCAGAAACATTAACATTGCATAATTTAAGTGTTTTAACAAAAGAAGATATCCAAAACAATGAAGACTACTTTACATTAATGCGTAAAAATATGGATGTTCTCAAACAAGCTTTAAGCCATTAATCATACAAAAAGGTCCAAGCATTCAATGTATGCTTGGACCTTTTCATTTCTTTATCACTCTTCCAGCAGCTGCATCAGTTTTCTTCGCAAAAGCTTATTGGAGCCGCTTCGAGGTAAATGGGTAACAAAGTGAACTTGTTTCGGGACTTTATAATTTGCTAAATGCTCTGTACAGAAGTCGATGATTTCTTGTTCTGTCATTTGTTTTTTGGCAACAATAAAAGCAACAGGAACTTGCCCCCATTTATCATGCTCCATTCCACAAACACCCGCCTCTTTTACATTCGGATGTCCGAGAAGTATGTTTTCAATTTCAGCCGGATAAATATTTTCGCCACCTGAAATAATCAAGTCACTGCGGCGATCGACGACATATAAATAACCTTGTTCATCTAAATATCCGACATCCCCTGTATGGAGCCAGCCATTAGTAGTGGTCGGTTTGTCTTTAAATCGGCCGATATACTTCGGTGTTACATGAGGTCCGCGGATTAAAATTTCACCTATGGATTCCCCGTCTTTTGCATCAATTTTTATTTCATTAAAGAACAGCGGCTTGCCGGCAGATCCGATATGTGTCATCGCATCCTCGTTTGCCAATGTTGCGGTTTGCGAAGATGTTTCCGTCATCCCGTAAGTTTGGGCAACACGTAACTCCAGTTTTTCAGCACGCTTTAAATAATCGACAGGAACCGGACCACCACCTGCTAAAGCGGTAGTAAAATGCGGATGCGCTTTTTGACCAGCCTGCTCCATTTCGGAAAGTATGTTTTCAAGGATGACCGAAACGACCGACATTTTCGTAACAGTACCTTCCATAATTTCCTGAGCACACTTTTTGGCATCGAATTTTTCATATAAACGTATTTTCATCCCATATAGCAATGAACGGACGACAATCGAAAAACCACTTATATGAAAAATCGGAACAGTACAAAGCCATGTATCGTTCTCTGAAATGCCTAAGTTCAATGCCGAGCTGACTGCGCTGGAACTATGGTTTGAAACCGTTTGGCAAACACCTTTCGGAAATCCTGTTGTTCCAGATGTATACATGATTGTCAGTGCAAAGTTCTCATCCCACTGTGCAGCAATCTCATATTTCGATTCTGTTGTCTCATAGAGCTTGGAAAATGGTATGATCCGGGCATCATCAGGAAGTTTGGCAAGCTCTTCATCGGCTACTAATATCGCATCCACTTCTGCATCTTCAACTTGATACGCAAGCTCCTGTTTTGCAAGTCTTCCATTTAGCAGCACCATCTCGCATTGTGCCTGCATACATCCATAGAGCAGTTCGATTAAAGGCGGTGTAGACGGTGCTAAAATTGCTACCCGCTTTCCACTTGTTAAACGAAGTGTATTTAATTTATAGGCTAAGCTGACAGACTTTAAATAAAGCTCTTTAAACGTCCATTGCTCATCAAGAAAGCTCAGTGCAACTCGATTCGGTGTTAAATAGGCGCGTTGCTTTATCCAGTTTGGCTGCATCCCTTTTTCCTCCTATCGTAAAGAAAAGGGATGTCCAAAGTTTTCGGACATCCCTTTTGAAAAGTATAACGAACAAATCAAGGGAAACGTGGGAATTGACCGAAGTCTGGTTTACGTTTCTCTTTGAATGCATCGCGGCCTTCTTTTGCTTCATCAGTAGTGTAGTAAAGAAGTGTCGCATCACCAGCAAGCTGTTGGATACCAGCTAAACCGTCTGTGTCTGCGTTCATGGCAGCTTTTAAGAAACGTAATGCTGTTGGAGACATTTCAAGCATCTCTTCACACCATTTTACTGTTTCATCTTCTAACTGCTCATATGGTACAACTGTGTTTACTAAGCCCATTTCAAGTGCTTGCTGCGCATCGTACTGACGGCATAAGTACCAGATTTCACGAGCTTTTTTATGTCCTACGATACGTGCTAGGTAACCTGAACCGTAACCAGCATCGAATGAACCGACTTTAGGACCTGTTTGGCCGAAACGTGCATTTTCTGCAGCTATTGTTAAGTCACATACTACGTGCAGTACATGGCCGCCGCCGATTGCATAACCTGCTACCATCGCTACAACCGGTTTCGGAATTTTACGGATTAAAGTTTGTAAGTCTAAAACGTTTAGACGAGGAATCTGGTCATCGCCTACATAGCCGCCATGACCGCGTACTTTTTGGTCGCCGCCTGAGCAGAATGCATGCTCGCCTTCACCTGTTAAAATAATTACACCAACACGCTCATCATCACGAGCACGTGTGAAAGCATCGATCATTTCCGCTGTTGTTTTTGGACGGAATGCGTTGCGAACTTCTGGACGGTTAATCGTAATTTTTGCGATTCCGTTATAGTATTCATACTTAATATCTTCGTAAGTATGTAAAGATGTCCATAGACGTTGCTTTGTCATATATATTGCCTCCTAATTCGGTTATGAAATCGTTTCCTTTACTATTGTAGCAAACTTTGTCGGATTTTCCACATGAATTGCGTGGCCAACTGCTGGAATAGTAAGATGATTTGCTTTTTCGATATGCTTTTGCATTTCATTGTTTAATTGCACGAATTTTTCGTCAAGCTGACCGGTAACGAGTGTTACAGGCATTGTTAATGTATTAAGCTTACCCCAAAGTTCGGGCATTACACCCGTTCCCATGCCGCGCAGACTGTTTGCAAGCCCGATTTCTCTCTGCTGTATGCGCTCTGAACGGATTTCCTGCTGTACTTCTGCAGGAAGTTTTTTTTGAGAAGCAAACAGCGGGATATTCTCCCACTTGTTTACGAATGATTCAATCCCATTTGCAAGAATCTTTTCCGCAAGGGTATCATCCGCCTGTTTTCGTGTAGTACGTTGCTGTTCTTCCACTAGTCCTGGGGAAGCACTTTCCAAAAGCAAATGCTCAATTCCAGAGGGATAACGAACCGCATAGCTCAGCGCTACACGTCCTCCCATTGAATAGCCTACCAGCGTAAAAGTATCTAGCTTTAATTGTTGAAACAGTTCATGCAGCAGTTCCACTTGAAATGCCATCGAGTAAAATTCAACAGTAGTCGGTGCTGCTGTTTTACCATGTCCGATTAGATCAACTGCAATACATCGGATGTTTGAAGGCAGTTGCGAAACAATCTTTTTCCATGTATTTGTGCTCCCTGTAAAACCGTGAAGCAATACAACCGTTTGAGTTGCCTGTTCATTCCACTGTTCAATATGCACATCCAACCCTTTTACAGTGAATCGAGCCATTGTTCCATCACCTCATGAATCCGCGCCCACAGCTGACGATGCTGCTTCACATTCTCATCACGATCAGTAAAGGCTTCGATCAGTTTAATCGATGTTTGTTTATCCTCAGACAATGCAGCCGTAAATTGTTCCAATGATGTTGCTTTTACGTAATCCAGCTCATACATTTTGGCCATTTGTTCGAATGTCAATGCAGTCGGTGTACCGAAAAGATCTTCATAATGCTCATCTACCTTCGATTGCGGTAAATACGAGAAGATGCCGCCCCCGTCATTATTCATGACAAGTACCGTTAAATCGCACTCTTGATAACGGCTTGCTACAAATGCATTGGCATCATGCAAAAATGCCAAATCGCCAATCAATAAATACGTTTTGCGGTTTTTTCGGCCATTACTGAAGCCCAGTGCTGTAGATGTTACTCCATCGATCCCATTTGCTCCGCGATTTGCGAAAATTTGAACAGGACGATTTTGTGTAAGTAAAAATGTATCAATGTCACGTATCGGCATACTGCTGCTAACATAAATGTCGGCGTCCTCCTCAATACTTGTAAGGAATGCCTGTACCATTGCCCCTTCATCATCGGCAAATTCACTATACTTTTCAATGACATCAGCAGCTAGTAAATCTGCCATTTTCCAAAATTGAACGTATGCCATTTCTGCTCGAGAGTGCGCTAACTTCACATTCGACAGCCATTCTCCTGGCAAGGCGTGAATGAAATGTGTCGACATATGAGTAGAATCCCTATACATCGGATCTTCGTCAATGACAATATAGCTTTGCGGTTTTGCCTGTACGATAAACTGCATTAAAAATTTGGAAACAGGCTGTGCTCCGAAACGAATGACCGTTTGTGGTCGAACATTTCGCTTGAAGCGCTCATTTTTCATCAATGCATCATATGTAGTAATCGCATATATTTGGCAATCTTCCGGTATTTCTGTGCGCAGATTTGATAAGCTTTCAATCATTACCGGCCATTTCACTTCACGAATAAAATCCCATAAATGTTCCGTGTTCGTTCCTAGCGGCAATTCCCCTACAATCAGAATTCCGTTCGTTGTTTGTTCGATGATTTCTGTCAGTTCAGCTACCGCTTGCTTGGCAGGCTGAAGTTCATTTGTATAGCTTTTAATATAGCTTGATGCTGGCAACGTTTCCGCAAAATCGATAATCAACGGTTCACGGAACGGAATATTCAAATGGACCGGTCCAAATGGTGCTGTCGTTGCAATATTTACTGCACGGACAGTATGGCGTTCGATAAACGGAAGCGTTTGCGGTGCCTCATCCGGAATCGGAAATTCTGCTGACCATTTCACATTTTCCCCATATAAACGTACTTGGTTGATTGTTTGAGGTGCTCCTACTTCACGCAATTCATGCGGACGGTCTGCTGTTAATACAATTAGCGGCACTCGGGCATATTTTGCTTCGACAATGGCCGGATAGTAATTGGCCGCTGCTGTTCCAGAAGTACATACGAGTACGACCGGTTTTGCAGTCGATTTAGCTAGGCCCAGCGCGTAAAATGCTGCTGCCCTTTCATCGACTTGGCGATGCATTTCGATTTCCTTCGTTGACGCAAATGCATAGGCAAGCGGCGTAGAACGGGAACCGGGACTTACGACAACCTGCTCTACACCAGATGCTACTAATGCTGATACTATTGTATATACATAATTGGATAATACTTCACGATCATTCATGTAACTGGCCTCCTAAAGCTCGAAGCATTGGTCGGAATTTCACGAGAGTCTCTTCATATTCCGATTGTGCTTCCGAATCTTCGACAATGCCTCCGCCTGCATATAAATACGCTTTATCCTGCACTAATGCAGCTGAACGAATTGCTACTGCAAACTCGCCATTTCCATCGGCATCCAGCCAGCCGATTGGAGCCGCATACAGACCTCGGTTCATCGGCTCATATGTCCGGATGATTTCCATTGCCTGTTCACGCGGAACACCGCCTAAAGCTGGTGTTGGATGCAAATGTTTCACAAGCTGCAAAATCGTTGCATCATCATTTAACTGTCCTTCAACCGGTGTATATAAATGCTGAATATCACGGATTTTCAATAGCTTCGGTCCATGCGGAACTTTTACTTCCGTACAATTTTTATTAAATGTATCCGTAATCATCTCCACAACATAATGATGCTCTCCAAGATTTTTCAGATCGCTCAGCAACGTTCTCCCTAATTCCTCGTCGGCTTCAGCTGTTGTACCGCGCTTAATCGAGCCCGCTACACATGAAGAATAGGCACGACCGTTATCCACCTTCACTAAACGTTCCGGTGAAGCACCGTAAAACAGTAAATCACCATGCTCCAAGCCAAACAAATAGCTCTCCGGCTGCTCATGTACGACATGCGACAAAATTTGCGGAGATGTAATCGTTTCCTCAAATTGCAATGCTAAAGACCGGGCAATAACAACCTTTTGCGCTTCGTTTGCTTTGATGAGGCTTGTCACTTTATTGATAGAATTTAAATATTCCTGCTTATAAGGTTCCATATAGCTTGTCATCTTCGGTTTCGGATAAGTTTTTACTTCCTTCACCTGTGCTGCATGGATGAGTTCATCACGTTCCTTACGAAGTGCTTCAAATGTTTTCGCACTGTTTTCCTCATCCGTAATATAGTTAATTGTTACATACGCTTTATCATTACGAATAACTAACTGATGTGTTGCGACAGTAAAATAGCTTTGCGGGAAGTTTGTCCATTCTGCCGAAACTTCATTTTGCGGATCAAAAGTAAAGCCGCCAAAAAGGATTGGCTGCAGATGCTGATCTTCCTCTATGATTTGACTCGTCAGTTTTTTCCATTCACGTTCCACTAAATCGAAACGGACATCAGATGCATTGTTTTCGATTGTATAGGCATGACCTAAACCAACCAATGTGAAGGTTTTTTCACGATTTTGCCAGTAGTTGCGTTTTCCTTTATATTTCGATTCGCCCGCAGCAAAAAATGCCAATGCGGATAATCGGCTTACTTCAATTGTTTCCATATAAAAAATTTGCTTTGAATTTGAGCCTACTTCTATTTCAGTGGCGTTGTACCACTTGTGTTGCATGAAAATTCCCTCCGTCATGTTGCAAATTCACTAAGTATGATGCAAGTATAGCGTTATTTTAATACGTGCCTGAATTTTTATATAATTTGCTTATTTTTTTGCGTTCGCGCAGTAAATAATACGTTCCTATCATAACATTTTTCGAGCAAACGTTACATGTATTGTCCCTTCACTCTGTTCAATTTGTTTTATTTGCATTACAATAGTTTAGATAATTGTATTTAGTTAGGAGCGTTTTTTTATGACAAAAGTCGTTGAAGCGGACACGGGTTTTAAAGTTTGGTGGCATTTAACACGTCCCCACACATTAACAGCTTCATTTGTACCTGTATTATTAGGTACGTCTATGGCACTTTCTATAAATCATGAAACAATTCATTTCGGACTGTTTTTTGCAATGCTTATTGCCAGTATGCTCATACAGGCAGCAACCAATATGTTCAATGAATATTATGATTATAAACTTGGCCTGGATAATGAAAATTCAGTCGGTATTGGAGGCACAATCGTCCGACATGGTGTAGCACCAAAAACTATTATGGCTATTGCGCTAAGTTTTTACGGTATCGCAATGCTATTAGGCGTTTACATATGTGCCATGACATCCTGGTGGCTTGTTGCTGTCGGTCTTGTATGTATGCTGATCGGCTATCTGTATACTGGCGGACCGTATCCGATTGCTTATTCACCGTTCGGAGAGCTAGTTTCAGGGGCAGTAATGGGTATGGGGATTGTTCTGATTGCTTTCTTT
Organism: Solibacillus sp. FSL R5-0691; assembly: GCF_037974225.1. Lineage (GTDB taxonomy): Bacteria > Bacillota > Bacilli > Bacillales_A > Planococcaceae > Solibacillus. The sequence goes on from NZ_CP150231.1 coordinate 2,599,609, forward strand.
ATTCAAACAGGCGATGTAACAGCTGATGCTGTAATTATCTCTGTGCCGAGTATGATTTTAGTCGGAGCGATTATGCTTTCAAATAATATCCGGGATATTGTTGGAGATACAGAAGGCGGACGTAAAACGATGGCCATTTTAGTTGGCCGACATAACGCAGTAACTGTACTGGCCGGTTTCTTTATTGTTTCGTATATTTGGATCATTGTTCTTATCGTTCTAGGTCATTTGACACCATGGGCACTGCTTGTATTATTAAGCGTGAAAAAACCGATTGAAGCGATTAAATTATTCCGAGCAAAAGAAAAACCGCTGGAAGTAATGCCGGCAATGAAATATACAGCCCAAACAAACACGATTTTCGGTTTCTTGTTGGCTGTAGGTCTATTAATTTCATATTTCATTTAAAACTAAAAGAGGTATGTTGTACAGTCAACATACCTCTTTTATTATTCTGCCACTTCTTCTACATGATCAATACATGTTAAAGCTGTCGGAACCGCTTCTAAACGCTCAAAGGGAATCTCTTTTCCACATACGATACATTCACCGTATGTGCCCTCATCCATAGCATTTAAAGCTGTTTGAATTCTTTCGATTTCGTCTTCCTTCAGTTCACTTAATGTTTTTTCCGTAACAATTGTCGTTAAATCAGTTGCTGCATCTGCCGGATGATTATCAACTGCCGTTATTTCTGTTTCATCTAAAGATGGTTCTTCATTAACATGCTCCTGCAATGTCGCAAGTTCCTCTTCTAAAACGCTACGTAATTGTTGTAATTGATTGATATCCATATTAAATCCCCCTTTTTCCATTAATAAAATATTACCTTTATGGGGATTTCTAAAACATCTTTTCTTATTTGTTCGCTGCATAAACAGTGATTACATCATGCAAAAATTGTGTAGCTCCAGGAGCGACACGCTCATCATAGTAAGCAGTGAACCGGTCATCGCTTACATACATCTGTGCTAGGCCTATATGTGCTTCAGGAGTATATTTTGCCCAGGAGAAGCTTAACCAGCGTTTATGAAGTTCCGCTGCTTCCATTGCTATGTCTGATGTTACATCCCCGGACACAAGCGCTTCTTTTAAGCGTTCAAATAGTTGTTGTTCCAGTTGCTGCATCGCATTATATTGTTCTTCTGTCATATCCCTGAATTTTTTATTGCTCGTTTCCACTTGAGCTTCACCGTATTTATCACGTATTTCCTGACCGTAGCTCTTTTCATTTTCTTCGATCAATTTGTTTTTAAACACGTCAAACTTCTGTTCATTTGTCATCTTAAGTTCCCCTTCCATCATTTGGATTGTTTGCTCTATCGTTATTAGTAAGTCGTCGATATATTGTCTTTTCTTTTGTAGTAGCTCGAATTGTTTTTTCAGTGCTTCTTTTACTTTATAATCAGGATGATCGAGCAATTTCTTTATTTCTTCTAACTTAAAATCAAGCTCCCGGTAAAATAGTATTTGCTGTAACCGGTCAATATCGTCTTGGCTGTATTGCCGGTAACCATTTTCCGCAACTGCAGAAGGCCTCAGCAAGCCGATTTCATCGTAATAACGAAGTGTGCGTGCACTCACACCCGAAAGCTTGACCAGTTCATTAATTAGCACATGATCACCTCCTAATTAGTACTATAAAGGTTGACGCAACGTGAAGGTCAATCGTGAATTAAATTTTTTTGATAAAAAAGAAGCTAACCTAAATTTCAGGTTGCTTCAATTAACTTTTGTTTCATCCTCGGGATAAACTCAAGCAAATAACTTTCAGGCAGTGTAGACATTTGTTCCAGTCCGATTTGCTTCGTTTCATAATGACGTTTTTCATTTACGTATTTATAACCCGATACTTCAATTTTCTTTATTTTATTGGTCGCAAGCAATATAAATTGATTTAAGTCAACAGAGTATATGCCATCCAGTTCTTCTCGTTGAAGAGTGAACTGCTCAATTCCTCCCCTTAACTCATATATAAACACATTTGCAAACTCATAATCCTTAATTTTTTCATTGTCTATACTGTACGGAATGACCCCAAGAGATATTAATTGCGAAAACCTAACGTTAATCCCTACTTCTTCCTCTAATTCGCGTACACCATCTTCAACCGTCTCCGATGCGAGTAGATGACCGGCTGCTGTAATATCAAATTGATTTGGATAATCCTTTTTATTTTTACTTCTCAGCTGTAAATAAATGCGCCATTCACAATCTGTTTTCTCAATAATCCAGCAATGAAATACTTCATGCCAATAACCGTTTGCATGAATGAAATCACGTTGTTCAATACCAGTTTGCTTATAATATTGATCAAATACTTTTAAATATTCGTTCACTGGAACCTCTCCTTTTTATACAAAAAAACGCTAAGTACATGTAACAGTACTTAGCGTTTTCCGCTTTTCTATGTATGACCCGTACGGGATTCGAACCCGTGTTACCGCCGTGAAAGGGCGGTGTCTTAACCACTTGACCAACGGGCCGATGGCGGAGACAGAGGGATTTGAACCCTCGCGCCGCTTACGCGACCTACACCCTTAGCAGGGGCGCCTCTTCAGCCTCTTGAGTATGTCCCCAAAAATAGAAAAAATGGCTCCGAAGGCAGGACTCGAACCTGCGACCTGCCGGTTAACAGCCGGATGCTCTACCAACTGAGCTACTTCGGAATAATATGGTGGGCCTAAATGGACTCGAACCATCGACCTCACGCTTATCAGGCGTGCGCTCTAACCAGCTGAGCTATAGGCCCTATTTAAAAACTGGAGCGGGTGATCGGAATCGAACCGACAACATCAGCTTGGAAGGCTGAGGTTTTACCACTAAACTACACCCGCATATGGTGGGTTTGGACGGAATCGAACCGCCGACACTTAGAGCTTCAATCTAATGCTCTACCAACTGAGCTACAAACCCACAAATGGCGGTCCCGACCGGGATCGAACCGGCGATCTCCTGCGTGACAGGCAGGCATGTTAACCGCTACACCACGGGACCATTTGGTTGCGGGGGCAGGACTTGAACCTGCGACCTTCGGGTTATGAGCCCGACGAGCTACCACTGCTCCACCCCGCGATAATATGATGTTGAACCTGTTTTCAGTACCCAGTTTGTAAAAATGGAGGAGGTAGAGGGATTCGAACCCCCGCGCGGTGTTACCCGCCTGTCGGTTTTCAAGACCGATCCCTTCAGCCAGACTTGGGTATACCTCCATTATTATTAGTACGTTAACTGGTGGACCTTACAGGACTCGAACCTGTGACCGGACGGTTATGAGCCGTCTGCTCTAACCAACTGAGCTAAAGGTCCTTTAAGATGGCGGCAGAGGGAGTCGAACCCACGACCTTTCGGGTATGAACCGAGTGCTCTAGCCAACTGAGCTACACCGCCAGGATCTTTATTTTGGTTACAAAATTATGGTGGAGCCTAGCGGGATCGAACCGCTGACCTCCTGCGTGCAAGGCAGGCGCTCTCCCAGCTGAGCTAAGGCCCCATAAATGATGGTCGGAATGACAGGATTCGAACCTACGACCCCTTGGTCCCAAACCAAGTGCTCTACCAAGCTGAGCTACATTCCGAAATAATATGGCGCGCCCGGCAGGAGTCGAACCCACAACCTTCTGATCCGTAGTCAGACGCTCTATCCAATTGAGCTACGGGCGCATATTGTTTATTGTAAAGATGGTGCCGAGGGCCGGAATCGAACCGGCACGGTGATCACTCACCGCAGGATTTTAAGTCCTGTGCGTCTGCCAGTTCCGCCACCCCGGCATTTTTTGGAGCGGAAGACGAGGTTCGAACTCGCGACCCCCACCTTGGCAAGGTGGTGTTCTACCACTGAACTACTTCCGCAAAATGCTTAAGATATTTTTACTCTGACAGTAATATGAAATTAAAATGGTGCGGGTGAAGGGAGTCGAACCCCCACGCCTTGCGGCGCTAGATCCTAAGTCTAGTGCGTCTGCCAATTCCGCCACACCCGCTAAGCAGTATAAAATATAAACTGGTGAGCCATGAAGGACTCGAACCTTCGACCCTCTGATTAAAAGTCAGATGCTCTACCAACTGAGCTAATGGCTCTCTAAATGGTGCCGGCGAAAGGAGTCGAACCCTCGACCTACTGATTACAAGTCAGTTGCTCTACCAACTGAGCTACACCGGCATTTTAGAAATGGTGGAGGATGACGGGCTCGAACCGCCGACCCCCTGCTTGTAAGGCAGGTGCTCTCCCAGCTGAGCTAATCCTCCAATGGGTCTTTGCAAGTTACTTTTTTGTAACCGCATGTCCTTTCTCTTAAGGACAAGATTTATATTATCATTACTTTTTTTATAATGCAATACCTTTTTTGAAATTATTTTTATAAAATATATTTTTTTCTATTTTTTCCATAATTCCATTGAAGTTGCACATGAAAACGTTTACTTAGTATAACGAAATTCTAATATGTTTGACTAATTTTATCAAGACTTGTTTTTAATATTTATAAATCATTCTGATATAATTATTAATATTACTGATAAATATCAAGTGTTTTAGAATATACGACTTCTTATTTATACATTTTATCAACTAAAACTGTCAAGGAAACGTCCATACATTTACCATTATTTTTTAGTCTATATCTTTTATTATTTCATCCTAATGTTTTTTCAATATATTCTCTATCTCTATAGTATTCTCCATTTTCTTCAATATCCTATGTTATTCTATAATAATATTATTCAAAATTAAATGCTTTAAAATGGGTATATTCATTAGATGGATTTATGCATACGGCTGCTTTATTTGGGGTTCAACGACTTAGGTAGTAAATCCTTGTTATTCACCTTTTGAATTGCTTTTTACAATGGTATTGGGGATTTAATACCTCTATTCATATACTATAGGGATAAGTAGGTTTATTCCCCCTCTAATTTACTTTAACTGAACTACTTCTATGGTAATTAATAACTGGAAAATCCCTTCTACATTTCCGCTCCTGCCTTCTAACATATTCTCCTTTAATCGTGCATCCTTCAACGTAGTGATCGAAAAAATATGCTTTTTTAGCTACACTAATAAAATAATTCATTTAAAGAAGATAACTGTTGTGGGTTAATTGGAAAATTATATTTCAACTTAGTTTTTATAAATTTGAATAACATAATATTTTGTAAGAAATTATTAATTCTTTGAGTATTGCAGCATTGTTTATTATCTTTATAGAGCTTTTGACGCAACAAAAAAACGCTAAGTACATGTAACAGTACTTAGCGTTTTCCGCTTTTCTATGTATGACCCGTACGGGATTCGAACCCGTGTTACCGCCGTGAAAGGGCGGTGTCTTAACCACTTGACCAACGGGCCGATGGCGGAGACAGAGGGATTTGAACCCTCGCGCCGCTTACGCGACCTACACCCTTAGCAGGGGCGCCTCTTCAGCCTCTTGAGTATGTCCCCAAAAATAGAAAAATGGCTCCGAAGGCAGGACTCGAACCTGCGACCTGCCGGTTAACAGCCGGATGCTCTACCAACTGAGCTACTTCGGAATAATATGGTGGGCCTAAATGGACTCGAACCATCGACCTCACGCTTATCAGGCGTGCGCTCTAACCAGCTGAGCTATAGGCCCTATTTAAAAACTGGAGCGGGTGATCGGAATCGAACCGACAACATCAGCTTGGAAGGCTGAGGTTTTACCACTAAACTACACCCGCATATGGTGGGTTTGGACGGAATCGAACCGCCGACACTTAGAGCTTCAATCTAATGCTCTACCAACTGAGCTACAAACCCACAAATGGCGGTCCCGACCGGGATCGAACCGGCGATCTCCTGCGTGACAGGCAGGCATGTTAACCGCTACACCACGGGACCATTTGGTTGCGGGGGCAGGACTTGAACCTGCGACCTTCGGGTTATGAGCCCGACGAGCTACCACTGCTCCACCCCGCAATAATATGATGTTCAACCTGTTTTCAGTACCCAGTTTGTAAAAATGGAGGAGGTAGAGGGATTCGAACCCCCGCGCGGTGTTACCCGCCTGTCGGTTTTCAAGACCGATCCCTTCAGCCAGACTTGGGTATACCTCCATTATTATTAGTACGTTAACTGGTGGACCTTACAGGACTCGAACCTGTGACCGGACGGTTATGAGCCGTCTGCTCTAACCAACTGAGCTAAAGGTCCTTTAAGATGGCGGCAGAGGGAGTCGAACCCACGACCTTTCGGGTATGAACCGAGTGCTCTAGCCAACTGAGCTACACCGCCAGGATCTTTATTTTGGTTACAAAATTATGGTGGAGCCTAGCGGGATCGAACCGCTGACCTCCTGCGTGCAAGGCAGGCGCTCTCCCAGCTGAGCTAAGGCCCCATAAATGATGGTCGGAATGACAGGATTCGAACCTACGACCCCTTGGTCCCAAACCAAGTGCTCTACCAAGCTGAGCTACATTCCGAAATAATATGGCGCGCCCGGCAGGAGTCGAACCCACAACCTTCTGATCCGTAGTCAGACGCTCTATCCAATTGAGCTACGGGCGCATATTGTTTATTGTAAAGATGGTGCCGAGGGCCGGAATCGAACCGGCACGGTGATCACTCACCGCAGGATTTTAAGTCCTGTGCGTCTGCCAGTTCCGCCACCCCGGCATTTTTTGGAGCGGAAGACGAGGTTCGAACTCGCGACCCCCACCTTGGCAAGGTGGTGTTCTACCACTGAACTACTTCCGCAAAATGCTTAAGATATTTTTACTCTGACAGTAATATGAAATTAAAATGGTGCGGGTGAAGGGAGTCGAACCCCCACGCCTTGCGGCGCTAGATCCTAAGTCTAGTGCGTCTGCCAATTCCGCCACACCCGCTAAGCAGTATAAAATATAAACTGGTGAGCCATGAAGGACTCGAACCTTCGACCCTCTGATTAAAAGTCAGATGCTCTACCAACTGAGCTAATGGCTCTCTAAATGGTGCCGGCGAAAGGAGTCGAACCCTCGACCTACTGATTACAAGTCAGTTGCTCTACCAACTGAGCTACACCGGCATTTAGAAATGGTGGAGGATGACGGGCTCGAACCGCCGACCCCCTGCTTGTAAGGCAGGTGCTCTCCCAGCTGAGCTAATCCTCCAATATTCTAGCGAAGCGACGTCCTACTCTGACAGGGGGAAGCCCCCAACTACCATCGGCGCTAAAGAGCTTAACTTCCGTGTTCGGTATGGGAACGGGTGTGACCTCTTTGCCATCATCACTTCACTTGCACATGGATGTGCTGGCGTCTACGTTACCACAGGACGTGGTGCTTTTAGTAGACGTTCCTTAATCGGTTTCAACCCACTAATGTGTCTTGAAACCCTTAGAAAGATCATTCTTTCAAAACTGGATAAACGTTTCATTGAGTTTGTGCAATAAAATGTGGTTAAGTCCTCGACCGATTAGTATTCGTCAGCTGCATGCGTCACCGCACTTCCACCTCGAACCTATCTACCTGATCGTCTTTCAGGGGTCTTACTTACTTGCGTAATGGGAAATCTCATCTTGAGGGGGGCTTCATGCTTAGATGCTTTCAGCACTTATCCCGTCCATACATAGCTACCCAGCGATGCCTTTGGCAAGACAACTGGTACACCAGCGGTATGTCCATCCCGGTCCTCTCGTACTAAGGACAGCTCCTCTCAAATTTCCTACGCCCACGACGGATAGGGACCGAACTGTCTCACGACGTTCTGAACCCAGCTCGCGTACCGCTTTAATGGGCGAACAGCCCAACCCTTGGGACCGACTACAGCCCCAGGATGCGATGAGCCGACATCGAGGTGCCAAACCTCCCCGTCGATGTGGACTCTTGGGGGAGATAAGCCTGTTATCCCCGGGGTAGCTTTTATCCGTTGAGCGATGGCCCTTCCATGCGGAACCACCGGATCACTAAGCCCGTCTTTCGACCCTGCTCGACTTGTAGGTCTCGCAGTCAAGCTCCCTTATGCCTTTACACTCTACGAATGATTTCCAACCATTCTGAGGGAACCTTTGGGCGCCTCCGTTACTCTTTAGGAGGCGACCGCCCCAGTCAAACTGTCCGCCTGACACTGTCTCCTACCCCGCTAAGGGGCATGGGTTAGAAGTTCAATACAACCAGGGTAGTATCCCACCGACGCCTCCTTCGAAGCTGGCGCTCCGAGATCTCTGGCTCCTACCTATCCTGTACAAGTTGTACCAAAATTCAATATCAGGCTACAGTAAAGCTCCACGGGGTCTTTCCGTCCTGTCGCGGGTAACCTGCATCTTCACAGGTACTATAATTTCACCGAGTCTCTCGTTGAGACAGTGCCCAGATCGTTACGCCTTTCGTGCGGGTCGGAACTTACCCGACAAGGAATTTCGCTACCTTAGGACCGTTATAGTTACGGCCGCCGTTTACTGGGGCTTCAATTCACAGCTTCGCTTGCGCTAACCGCTCCTCTTAACCTTCCAGCACCGGGCAGGCGTCAGCCCCTATACGTCACCTTACGGTTTTGCAGAGACCTGTGTTTTTGCTAAACAGTCGCCTGGGCCTATTCACTGCGGCTTCTCTAGGCTATGCACCCAAAGAAGCACCCCTTCTCCCGAAGTTACGGGGTCATTTTGCCGAGTTCCTTAACGAGAGTTCTCTCGCACACCTTAGGATTCTCTCCTCGACTACCTGTGTCGGTTTGCGGTACGGGCACCTCTCACCTCGATAGAGGCTTTTCTTGGCAGTGTGAAATCAGGAACTTCGCTCATACGAGCTCGTCATCACAGCTCAACGTTAAAGTATGCGGATTTGCCTACATACACGCCTTACTGCTTGAACACGCGCAACCAACGGCGTGCTTACCCTATCCTACTGCGTCCCCCCATTTCTCAAACGGTGAGGAGGTGGTACAGGAATATCAACCTGTTGTCCATCGCCTACGCCTATCGGCCTCGGCTTAGGTCCCGACTAACCCTGAGCGGACGAGCCTTCCTCAGGAAACCTTAGTCATACGGTGCATGGGATTCTCACCCATGTTTCGCTACTCATACCGGCATTCTCACTTCTAACCGCTCCACCAGTCCTTCCGGTCTGACTTCAACGCTGTTAGAACGCTCTCCTACCACGCATACTCAAAGTATGCATCCACAGCTTCGGTGAATCGTTTAGCCCCGATACATTTTCGGCGCAGCGTCACTCGACCAGTGAGCTATTACGCACTCTTTAAATGATGGCTGCTTCTAAGCCAACATCCTGGTTGTCTAAGCAACGCCACATCCTTTTCCACTTAACGATTACTTGGGGACCTTAGCTGGTGGTCTGGGCTGTTTCCCTCTTGACTACGGATCTTATCACTCGCAGTCTGACTCCCGTGTATAAATATCCGGCATTCGGAGTTTGTCTGAATTCGGTAAAGCGAGATGCCCCCCTAGTCCAAACAGTGCTCTACCTCCGGTATTCTCAATCACGAGGCTAGCCCTAAAGCTATTTCGGAGAGAACCAGCTATCTCCAGGTTCGATTGGAATTTCTCCGCTACCCACACCTCATCCCCGCACTTTTCAACGTGCGTGGGTTCGGGCCTCCAGTGAGTGTTACCTCACCTTCACCCTGGACATGGGTAGATCACCTGGTTTCGGGTCTACGACCACGTACTAATTCGCCCTATTCAGACTCGCTTTCGCTGCGGCTCCGTCTTCTCAACTTAACCTCGCACGTAATCGTAACTCGCCGGTTCATTCTACAAAAGGCACGCTATCACCCATTAACGGGCTCTAACTACTTGTAGGCACACGGTTTCAGGATCTATTTCACTCCCCTTCCGGGGTGCTTTTCACCTTTCCCTCACGGTACTGGTTCACTATCGGTCACTAGGTAGTATTTAGCCTTGGGAGATGGTCCTCCCGGATTCCGACGGAATTTCACGTGTTCCGCCGTACTCAGGATCCACTCTGGAGGGAATGAACTTTTGACTACAGGGCTTTTACCTCGTTTCGCGGACCTTTCCAAGTCGCTTCGTCTAGTTCATTCTTTTGTAACTCCGTATAGAGTGTCCTACAACCCCAAAGAGCAAGCTCTTTGGTTTGGGCTCTTCCCGTTTCGCTCGCCGCTACTCAGGGAATCGAATTTTCTTTCTGTTCCTGCAGGTACTTAGATGTTTCAGTTCTCTGCGTCTGTCTTCGACACGCTATGAATTCACGTGAAGATACTATCCGATTAAAGATAGTGGGTTCCCCCATTCGGAAATCCCCGGATCAAAGCTTACTTACAGCTCCCCGAGGCATATCGGTGTTAGTGCCGTCCTTCATCGACTCCTAGTGCCAAGGCATCCACCGTGCGCCCTTATTAACTTAACCAAAAGTTAACACTTAGACCAATTTCGCCTTGGCGTAATTGCGTTCAGATTTTTTTGAGTTTACTCAAAAAGT